>JAGXOG010000049.1 GCA_023660015.1 Elusimicrobia bacterium LH_S2 | reverse complement strand
TATGTCTTTTTTGAATTATTTAACTTCACTTGACTTTTATATTGTTATCTCCTTATCGGAGGTTATTTTACATCTTTTTCGTTTAGATTTTTAAATGAGGCAATAGGACCAACATAATTATTACAATTCATAATATTATATAAATAATTTATATAAAATTAATTAATTAGGGTCCGGAAAAAAAGTATAAAATATTAACGAAATGAAATAAGAATACAAAAAACATTTATTTTTTTCTTTTTTATTTAAAAAATCTGTTGTGAAATAAAATTTAAAACTTTTGTTTATATCATAGAAAAGCAACAACGCTAAAATACCTGTATTTAATGCTTCAGCTCGTCTGAATTGTAAAAATTGAATAAAAGCAAAAACAGACATAATTTCACAGACAACAATGGTTATATAAAGTTGATAGTCCAATTTGTTTTTTTATTTACAGATGTCTTTTTACTCCGCGAATCTTGATTTTTAATTTCGTTATCTATCATCTCAAATATTCTGCTTACGGATTTCTAGTAAGTTCACCAAACGATCTTATTCATCCTTAAGTGCCAGAAGACGATCAAACCGGAAGTCAACCAAATGCTCTAAATGGGGCAAGCAGGCTTTTCAATAAACCCTCGTCGCTACAGTATCAGCAATCCTCTTTTTTAAACCTGCTAAATAATCCATAGCGATTTTCAAAGCATCCGTTGTGGCTTTCAGCTCATCCTTTAATTCTATTAGTCGCTGTCCCAGAGCTGCGCTTCGCTGAAGAGCGGCTTGTAAAGCACTCTAAGATAATCCCTCTGGCCAAATAATCACCTGTTTTTTTTGGTAACAATTCTTTAAGACAGTTAACTCAGGCAAATACAATAGAGAATAAATTTAAACATTTAACAGCGCTTTTTCTGTATACAAAGTCAGACTCCATCCTTTGACATTGTTCCTTTGGAAATAAATTTGATAATCATTTCGGTTTTAAGCGCAAGAAAAAAACCGAGTCCAAGACGCAGAAAAAAAGCACCAATACATAAAAATAAAGTAACATCAACGCTAACGCTATAGTACCGTAATCTGCGCATAAATTGAGGCATCGCCAAAACAGCAACATAAACTCCTATAAGCTTAATTCCTATCTGCAGAGCACTCTCCGCATTAAACGACGGGGAATCATCCCTGTCATTGATATTAAACTTGTCTGCAAGCCATTCTGTCTTTACAATAAGCAACCATGCTAAAATAAATACAAATGCCGTGTTTAATACCCAGAGCCCCAAAGTCAAAAAAATTTCTTTATCTACAGTTGATAATTGTATTGAACTCGATAAATAAAAACTCGATTGAATAGTAATGATAATTGCCGAATACAACTGCCAAAGACCCATAAGTTTCGCAACAACAATAAATAATTTTCTCATAGTATCTCCTGTCACCTACGCTTATTAGTATAATACAATCTCATGCAAATATAAAATATAGATTAGAATATAAAATTGTAGTTGCCTCATTATATAAGGTTTTTGTTCATAAAATTGTTCAAATTTTATTTTTTCTACATCAGGGTTATTTATTATCTGATTGAATTCTTCTTTTGCGAGCCCCGTAAGTCGTCTTTGCTTGACTTTCAGGGTGAGCCATTCATTTGAGTATTTCATATTTAAAATTCAAAATTCATTTCTTCTCTTATTCTTATTTTCCCCGGAGTAGCAACTACTGTATTTCCTAATAAATCTTCTAAGGAGTATTGATTCAATACGGCTTTTAAAATCTTAATGTAGGATAAAATACTTCCTTTTTTTGAACGTAGTAGTAAAACACCATTATGGCTTCCAGGGGGAAATTTATAAATATCTGCGAATTCTTTATCGGCTGTAAGTAAAAATTGTTTATGGTTTTGCACTATCGGCCACAATTCATCATCTAATTTTCCGGAAAGTCCTTGATCGTATACTGTTGTATCTTCATAACCAGCTTCTATAAGAGGCTTTTTTATAAGCTGAGATAACTGTTCATCAATCTTTATATGCATAATTAAACTAATTCATAAATTAAATCACCTTTAGCCGATTCTGCAGCATAATGCAGAGATGCTTTAATGTCTTTTTCTTCAATTTGGGGAAAAGCATTAAGAATTTCTTTAATAGACATTCCATCGGCTAAACTGTCAACAATCACTGAAACAGTAATTCTTGTACCCTTAATTACAGGTTCTCCACCCATCATTTTGGGATCTGAGAAGATACGCTGTTCTTTATTTTTTTCGTTTTTCATTTTAGAAATTACCTCCTAAAAACGCAACAATTCCAAAAAACCACTAATTTTACCCACTTTTACCGTTATAATCCCATTAGTTTTTAGCATATTTTAGCAAAAAACACAACAAAACTATAGTCTGGATTATCTCTTTTAAGGGCGGCTTATTATCACTTATAATCCTCTCCATGGTCTGTCAGGCAATATTGCGGATCGGTTTCGATACATTTACCGAGTATTTATCAACTCTATGTGAGAAACTTTTTATGAGCCATTCTTTGAATTGGTCATGGGTGATCCTGTCAAAATAGCGGATGTCGGTCTTTCTGAGTTTTCACTTAAAAGATTATTTATAATTAGCTTGATTTCAAGGTTCTAACGCAACACCGGTTTTATAGATATTATTGATATGTTTAACTATTGCCGGCCAATTAACATTAAAAAGTTGAGTTATTAAATGTGCGACAAGCCGAACCGTATCCTTTTCCAGCTTAACTTGAATTTCTGGGCCAGCAGAAGATTTATAAATTACTATCTCGACTTTTTTAATTTTTTAATTTTTCATAAAAAATTAAACTACTCCCACCAAATCAATGGCGTTATCAAATTATAGTCCAAATCTTTGATATTGCTTTTTGTTTGGTCTTCAAATTCAACTTCTACGCCGCTTACCTTTTTAATCCATTATTAAATTCTGGAATTTTCTCCGGCATTTGCTATGGAATTTATTATAGCTTTGAGATATGCCTTTTAATATTTAAACAGCTTTCACTTTATTTATTCAGTTGAGACTCTTAAGTGGTTTATGCGATGAATCTTTCATCTTTTAGAAGATATACTCTATTGTTAATCTTTTTTCCTTTAATGTAATTTAAAAACTATTTAAGTTTTGACAAAATATTCGTTGGTTAGGCTGGTCTATAGTTATAACTACAATGCCATGATGATTATCGTAAAAATAAGGAATTATATGAAAGAGATCCTTCTCTGTTACTATAATTATTGCCTGTAATTTCTGAGCTATTTCAAAAATTATGTCATCATTGCATCTTTCTTTTTCAGTGCTGTGAATATCTACAGTTTGATGACCGCGAGATTTTAATAAATGAACTGTTGTCTTCGGTCAAAGACTCTTAGATAGAGACAAACACCTTCGCTGTATCAACTTCGCAGTAGACTCCAAATTTATAAAAATCACTATGGCCATGGTTAAATTTAAATCTTTCTTTAATCCTCCAACTCTTAAAAATTACATTAATTTAAATCAGAAAGATTTTATGATTTCATCATATTATTC
>JAGXOG010000048.1 GCA_023660015.1 Elusimicrobia bacterium LH_S2 | reverse complement strand
GTTCTTATTCTTTTGGAAAAAGGGGACAGTCGCCTTTTTAGAGACAAAGACGAGCCACACACCGCTAAAGGCGGCCTTCCCTCTGATTTTTTGTCTTTTATTTCAAATTTTCTCATTTTGTCCCTCGTTTTGGCTTTTCATTATTTTTTCCGCCTTGCGCAGAATTTCGACATCCGCTTTATCTTTATCTCTTTTTGAAATTCTCTTCGCTCTTATTAAACTGGTGATATCAATAAAATTAACCTTTAATTTTCCGTATTCAACTTTTTCCCTTTTCGCCAACAACTATCAAAATCAAGTCCTTCCAGCCCCATAAGAATATCAACCCGCACGGGAGCAACTCCGAGTTGATAAACCATATCCTTTTTCGTAAAGAGTTTCTCATCAATATCAGATAGCGGGGCGCCGAACTCCGTCAATGCGGCAAAAACTTTTTTTGCGTTCGACATATCAGATTTTATCCAAATCTCAATATCTTTTGTCTGCTTCGGCTCTGTATAATGAATCACAGCATAAGCTCCTATCACAAGGTATTTAACCCTGCGCCTGCTGAATATTCTCAACAGTTCTTCGTAATCTGAACTTACTTCCATCCACTTTTCTCCCCTTTATCAGTTCATATTCCTTTAGCATCTGCCATGAAGCCGAAAACCTTGCCTGCGCTCCGGCGTGCTGCCAGAATCTTAAATCAAAATCTCTGCCAGCCTTTTTCACGGGAACGGCGCGTTCCCATATTTCCCCGCCTTTTTTGTCCTTTGTTATCCTTATATTCATATCTGGGACGGTTCCTAATAATCTCTCTTTTTTGTCTTTTATTTCAAATTTTCTCATTTTGTCCCCGGTTTTCTTATTATTATTTTATTGATTCTAATTTCCCCCATTTATTATTTAAATAAGTTTTAATAAATAAAACCATAGAATAAAAACATATACAGAGAACAACTTATATTTTTACTCTACAGTTTTACAAAAAGTGTGGTACTATTCTAAAAGGACTGAATTTAAGGTAGGCGTCTTTGAGTGGTAAAAAGTATGCTGTCGGGTCTGAAAAGCAAGAACGTCGCAGTTAATAACCGGACGGTTAAAAAGGCCTCTATTTAATGCCGGCAAACTGATTTTAAGATTATTGGAGCTAATATCTACATAAGTTAGATTATCGCTGAATTCCAGCTCCGGACCGGTTAATGTGGCCGGAAGGGTATGGTCAAAATTCAACGCTTTCTGGTAGAGAGAATGAGATGTCCTGCCAGGCGATACGCCGATATTTACAGAAGCAAACATTCTACTCCCGTATAAAACTACCGCCGTGGCAGAAAATATCACCGTTAATATTAAGAATTTCAACTTTTTCATTTTACTAAATCCATAATAATCATAACACAAACCGAGGAATAAGTCAAGGGTTTGTGCCGGCTGTTTAAGTTCGGCAGAATGGAGACTTCTTTAGTGCCGCTCAAAAAGCATCGGCTGATTTGGAAGAAGTTTTACTTTTGTAGTATCTCCTTTCTTGACAATAAACTTCTCCCCGGTTAAGCGGCATCTGTATTCTCCGGGAAGTAAATCCGGCTGAAGTTCAAGTTCAAGTTCTTTGGTCTTGTCTTCAAGATTAAAGGCAATCAGCACCCTGTCATTAAAATATGCGCGTGCAATAACATACTGCTTTTTAGAAACATGGACCGTCCTCAGCGAACCGCGGCGCAAAGCGGGATGCTCCCTACGGGCATGGATAATACTTTGTACCTGCTTTAATGTGCTTTTCTCATTTTTATTTAATTCCTTAAGAAACCTCATCATCCTGCGGTTATCCGGATCGCCTGCGCCGGTCATTCCAAACTCGTCACCGTAATAGATCATTGGAGCCCCATCAATTGACATTATAAAAGTCATCGCCTGCAGAAGTTTTCGATATGCCCCCGGAGCATCCACTTCGGGAGAACGCTTAAAACCTACTTTGCGGTTATCATCTATTTCCGGATCGGGCAGATCACCGTCGGCATAAGCCATAAAGCGTGGTTTATCTTGGTTTCCTATGAGAGTGGCCATTATTGTTTCATTACCATATTCTGCTTCCGAAGTTCGGAGTGCCGCCTCAAGATTTCTGAAATCACCATCCTGGGCAAAAGTGGGGACAATAGTGTCATACAGCGGAAAATCAAATTGTCCGTTCAATTTATTCGGACCTACAGATTTCATAATTCCCCGTCGACTAAGGAAACTTTCTCCCAGCATAAATAACTTTTCGCCACGCTTTGCTTCGACAGCTTTGCGCAGATATTTACGTAAATTTCCCCAAAAATGGGACGGTATATGCTTAACTGCGTCAAGACGAAATCCGTCTGCGCCGGTTTTTTCCAGCCACCACTGAGCATCTTCAAGCATTAAACGGGTAGCCCGGGGGTTATTAAAATCAAAAGAAGGGAGGAACCGGTCAAACCAAGTTGTAAGGGGATGTTCATTCCAGAGCCGCAGATTTTCGCGGCCGTCGGCCAACTCAAGTTCTCCGTAGAGTTCCTGATTGGCACGGTAATAAGGATGTAATATGTGGGTGTGATTCAATACCATATCAAGCAGTACGCGGATATCTTTCTCATGAGCGGCTTCAACAAGTTCCCGCGCTTTTTCCAGGTTCCCAAAGCGCTCATCTACAACCCGTGGAGCTATCGGCCAGTAACCATGATACCCGGTATAATTATCATAGGGCTTTTTATATTCCTGCCACGACCCCAACGGATTCTGATAAAGGGGTGAAATCCATAAAACATTAATTCCCATCTCGGTAAAATACCCGTCTTTTATCTTGTCTATTATACCTTGCAGATCCCCTCCCTGCCATTCACCCAACTTAGGTACATTGGGGTGCCCGGTTACCTTGTTACGTCCGGGCGCGCCGTCTTTAAACCGGTCTGTCATTGCATTATAAATAACGGCATCATGCCAAGTGAAATTTTCAGTTTTGCCGATCTTTATCCGCTGAGGACGGGTAATTCTGCCGTCAGTCGCAGCGGCAACAACCCGGAGAAATGAGCCCTCGGGAACTGCGGATGTATCAACCCTCAACCGATCTGCACCTATGAATTCATACGATGCTGTTTCTGATAATCCGTCAGGTTTTTGTATCAAGGCCGAGATTGTCTTAACTGATTCTTTATTTAATCCAGCAAGAGTCAATATTATATACCCTTTGCCGCGTTTATCGGGTATTATACGGGGAGCGGGCCCTTTTTTCTCTTCTATTTTAAGTATGGAATTATGGTATTCGTCGGTTGTTTTGTCCGGATTTTTCGGATCCGGTATCCATTTGCCGTCAACAACAAATTTATAGTGATGAGTTCCCGGCCGCAGCGGTATATCAACCTGCCATATACCATCCTCATTTTTAGTCATTGGTGAGGCCCCCTTATTCCAATCATTGAAAGTCCCGGCCACGGATACCTTTTTTACATTATTCTCGGGATTATAGCTAAAACTCTTTATCACGCGTCCGGCCTCGGCCAGCGTGATAAGCGAACTATAACTTCTTCCTCCGAATGAAATACGCACAGGAATATCTTTTAGACCAAAATTTTCCTCTGTAACCCGGATTTTTAGTACTCCTTCTTTTCTGTCAAAATTAAAACGGACAGAATCGTTTTTCACTGTCTCCAGTTCAAGATCAGGATGAAAATCCATGAAGCGGGTAATTTCCAATTTAACGGGTATTCCTGTATCAGTATATTGAACCGGTATATAACCTAAAAAGACTGAATCGTCCGGGTAGAGTTGGTAAAAATCCATATCGGAAACATTTTCAGAACAGAACCCGGGCGGCGGAAAAAAGGGCAAATAAAACAACATAATAAAAACCAGTACAAAACG
>JAGXOG010000047.1 GCA_023660015.1 Elusimicrobia bacterium LH_S2 | reverse complement strand
GGTCTACGGCGCCGTTATGAAAACAATCGGTCACACCTTTTATGAAAAACTTGAGTTCGCTAAAGACGGAAGATGTTTGAACGCCAATTTCACAAATTATCCGATACCGGGGATAAAGGACTTACCCGAATTTTTCGAGGTTGACTTTGTTGAGGTTAAAGACCCTACTACGCCTTATGTAGGCAAATCCATTGGCGAACTCGCCTGTAACGGCGCTTCACCGGCCATCGCCATGGCAATAAACGACGCAGTAGGAATCTGGTTGAGGGAATGGCCTTTCAGACCCGACAAGGTTCTCGCCGCTTTGGAAAAGAATAAATAATCCCTTTTTTTACTTCCTAAGAGGGAAATTTACAATTTTATTGAAAAGATTTGACATTCCAGATTTTCTCGGTGTATTCGGAAATGGAACGGTCGCTCGAAAAGTAGCCCATCTTCGCGAAGTTCTTGCGAGCTTTTTTTTTGAAAAGTTAGTTTTGTTGCGAAAACCTTTGTCAATTTTCAGATGAGTGTCCGAATAACTTCTGAAATTCGCCAAATGAAAATATCTGTCATGCGGAGCGCCGTTTAAACTATTCATCAACATTTCGTAAATAGGTCTAAAAAGTTCTTTCTCGCCTTCTGAAAACTTGATGATATAAAATAGTTTCTGTAATTTACAAATAGTTCCATGAAAAAAGAGCGGGCCATTGCTTATCTTAATGTAAAAAAATCAAATTTACAAAGGAGGTAAAAACAATGACCCAAGAAAAGTTTGGCAAAATGTAAGTGAACGGACTTTTTTCGGACAATCCGGAAGGGTTGCGAAAACTATTGAAAATTTATGCCAAAGGGGGGTCAGGAGGAAATATCTAAGCATCTTCGAGCAAGCTGACACGAAAGGACAGCACAGCGCAAGGGCCAAAGAAACGGATACAAACTCAGGAGTATCAAGACGAGAGTCGGTAAGATAAATCTCCAGAAGCCCCAGACCAGAGACGGTTTTTTTTAACATTATGTTCTTTGACAGATATCAGCGCAGCGAGAAAGCATAATGTCTTACCTTGATGGAATCATATATCCAGGGCATAAGCATGCGCCGGACAAAGAAAATAACTTAACAGTTATGCGGCCCGGGGGGTTTTGAGCAACAACTATATCAAATCTTTCAAAGACGCTAAAAGACGCTGGATGAGGAACTTAAAAAATTCCGCGAGAGATATTTGTCAAATAAAGTATTCAGATATTTGGTAATCGTTGCCCGCTATCTGTCAGTAAGAGTTAATAGAGATATAGTTGAGGAAGCTGTTTTAGTAATAGCAACAGTAACAGAAGATGGATATCGCGAGATTCTGGCAGTTGATATTGCTGAACTTAAAAACAGGCAACCTGGGGCGAGTTCTTTTTTCATCTAAGAACTAAGGATTGAAAGGAGTTAAATATATAGTTAGCGACGCTCATAGAGGTATTATACAAGTCGTTAAAAAGTATTTTACCGGCTCCATGTGGTTAAGATGCAACAAATGTGCTTCGCTAAAAAACAGTCATTTAGACTGTTTTTCTTAACGCTTCACATTAGATAAAACGGTTCTTCCCGGCATTTTCTTTGATTATCCGGTTTATATCCTACTTCTTGAAAGAGATCCACCCTTCTGAGAGCAAATAAGAGGCTCTGTGGGCTTTTTATTTTGCTCCTTAACCCACTGGCTTGTCATTGTTTTAAATCTCCTATTTTATTGCAAACATTTAGGTAAGCACAACAAACCACAAACTCCGTGTTAGGCGATTGTTAGGGACGACTCATAATCATTAATTTCTCTTACTTTCTTATGGTTCGTAAATCTACCGCAATAACTACTTCATCCTTTGACATATCTTCTAAGTTCATCCCTTGTTTTTTCAGGTCAGTCATTACAGCATTGATTTCGGACGGGCTGAGCTTGTAAGCTGCACCATCAATGAAATCAATAGCCAAACCAATGAACCCACCAAAAACGATGTTGCCAGCAATCCAGCCATCAACACTGCGGTTCAGAGCCACTTCAACCGGTTCGTATCCTTCCTTTTCAAAACGAAGGATGATGTTTGATTCATTCCTCTTGAGTTCAATTACCGCCGGCGTTGTTGCCCTGTGGACACCTTTCACGATGACTTTAGAATCTGAAGGAACTGAATTAACGCTGATATTCTGCCCTGTGCCATGGATAATCGATGCACACCCAACCAACAGAAGCGCCAATCCAACTCCTCCAAGAAGCGAAAGGCAGATTACCCAAGCTGGCTTCTTCATTCGTAATTTCATAGATTTCTCCTTTTCATAATATTGGTACTGTCAAATATTTCCTTTAAATACTTCTCCTCTTTTTAGTTTTTTAGACGATAATTTTAAGAATCTTCTATTTATTCTTCTTCTCCCCCCCCATTTTACACATATGGCGGCTTGCGGCCGCCTTTAATTTTTGCTATTAAAAAGCAAAAAGCTCAAAAAAAAAGGAGGACCGCAAACCATGAAAAAATCTCAACGTTTTGTTATCTGGATCTGCTCTAAATTCACCCGTAAAGAGATCGAGCAGATTATACAGGGACTTCTGGATGTACTTAAAAACCGTAATCCGGATATTAAGCCAAAAGACGATTTTAAAGAAAAACATCCTAACTACCGAAACTTTTTTGTCGATCCCAAAGCTCCGCTTACTTCGCCTCCAGAACTTCAACAAACTTTAAACTACAAAGAACTTCTTAAAAATTACATCCATCTACATGGCAAACCATTATCTCCGGTTAAAAGCCGCTCATCCAAAACCAGGGTCTCTAAAAAATCAACCTGTACCCGCTGCGGCGCTCCTGCCAAATATCTTTACTTTAATGACGGTAAAAAACGTTCTCAACTAATGTGCAAAATCTGCAGCAATCTTTTTTCTGTTCACCCCAGGAACAAGATTGATACCAAGTATTTCTGCCCTCACTGCGGATACTCTCTTTATTTATGGAAACATCGCCAGGAAGTTTCCATCTATAAATGCGGCAATGACAACTGTCCCGCTTATCTTTCCAGCAAGTCTACACTTAATGCCAAAGAAAAATTACTCGCTAAATTTAAATCCTCTCAATTCAAACTCAGATATCATTTCAGAGAATATCATTTTACAAATGAACAACTCAGTTTAAGCGCGCCTCAAAAAGTTTCTACTATTCTCAATATCCGTAAATCTCTTAATACTCTTTGCTTGGCTCTTACTTTTCATGTCTCCCTCGGGCTCTCCGCCAGGAAAACAGCATTTGTATTAAAAAACGTATTCTCTATTCCTGCTTCTTACCAGACTGTTCTTAACTACACTAAAATGGCTGCTTCCCATGCCCATAAATTCAACTTACACTACAAGGGCGATGTCGATGACACTCAAGCCGGCGATGAAACTTACATTAAAATCAAAGGCAAACGGTTTTATGTTTTTTTCTTTATCTCTTCTGTTTTGAAAAAGATCGCTTCATATCATATTGCAAGTTCACGGGAAACACTGCCGGCTGTTATCGCCATGCAGGAAGCTATCCGCACCGCTAAACCTTATCAGAAGGTCAAGCTGATTTCCGACGGGAATCCTTCTTATCCCGCTGGCATCCATTTTATCAATCAACTCAGAATTAAATTCAAAGAACTAAAAAAAACTCTTACATAAAAAGGTTGTCGGCATTCAAAACCTTGATTCCGAATCCGAACAGTTCCGCCCTTTTAAACAGATTATTGAACGTCTTAATCGTACCTACAAGTATCACATACGTAACTGCTACGGGTTTAAAAACTTCAATGGGGCTGTTTCTCTTACCACTCTTTTTGTTACCTATTACAATTTCATCCGGCCACATTCAGCTCTTAAATATTCTGCTCCCGTTCCTTTAAAAGAACTTTCAGATATCAATACTATCCAGGGTAAATGGGCTAAAATCCTTAATATGGCTTTTGCACTTCCAGACTCTTCCTAAAACCCCTGACTTTCATATTGCGCTTTTCGTGCTTGCATAGTCGGGGTACGTCTTTCTGTTGAATTTACTCTGTATTTCTCTATGCAAACTTAAATATTTCTTAATTTATTCTGTTTCTTATCAAAGATCTTTTTCTAACTAATTGCAGTTTCTTCTGTTTATACCTTTTTCATTTTTTCATATCTTTTTTGACAGTATCATAA
>JAGXOG010000046.1 GCA_023660015.1 Elusimicrobia bacterium LH_S2 | reverse complement strand
TTTTCTGTCATCTTTTTATTTCTCTTTCCATAACTATTCCGTCTTCTTTAACAAAACCAAAATATTCTCCTTTTACTTCCACCCGTCGGAAATTCAGTTTTTTTACCAGCTCCTGCGCAGCAGTATTAGATTTCCTTATAATTACTTTTGCTTTGACTGCTCCGGATGCTTTTGCTTTGTTTATCATTGCCTTTAAAAATTTTTCCCCTATTCCCCAAAGTCTGTATGAAGGATGAACGGCAAAATTTTTAATGTCCATAACCTTGTTGGTAATCCAGTAAATGCAATATGCCGTAATAAATTTAGAGATGCCGTCATTGGCTCTGAAAACATAGTGCTTTGATACGGGAATTTCCATTTCTTTATAAAACATATAACGGCGCCAAGGCCGGGGGAAAGAAAAAGTCTCTATATCAATAATCTCTTTTAAATCCGACGTGGTGAACTTATTGATTGAAAACTTAAGTTTATCCAGCGGTTTCGGCGGCGGAAAAGTTATCTCTTCTTCGCTTTCCTTTGATTCTTTTTCCTGCTTATCAATTGTCTTATACATTTTAGCCAGGTCTTTTAAAGTTTTGAGTTTACGGCGGGGGGCTTCTTCTTTTTCGGATTCTGTCTCTTTTTCAGATACTTCTGCCTTATCCGGCTCTTTTATATCACCGGCCAGCACGTCCTCTATCTCCTCGGAAACTGTTTTGGGGACGGCGGCTTCACCAGATTTTGCAAAATCATCTGCTTCTTCTTTTATGGCCGTCTGTTGAATTTTTTCTTCTCTAACTTTTCGCTCTTTATTTAATTTTTTAAGAATATCCTCGGTCTTTTGCTGCTCTTTGCGCATCTTTCGGAGTTCAGAAGCAAGCTGCTTTTTTTTCTCTTCCAGCTCCGTAATATTTTCCTTTTCCCTCTCCCGGGCTTCAGATTCTTTCTCTATTTCTTTAATCTGATTTTCAAATAACTGCTCCATACGGATAAAGCGGCGTCGCTCCGATTTAAGGTGGGCTATCCGTTCTCTGAACTTTCTTGCTTTATTGACAATATCATTCCATTGCTCGGAGTCTTTTGAAACCATCTGGAATTCCATGCCCAATATTTTATCATCGGTCTCTTTTAAAACCTCTTCCATCATAATGATCTCTTTGGTAACTCGTCTTATGTTGTCTGAAACTTCCCGCCTTTGAATCTGTAAATTTTCAATGTTTTGCATTTTTAGTTCTATATTCTGTCTCCATTAAATAGAAGGGAGCGATATCCGTCCACTTCCCATTTTTCTTATTCTTATAAAATTTATATGTTTCACTTAAAAGCTCTACCGGGTCAACTTTTACAGGTCTCCCTTCCAGTTTTTCCAAATCCTGCCGGCTGATGATTTTTATTTCATCTTTCCTTTCTCCCCTTTTATCATATTCTGCCGTATAAAATTTACTGCCAAAAGCTTTAATGGCCGGATAACGGTCCTCTCTTCCGGCTATATCCAGAACAGATATAGGATAAACCGGAATATCCAACACCTGGGACATCGTTACTGCACAACTTAAACCAATTCTAATGCCGGTAAAAGAGCCCGGGCCAGTAACTGCCCCCACAGCCTTGATATCGTAAAAAGTTTTACCGCTTTTTTTGATAACTTCTTCAATAGAAGGTATGAGACGCTCAGAATGTTTTTTCCCTTTAATAACTTTTGAAGCATATACTTTTTCACCGCTGCCTAAAGCAACGGTGAAGCTTTCTGTTGTCGTATCAATTACCAATATCATATCTATTCTATGCCGGAGCAGTTATTTCTATCTTACGTATCCCCTTTCGAATTACTGACATATTAATTATATAAGCATTGCTGGGCCAAACTTCTTTTGCCTTCTCAGACCACTCTACAGCGACTATCTGACTGCTCTCGATTATATCCCACCAACCTAACCTTAAAATTTCTTCAATCGAATTCAGGCGGTAAAGATCTACATGGGTGAACTCCGGCCCACCTTTGATATTATATTTTTTAATCAGTTGAAAGGTCGGACTGATAATATTTTGTTCTATACCCAGAAATCTACCCACCCCTTGCAGCATAGTAGTCTTTCCGGCGCTTAATTCACCTGAAAGAAGTAAGTTGTCTCCTTTTTTGAGACGTCCGGCCAATTCTGCTCCAAATTCTACGGTTTCTTCAGCGGAATAAGTAGTTATTACCAAGTTTTCCACAACCTGCATAGTTTTCCACAGGTTTTTAACGTGGCTTATTTCTCTATATAATTATTAGTTATTCTTCAGGTTTTTCTTCGGATATCTCTTCAGAAGTTTCTTCTTCTGCCGGACTGCTTTCCTCAGGTTTTTCTTCTTCTGCCGGGCCGCTTTCCTCAAGTTTTTCTTCTTCTTTTTTCGCTGCTGCTTTATCTTTTATGCTGGATATGCCGGCTATAACAGCAACAATCCCAACAAGAATAAGAAAAGGCGGAACTGAACCCTGAAGAACCAAAAGGAACGGGCCCCATGCGCTCCAGGATACAAGCCATAATACACCAACTACGATTCCGATTAAACCAAAAAGTACACTTAACATAAACATTTCCTCCTTATACGTTATACTCTATATATTTCTCCTAATATCTCTTCCGGATTAAGATACCTCGGGCCATATTTCCAGAAGGCAATATCGGCGCTCCTGCCGTTAACCCATGCCGCTGTTTTAGCGCTTTGAAAACCATCCATGCCCTGGCCTATGAGGGCTCCTGTTATCCCGGAAAGTATATCTCCGGCGCCACCGACAGCCATTGAAGGGTTACCGGTTACGTTTAAAAATGTTTCTTCTCCGTCGCTTATTACTGTCCGGTACCCTTTAAGAAGAATAGTCGCTCTAAGCTCTGCGGCTAATTTCTCTGCTGATTGCAAACGGTCCCCCTGAATTTTATCTATGCTTTCTCCTATTAACCGGGCCATCTCCCCGGGATGCGGGGTCAGCACAGTTACCGCCGCCCTCGTTTTAATAACTCCAATATCGCCTCCCAGACTGTTTAACCCGTCTGCATCAACAAGAACCGGGCAACCGGCCTCTTTTAAAAGTATTTTTACGGCTTCCGCCGTATCCTTGTTAACCCCAAGCCCAGGCCCGATAACTAAAGCATCGATTTTTCTTCTCCTAATAAAATCTAAAATTGTCCCGGCGGATTCAACTTTAACGGTTCCGTATGAATTTTCTTCAATAGGCATAACCATTGCGCTTAACGGCATATTATTCAAGTTCCCTTCTATCCCTTCGGGGACAGCGCAGGTAACCAGCCCCGCTCCGGCCCTTAAAGCGCCTCGGGCCGCCATAATCGGCGCGGAAGGCAAACCCCGGGAACCGCCAAGAATTAATAGATGCCCATAATCTTTTTTATGGCTTACTTTTTTGCGACGTTTAAAATAACCGGGAATATCCCGTCGGGCGGTAATTTCAAAATCTTTTCTATATTTATTCGGAGAAAGAGCCGTACCAATATTTACGACCTCGAGTGACCCTGTCAGGGCATTACCCTCACCGGTGATATGCCCGTATTTGGGATATTCAGGAGTAACCGTCACATCCGCCTCAATCGCCAACTTATCTGCCTTGCCTGTGGCTCCGTTTACCCCGGTCGGAATATCACACGATAGAATTATTTTACTATTTTTATTTATTATTTCAAGAATACTGCTGAGCCTTTTGCCAAGAGGGGGCTTAAATCCAGTACCTAATATACAGTCAACCGTTATTATATTGTCGCCCATTATATACTTCAGATTTTTTTTATTTAATTTCTTTACAGGTACCTTTAACTGTTTTAACTGTTTTAAAGGCAGCCCCTTGATATATTCTTTTTCAACTGTCATATATACCGCCACCCGAGCACCTCTTTTTTCCAGGTAGCGGGCAGCAACAAAACCGTCTCCTCCGTTATTTCCCTTGCCGCATATAAATACCACCGGATATCCGGGCATATAATCTGATATAAAATCAGCGAGGCCTTTTCCCGCACGCTCCATCAGAATTTCCGCAGGTACCTTCGACTCATTATCTATTCGGGCCATTTCTTTTGAAGTTATGACTTTCATCCTTATCCCTTAAATAAAGCAGCATTAGCTACTGCATGAACGCGGTTATGCGAAATGCTTACTCTACAGTTAAACCCTTTTTCTTTAAGCGCCTTGCCAAATGAACAGTCAGCGGATATTTCCGGAACATTACCGTTGCTTATTATCTCTATATCTTTTAATGC
>JAGXOG010000045.1 GCA_023660015.1 Elusimicrobia bacterium LH_S2 | reverse complement strand
TAGAAGATACGGGAGTCCCGTTATTAGGAGAAGTAAGCTCGGATACCATAAAAGTAAAACACTCTGATATTGGCAATTTAACTAAATTAGATAAGGGGCTATCGGGGTGGAGAGTGCGAAAGGATTTAATAGATGAGAGTCCCTATTATCAGACAGATATTTATCACACCTACACCGGATTGACACCGAATACCACATATCCATTTGAGGTAAGAACAAGGAATTTAGCAGGTCTGGAGAATCCTTATGGGGAAGAGCTCTCAACTATGACCAAAGCAGCAGTTCCGGGAAAAGCAGACCTCACAAAAATTTCAACCGGTAGTATAAATGTAACGATAAGTGATACAAATGGTAATCCACTCGATAGGACAAAATATTTAATAGGCATATCGACCTATAATGCTTTACTGCCCACATATTATCTGCAGAGTGATTCTACAACAGCAAGTAGTGAGTGTTGGCAGATATATGATGATTGGGGAGGATCTTTAGGGATAGATGTAAAGGGACTAAAAGCCAATACAACTTATTATGTTTGTATAAAAGCAAGGAATGACCGGGGAATTGAGACAGATTACAGTGATATAAATAGTTTAGCCACGGATATAGAAGAAGCCAAAACCTCTAATGTAGTTGATTCAAGCACATCCACAATAAAGATAGAGATAACCGATACGATAACAAATATAACAGAGGGAAAAAGCGGGATAAGATACAGGGCAGAAGATGAGTATGGTGTGACAATATCTTCTTCGGTCGGATATATAAGCACAACGGTATGGAAAGCAGAAGGCCTACAAGCAAATACAAGTTACTGGTTTTATGCCCAGACGAGAAACCGTGCGGGTGTAACTACGCCGGAGAATTTAGGTGATATTTATGTAACAGATATTCAGAAAGTTCAGGGGATAAAATTTGCGGATATAAGTGAAGATAGCATAGAGATAGAGCCGGTAGGTAGTTTTACTTCTTTAGGGGAAGGTTCAAGCGGGATAAAGATAGCCAATAATACCGCTAATACAGATTCCGGCTGGGTTTCCTCTACGGCAAGTTGGGTATCGGGATCCGGGACTTCGCTTGATCCGGATACCACTTATTATTTTAGGTCTCGAAGTAGAAATAGAAAGGGAGAGTTAACCGATTGGACAATAGATAAAGCAACAATAACATTAGCTAAGCAGCCGGGTAAGCCCGGTTTAACAGCCATATCTACCGGAGTAATAAATATAGTAATAGATGAAGGTGAAAATATATCAAGTACGGAATATGCTCTTAAAGTATCAAGCGACAATTTTGACAGTTTTAAATATATCCAGCAAGATGGCAGTCGTCAAGAGAGTGAGGCCTGGCAAACATATGCAGATTGGGGAGGAAGCGGTGGAAAGGATGTAAAAGGATTGAAAACTAACAGTCAGTATTATTTTAAAGCAAAGGCAAAAAATCATGCCGGAATTCAGACAGACGATTCACTAATAGAAAGTATCTATACTGATATAGAAAGTCCAGAGGATATAATATTTGAGATGGTTGGTATCTCATCTATAACCTTAAAAATGGTGCCGGAGCCGAGTAATTTAAGCAAGGGGAGTTCAGAATTAGTATTTGAGGAATTGATAACCGGAGGGATAGAGAGTAAAATAGTAAACGAAAAACTTTTTGATGGACTTACGCCGAATACAACCTATAATTTTAAAATCACATCCAAGAACGGGGATGCAGTAGAAGGGGGAAATATAACAGAAGAAAAAGCTACCTTGATAGAGGTTCCTTCAGGAGTGGAGTTTGATGATGTAAGTATAACAACCGGGACTATAAAGGTAAGGGTAAGTGATGGACTGACGAATTTAGGCGATGGTTTAAGTGCAGTTAAGGTTTATGAAGAAAGGACATCTAATGCAAGCACCTGGACGGCAACTTACAACTGGTGGCTCCATGGAGATTTAAATCCAAATACATCCTATTATTACTACGGACAGGCAAGGAATGTAGAGGGGGTTACTACAACATATACAACCGGAAGCTGGAAATGGACAAAAGCAACAGCTCCGTCAACAGTTACTTTCATAAGCCATACCGAGTCATCGGCTACGATAAAATTTGACCCCTACAACAATCCTGACTGGACGAATTACAGTGTAGGGATATCCACAGACAATTTTGTAGAGGATATAAGATATGTTACTCAAGATAATTTACCCGGGGGGACAACCGACTGGCGAATATCAGATGATTGGAATGACTTTGGTTCAGGAACAGAAGTTGGTGGATTGGAAGGCAACACAAAATATTATTTTAAGGTGCGTGGTAAGAACGGAGAGGGTATCTATACTGCCTGGTCTTCTACAAGCAGTGTCTGGACAGGTTCGATAAAACCGGAGATTACAAACATAGAGCCGGCAGTTGAAAATTCAATCGGTTCTATAATTCTAAGCTGGACGGATACAGGAGTTGATTATTATGTTCAGCATTCTACAGATGATTTAAACTGGCAGGACTTATTCATAGAATGGGAGGTAATAACATCAACTACTCATGAGGGTTTAAATCCGGATAGAATATATTATTACAAAGTAAAGACCAGAAACAGTCAAGAGCAGGAGACGAATTATAGTGAGAGTGCAAGCACTTATACTGAAGCAGCCCAGCCTGCGGGCCTAAATTTCAGTGAAGTAAAGAGAGATGAATTAACCCTGGGGTGGAATGCAAACGGAAATCGTGTGGGTGCAGGAGGAACGAAGTATGAGTTAAAACTCACGGCGGAAGACGGGGCATATACAGTTTGGGAATCTGATGATGAAGGTGTAGGTGGCGGAGAGAGTTCAGCGACATTTGGTTCATTAAATCAGAATGCAACATATTATGTAAAAGCAAAAGCTTTGAATCAAGCAGGAATATATAGTGAGTGGACAGAAACAGTTTCCACAGCGACTTTAGCGGCAGCACCTACTGCACTTTCGGGGGATAATTATATAAGTTCAATAACCTGGAGTTGGTCTGATAATAACAACCCTTCATATACAGAATATTATGTAAGTGATAAGATAACAGGGGACATAAAAGATTGGGCTACGGGATTAAGTTGGTTAGAAGCAGATTTAACCCCTAATACTTCACATTTAATCCAGATAAAGGGCAGAAACATTAACGGAATTCAAACTTCAACTCAGACCTCAGTGAAAATCTGGACAAAAGTATATGAGCCATCCCCGCATGCAGCATCAACAGATACATTTACCAGAATAACAGAATCATCAGTAACCTGCAACTGGCTGACAAACGGCAATCCGGGGTGGACGGACTATAGCTTACAGAGAGCAACAAGTGCAGATTTTGGAGGAACGTTATTAGATTCGTCGCCGCTGTGGATAGAAGGTTCAACTTATACATTCAGCGGTTTAACACCGGACAACTCAAGGTTTCATTTCAGGATAAAAGGGGCCAATGAAGATCTTGATGAGACAAACCGGGTATATTTAGGCGATGCATATACCAAATTAGATGAACCTGCAGATGTAAGTACTACTGTATATAAAAGTTCTATAACAACAACAATTCAAAGCAATGTAACTAATTTAGATAAAGCCCAGACAGGGATAAAATATATAGAAGTAGTAACCTCATCATCTACGGATTATCTAAAAGAGACAGAGTGGACATTTGAAGGTTTAAGTGAGAATACCACCTATTATTTTAAACTTTCTTTAAGAAACGGGTCGGGGCAGGTAAACGATGATTATATAATAGGAGAAGAAGCAACGAGGATAGAAGATGCTACCGGCATAAATTTTGATGTAATAAGTTCAACGATAATAAAGATTCAGGCAGAGGGTACTTTTAGCAATATAGATATAGTAGAATCGGGAGTACTGATAGAAAGATATACTGATTTGGGTATGCAAAGTTCATCTACGTGGCGGAATGATAATTCAGGTAATTTCTGGTGGTCTGATGAAGGATTGACACCGAACACTTCATACAGATACAGGATAAAGAGCAAAAACAGAAAAGGGATAGAGAATAGTTTTGCCGTAAACGGAGAGACATTTACTTTGGCAGCTATACCGGGAAGCGATACAATATACACGGGGTTGGATTATGCTACAGTGACTTGGAATAACAATAATAATCCGGATGATACCCAGTATTATATAGAAGGTTCAAGTATATCGCAAACAGGTCCATGGAATCTGGCAAGCGGATGGATAACGGGGACTGAATATCCGTTTACCGCACTATCTAAAAA
>JAGXOG010000044.1 GCA_023660015.1 Elusimicrobia bacterium LH_S2 | reverse complement strand
TGACGATAATATAGGGTATGTGCGGCTGGTTGAATTCAGTAATGACGCCCACGAAAAATTAAAGGAGGCCATAGAGGAACTCCGCGGGGAAAATATGGATGGGGGACTCATATTTGATTTAAGGAATAATCCGGGCGGACTGCTCAAATCCGCGGTGGAAATAGCAAATATATTTGTTCCAAAAGGCGAACTTATAGTATATACCGAGGGGCGCCGGGCTGACCAGAACCGGGAATTTTATGCAGAAGATAAAGCGCTGCTTCCCGCCGCGCCGCTGGTGATTCTCATAAACAAGGGCTCAGCTTCCGCATCTGAGATTGTATCCGGCAGCATAAAGGACCTCGGCCGGGGTTTAATTATAGGAGAGACTTCTTTCGGCAAGGGCTCCGTGCAGAGCATCATTGACCTTTCCGACGGGTCGTCTTTGCGCCTTACAACCGCAAAATACTATACGCCTTCGGGAGTTGTTATACACAATAACGGCGTCGAACCGAATATTAAGGTGGAAATTTCAAAAAAGACAAGAATTAAACTGGCCCATCAGCGTGAAATTATATATAACCGGAAGGAAGAAGATAAGAATAAAACAGAAGAACGTATAATTGATCCCCAGATTCAGCGGGCTCATGACATACTTGTAGCCAGGAAGATATTCAGTAAAACAGATGGCAAATAGAAAAAAAAAGGCCGGCCGCCCACCTTTCCTTTTTAAATTAGCGGTCTTTCTTATCTTGATTATATCGTTATATGTAATATTTCGTGCCGTTAAGGAAGTAGATATAAACAAATTATCTTTGGAAGTTGAAAAATCAGTAAAAAAGGGGCTTGTGGATGCAGATATATCTTCAGACCGGGTTATTCAGCAGTACCAGACTGAAAAACAAAATAGAGCCGGAAAGTGGATAAAGTTTACTAAAACAATAACGGTCAAACCTTCCGAGGTATATTATGTAACTAAAAATATAAAAAGTTCCGTCCGTAAAATTAAACCCCGGGTTGAAATTCAAACTCCCAAAACTGAGAAGTCTTCCAAAATAATTCTCTCCTACAAAGGAAATCTGTTAAACGAGCT
Source organism: Elusimicrobia bacterium LH_S2 (assembly GCA_023660015.1). Taxonomy (GTDB): domain Bacteria; phylum CG03; class SLGR01; order SLGR01; family JAGXOG01; genus JAGXOG01. Next base: position 3,237 of record JAGXOG010000044.1, on the reverse strand, counting down.
GGTTCTTAAATATAAAGAAACCGGCCCCAGGATAGCTATAATAGTAGATGACTTAGGAAATAAGAAAGATATCCAGGATTTTCTGGAACTTAATATACCCCTCACTTTTTCCATAATGCCGGGTCTTCCTTACTCTTCTTTTTTTGCCAATGAATTTAAAAACAGTTCAATTAATTATATCTTGCATATGCCTATGGAGCCGGAAAGTTATCCGGAGAACGACCCGGGAGAAATTGCGCTGTTTACAGAGATGGACCGGGCTGAAATAAAATTTACGCTGGAGAAAGCGCTGGCTTCCGTAAAAGGAGCAAAAGGCTTAAATAATCACATGGGGTCGAAATTTACAGCCGATTCCCGGGCTACAGGTGACCTGATGGATATTCTGGCGGGTAAAGGCCTTTTCTATGTGGATTCAAATACTTCAAAAAAATCAGTAGCCTATAAAACTGCTAAAGATTATAGGGTGCCGACTGCGGTAAACAATGTCTTTTTGGATAACCGGGATGATTATAATTATATTGCCGGGAGAATGGAGTTTTTAAAAAAAACAGCCCTGAAAAGAGATACTACTATTGCTATATGCCACGTCACCAGAAAACATACAGCCCGGGCAATAAGAGAATATATCCCGCTTTTTAAAGAAGCGGGAATCCGGTTTGTGGCTCTCCGGAAAATTCTTGAATAGATAGTTATGGCCAGTAAAAATAACCCGAAAATCCTGGGTATAGAAACTTCCTGCGACGAAACTGCCGTCTCCGTAATCCAGGCCGGACGGATCCTTTCCGAACAGGTAGCTTCACAGATAGACATTCATAAAAAATTCGGGGGTGTAGTGCCGGAATTTGCTTCAAGAGAACATTTAAAAAAACTTAATTTGCTTATAGGCAGCGCATTAAATGAAGCCGGGTTGGAATTTACAGATTTAGATGCCGTAGCCGTAACTTCCAATCCCGGACTGGAAGGGTCACTCCTGGTCGGGCTTACCACGGCCCGGACTCTATCAATGCTTTTAAATATAGACATTGTGGAAGTAGACCATCTGGAGGCGCATCTTTTTGCTTCCCGGTTCAGCGAGGTCTTGTCGCCTCCGGGAATAGGCCTTGTGGTCTCCGGAGGGCATACCCGGATTGTATATATAAAAGATTGGGGTAATTATAAAGTGATAGGTCGCACAAGAGACGATGCCGCCGGAGAAGCCTTTGACAAGGTGGCTGCTATTTTAGGGTTCGGTTATCCCGGAGGCCCGCAGATAGAAAAGGCGGCTTTAAAGGGTGACCCGCGCAGATTTAAGTTTCCCGTATCTGACTTGGGGGATTCGCTTGATTTTTCTTATAGCGGAATAAAAACGGCGGTTTTATATAAAGTCCGATATGATTTCAACGATAAACTCAGCAGGCAGGACGTTTATGATATTGCTGCTTCTTTTCAGTATGCGGCTTTAACACCGCTTGTTGACAATGCTGTCCGGGCGGCATTAAAATATGATACAGATTGGATTTTTGTCGGAGGAGGGGTTTCTGCCAGCCGTTCTTTAAGAAAACGTTTAAAAGGAAAGACCGCCGGTGATGGAGTAAGAGCGTTCTTTCCCGATAAAGAGCATTCTACCGATAATGCTACTATGGTTGCCGTCTGCGCCGAATTTTATTTAACCCGCAACAAAAAAGTTTATTAATATTTGCGGGTGCCGGTCTACTAAAATCTTATTCCCGCCCCGCCCGTATAACCTAAATTCCCGTCTGACATAATTGCTCCCATATCGACATATGTAAACGGTATGGGGTTAATGGTCACACCGCCGGCTATCCGCATAAAATTAGTTGAAGGTTCCAGATTAGCGGCGGCAGTCTCTATCAGTCCCTTATTGAGGTCATAAGATAATCCTATATAAGGTGAGAGAAGAGGAAGCTTTTTACTTATTACTCCGCCGAGAGAAATATTATGTACTTTAATATCGGTAACCGAAAGCCTGTTATATCCGGCGACTGCGGTAATACCGGGTAGAGGAGAAAGCATGCTGTCTTTGAGTATGGTATAACGGCCGGAAACTCCGAGCCAGGTTATAGCCTCGTCGGTGTTTTCAAGATTATATTTTATTCCCCGGGCAACTATTGCTATACCACCCGGCAGACCGACTCCTGCGTTTACGGCAGGAATCATGAAGTATTCCTGGTCGGTATCTATTAAGTCGGTATCTATTAAGATGTTGTCATCTGATGAAATTGTAGTGGCAACTATCTTAATGCCTGCTTCTGCACCGGGAAATCCCAGCGGCGCGCCCGGGCCCAGCTGTCCTCCGCCTATAACAGCTCCGATGTCCCCTATTACGGGTTCAATCTTTTTTTCAGCTTTTGTTTTCATGTTTTCCAGCCATCCGGCCGAAAGGGGCCCGGCAAACAGCAGGACCGATAATGTGCTTAAAAACAGTTCTTTCATTTAGTGGCTCCTTTTTGAATAAGGTCCAATCTTAGTTACTCATCAAAACATATTTATACCATCGCATATTAACAGTTTCAAAATATATTTTCAAACCCTGATTGACATAATCCGGTTTTTCTGTTAAACTTATAATTTATTGGGGGCGATCAGGGCTCGACAGTAACATGAGATGACATTGATTGCAGGCAGTGTTTGACGGAAACACTATAAAAACCGTTAACTAAGTAAACGCAGATGAAAATCTAGCGCTGGCTGCTTAACTAAAAGCAGCTCATCTCTTCGGCAGCCTACCTGCGGCAGCCGTTTTGAGGTGTCATAAAAGCAGGTCTGGCGGTTGAGTGCCCCTAACTTTGCCGGCCAGTAACAAAATGGGGAAATCTTCCGCGCCTGCAGGTTCCGGTGCGGTTCGGGAGAAAACAAACCGGAACTAAGCCTGTAGATATCGGGTCTTCCGGTTACTGGACGTGGGTTCGATTCCCACCGCCTCCACCACTCTTGAGATTTATTAACAGCGGAATTTTACTGCCTTTTTAGTATTTTTAAACTTTGGAATTTTCTCCGGTGGGCGTTTGCTATGGAATATGTTATAAAAATGAGAGGGATGAAAACTGAGGAATTTAAGATGACAGTTTATGCGAAGTTCTTCATCGAAAGCTCACAACAAAACAAACTCAAGTGGTACAACTTTTGGGTATAAGCGCAAGTGCACTAATTTTTAAAATTATTTTAAGCTTACACCGGGACTTATGGGGCATCATCAGATTTTCTCAATTTCTATTAGAATTTAGATTCCAGATAATC
>JAGXOG010000043.1 GCA_023660015.1 Elusimicrobia bacterium LH_S2 | reverse complement strand
CCATTAAATAATCAATAACCGTGTCTATTTCCCTTTTAACGACAACTTCCCACGGTGATAATCCACTAAACTCGGGATTGGGAGCTTTTAACCAAATTAACGCTTCTGTTTCAGAATTAAACATCTCTTTTAATAAAGAAAGGATAAAAACTATCTTTCGAAATTCTTTCTGTACATATTCCGAATCAGGGTTCTTTTCCAGAGAACGGGGAGTTCTATCAAGGGCTTCAGCTAATGTTTTAGCTTTAACATGTAAGTATTTTTGTAATTTATGGTAATCCACCCAACCATCAGAGTTGTATAGTTTACGGTCAATATGTTTAAACATATCCTGTTTTATTGATGTTGTCATTTTAATTACCTCCAAAATAAATATAACATAATTCGTTTATAAAGACAAGTTTTATTCGCTATAAGTTCGCACTCAATCTTTATCGCATTATACTTTTTTTCTATGAGTGTTGCATTAGATTATTGAATCCGCCTATATTTTTAAGTTATTCTTTACAAACTAAGACTATCCGAACATTATTTTAATAATATCCCCGTCTTTAACCTTGTAGTCGCGCCCTTCCATCCTTATTTTTCCCGACTCTCTGAGCCGCCGCGTGTTGTAGTTAGTTTCTTCCAAACTTTTATAATTATAGACCTCGGCTTTTATGAATTTCTTTTGCATGTCCGAGTGAACTTTGCCGGCGGCCTCATAGACGCTTTTTCCTTTCTTAATATTATGTCCTTTAACTTCTTTGCCGCCTTCGACAGTAAAAAAAGTTACCATATCAAGCATATCTTTTACTTTAACCATTATTTCGTCCAAGCCCGATTCCCAGTCGGCTAACATGCCGGTAAACTCTTTTCTTTCTTCCGGGGCCATATCCTTTAATTCCTCCAGAAATTTTATGTCGGCATATATGACATTTTCTCTGTCAATTTCAGGTTTTTTGTTTCCTGTGGTAATATTTACCAGAACTATCTGCTCTTTAGCGCTAAGCAGTATTCCCTCCTCGTCATTTTCCGGGCGCTGCTGTTTCATAAGCCGGATGCGGGTTTTATTCCAGTACTCCGACTCCGAATTATCATCAAGCCGCCTTTCGGCTATCTGAAGGTCAGCCAGAAAAAGCTCGGTCTCTACAAGCTCAAGGTCACGGAAGGGAGTTGAACTTTCCGGCTTGAACCTGGAAACATCCGGAGAGCTGAAATCTCTTACCAGATGTAAAAGACAGTATGAATCCCTTATAGTTCCTAAAAACCGGTTACCCAGACCTTCGCCTTTTGAGGCCCCTGGCGGAAGCCCGGCAACATCGATAAATTTAATATAAGGATAACTTTTCTTTGAAGCGTCAAATAATTCGAAGAGTTTATCCAGGCGTTTATCCTTATGGTAAGCAACCCCTGTATTAGGCTCAACAGTGCAGTAGGGATAATTAGAGCTGCGGGCCTTATTTTCTGTAAGAATATTAAATAACGCCGATTTACCTACATTAGGAAGCCCTATTATCCCGCAGTTCATTTATCCTTGCCGGGGCGCTGCGCTACAAGGGCGCTGCAGTTTTTGTCTTTTATTCGACGACTGATTAAAAAAGACCTGCCAGGCAAAAGTGTATGCTGCCTATAGCTCCGGCAAATACTAAAGAAACAACCGCCATAAGTTTAAGCAAAATATTAAGCGAAGGGCCAGAAGTATCTTTAAACGGGTCACCCACGGTATCGCCTATAACAGTTGCTTTATGAACGTCGGAATTTTTTCCGCCCAGGTTTCCCTCTTCAACCCATTTTTTGGCGTTATCCCAAGCTCCTCCCGAGTTGGCAAGGAATATTGCCAGCGGTACACCGGAGATAAGGCTTCCGGCCAGGAAACCGCCCAGAGCAGTCAAGCCCAGGAGGGACCCTACCACTATCGGTATGGCTATAGCCAGTATGCCGGGAAGAACCATCTCCCTTAAAGCGCCCCGGGTAGTTATATCCACACATCTTTCAGAATCCGGTTCGGCATCCCCTTCTATAAGACCCGTAATTTCCTTAAACTGACGACGCACTTCTTCTACCACCCGGTAAGCAGCTTTGCCTACTGCATTCATAGTCGCAGATGCAAATATAAACGGGACAACTCCGCCTATAAACATTCCGGCTACAACCGACGGTTTTAAAATATCAATAATACTTATGTCCGCCGTCTTGGCAAAAGCTACAAATAGAGCCATGGCTGTAAGGGCCGCAGAGCCTATAGCAAAGCCTTTGCCAACCGCTGCTGTGGTATTTCCTACCGCATCCAGCGCTTCGGCTCTTTCTCTGACATCTTGACCCATATCGGCCATCTCAGCAATTCCCGCCGCATTATCAGCTATCGGGCCGTAAGCGTCTACAGCTACCGTCATGCCGGTTATAGACAGCATTCCGATAGCGGCAAGCGATACCCCGAATACCCCGCTGACCCCGTAGGCAATAACTATTGCCGCAGCTATAGCAATAAGTGGAATGGCGGTAGATAGCATTCCTGTGGCCATGCCGGCTATAATATTTGTTGCCGGGCCGGTCTTTGACGCTTCGGCAATTTGCCGTACTTTTTTACCTGAAGTATAATATTCGGCCGTGTAGCCAACTGCTATGCCCGCTATAAGTCCTACAAGAACGGACCAGAAAGGGTCAAAAGTAGGATACCAAAATTTTGAAAGCAGAAAAGTACCGAGAAGCAGGGCTACTGAAGAAGAGATCAACCCGTTTCTTAAAGCTTTCTGCGGATGAGCTTTGCCTGCTTTTACAAAAAAGACACCAATTATAGAGGCAATTATACCCCATCCCGCAATTAAAAAAGCAAGCATTACGCCCTCTGTGTTTTCTGCGGCTACAGCAATTACCATTGCTGAAATTATCGCTCCCACGTAAGATTCATAAAGATCGGCGCCCATACCGGCTACATCACCTACATTATCCCCCACATTATCTGCAATAACAGCAGGATTGCGGGGATCGTCTTCGGGAATTCCGGCTTCAACTTTACCCACAAGGTCAGCCCCCACATCAGCAGCCTTTGTATAAATTCCGCCGCCAACCCTTCCAAAGAGGGCTACAGAGGAAGCGCCCATGCTAAAACCTATAATGAGCGAAGTAGCGTTTTTCAAGGAAGCCAAAAAAAGCATCTCTTTTAAACCAAGATTTATCAATACTATATATACCAGCGAAAGGCCTAAAAGCCCGAGGCCGACTACGCTGATCCCCATAACCGCACCGCCCTGGAAAGCTACGCCGAGGGCTTTTGATATGCTCCCGGAAGCTGCTTTAGCAGTTCTTCCGTTTGCCAAGGTCGCTACTTTCATGCCTATGTAACCGGCGAGGATTGAACAGCCCGCCCCTATAATAAATGCTACAGCTGTTGCTTTTGCAATAGCAAAAAATATTATAACCGCCAGGGTCAAAACAAAGACCAGTATCCAGGTATATTCTCTCTTTAAGAAAGTCATTGCCCCTTTTTGTATTTTCCTGGATATGGTCCGGACCTGCTGGCCACCCGGATCATTTTTCATAACCATTTTTGATGTCATCCAGACAAACAAAAGCCCGAGCACACCGCTACCGGCGGCAATCCAAAGTGAACTGTACTCTCCGACAAATCCGCTAAACATATAATCCTCCTTTATTCCTTAAATTACTTTTCTTCAAAATCCGGGAATTCCATATTCCCGGGTACAAGTATTCCCCCTGAAAAAATAAATTCCATAGCCTGATTTACAGTTATAGGTAGTTTCTTTATGTCTTTGGTAGGCAGCAATATACAATATCCCGTAGTGGGATTCGGGGTTGAGGGTATAAATACCGATGTCAAATCTTTGCCTTTTTTATCCTCAATATCCGGATTAGTTATAAATACGACCGTATATAATCCTTTGCGGGGATACTCTATAAGGGCAACATCTTTAAACGATTGTTTATTGACAAACATGGAGTCAGTTAACTGCCTTATGGTCTTATATATTTTAGATACCACCGGCGTCTTTATAATTAGTTTTTCTATCCAGCGAAGAAGACTTTTGCCTATAAAATTTCTGGCCAGAAATCCAATAATCCAGATTATAACTAAAGTTAAAACGGCGCTTATGCCCATCTGCGCTCCAAGGGGCAGGTCAGACAGCATAGGATAACTCTTAAAAAGAGGAAGGAACCGCTTACCTATAAACCTGAAAAGAATCCATACTATCCAGACCGTAAGCCCCAGCGGCATTATAGCAATTATGCCTGTAATAAACTGGTTTTTAATTTTATCGCGGAATTTTTTCATTTAATTAAATTACTTTCAGCGTTGATAGAGAATTTTTCATAATATTTTATTAACTTGCCTTCGACGGGGACGTTGCCGCTTCCAATCTGTAATGCGCTAATTAAGAAAAACATCTAAAAGAAATTTCCTATAGTATTTAATTATAC
>JAGXOG010000042.1 GCA_023660015.1 Elusimicrobia bacterium LH_S2 | reverse complement strand
CTCTGCTGGCGGCACGAGAAAACAAGAAAAAAATAAATATGCATCATCTTGAGGAGGCGGTAGACAGAGTTATAGCCGGCCCGGAAAGAAAGAGCAGAGTGATTTCCGAAGAGGAAAAAAGAAAGATAGCGTATCATGAGTCAGGGCATACGCTGGTAGCTTTAAATTTAAAGTATGCCGATCCCGTCCATAAAGTTTCAATACTCGCCCGGGGACCGGCATTGGGATATACTCTTCAGTTGCCTCTGGAAGATAAGTATCTTACTTCACAGGAAGAGATAATGGACAAGCTGAGCGTGCTTTTAGGGGGGCGTACTTCCGAGGAGATTATATTTAATTCAAAAACTACCGGTGCGCAGAATGATCTAAGAATAGCTACAGAGTTGACTTACAAGCTGGTTACCGAATTCGGGATGAGCGAAGAACTCGGCCCGCTTGCTTTTCAGAAGGATAGAGAAAATATATTTCTGGGTAAAGAGCTCTCTAAGGGCAGAGAATATTCGGAAAAGACCGCCGAGCTTATCGATGAGGGAGTAGGAAAGATTATTGAAAAAGCCCATAAAAAAGCCCGGAGTATACTGGAAGAAAATAAAGATAAACTAGTCAAGCTTGCTGAAAAGTTAATTATTAAAGAAATTATCGAGGCTGACGAGATAAAAGAGATTGTAGATATAGATTATAAAACCCATAAGTCAAAAAAATCTGCTGAAACCGGTAAAAGTCGCAGTAAAAAAACTACCGGAAAAAAGAAACCGGAAAAAAAGAAAGAACAAAAAAACAATAAAGATAAAACTCAGGAGGAAAAAGACAAAAATAATGAAGAAAAATCAGATTAAAAAATCCGTTAAAATTTTTTTAGAGGCAATAGGTGAAAATCCGGAAAGGCCGGGATTAGTTGATACTCCGGATCGGGTGGCCCGGATGTGCGAAGAAATTTTCGCCGCATACGATGAAAAACCGGTTGCCCCGCCTGTCTATTTCAGGGCGAAAAAATATTCCGAGATTATACTGGTAAAAGATATAGATTTTCACTCTGTATGCGAACATCATCTTTTGCCTTTTTACGGACGGGGTCATGTCGCTTATATACCTTCAGAGGGGAATGTTACCGGACTTTCGAAGATTGCCCGGCTTGTGGATTCTGTCTCCAGCCGGCTTCAGATTCAGGAGAAGCTTACCGAGGTAATTGCCGATTCCATGATGGAGAATTTAAATCCCCTCGGTGCAATGGTTGTAATTGAAGCTCAGCACCTTTGTATGATAATGAGAGGAATAAAAAAGCCGGGCTCAAAAGTTATAACCTCTGCAATGAGAGGAGTTTTTCTTAAAGACGCCCGTACTCGTTCGGAAGCATTATCTCTAATAAGGCAGGATTAATAGAGAGATATAATTATAAGAAATTCCTTTTAGATGTTTTTCTTAAGTAGTGTATTGGGAGCCGAAAGCGCAGCGGCCTCGCCAAAGGCAGTTAATTTATGACAATAAATGATATAGCACCTGGCCGGTGCGGAATCATGGGTATACTCAATGTTACTCCTGATTCATTTTATGATGGGGGTAAATATAATAATACCGCCCGGGCAGTAAAAAGGGCGGTAAAGATGAAAGATGAGGGGGCAGATATTATTGATATAGGCGGGCAGTCAACCCGCCCGGGCAGCAAATCTGTTGACTCGGTGACAGAAGGCGAAAGAGTTATTCCGGTAATTAAGGAGTTAAAAAGTTCGGTCGGGGGGTTATTAATTTCATGTGATACCTCAAGGCCCGAAATTGCCAGGGAAGCGCTTGAGGCCGGTGCCGATATGATAAATGATGTCACCGGATTTAAAAATAAAAAGATGCGTGTGGCCGTTGCTGATTATAATGTTATGGCAGTTATCATGCATATGCAGGGAACCCCCGAAACTATGCAGCAAAAGCCCGTATACGGCAATCTGCTCAAAGAAGTCAGGGGTTTTTTATATGAGCGCGCCCGGTTTTGTGTACAGGACGGGGTAAGAAAAAAAAATATTATAATTGATCCCGGGATAGGATTCGGCAAGAAACCGGAAGACAACCTTAATATACTGGCAAATATTAAATATTATGCAGAGAATTATCCGGTTATGATAGGAGCTTCCCGAAAATCATTTCTGGGAGCTCTTTTAGAGCTGGAAGTTGAAGAACGCCTGGCCGGATCTCTGGCGGTAGCCGGGTATTGTGCCACTCATCGGGTAAAGATCTTAAGAGTGCACGATGTGAAAGAAACAGTAGAAGCAGTTTCAGTAACTGAGGAGTTAACAAAAAGAAAATCATGACGAATGCACTACAGATGTTGCAGATTGTATGGACGGATTATGTCAGGCATATTCTGGATATACTTATAAGCGCATTCATTTTATATAAACTTTTTAACATCATCCGGGGAACCCGGTCAATCCAGGTATTAAAAGGAATAATTCTGCTTCTTATATCAACTGTGGTGGCTAAGCTTCTGAATTTTGTTCTCATAAGCTGGGTGCTGAGATGGTTCTGGGTTGCCGGAGCAGTGGCTCTTGTGATTGTTTTTCAGCCTGAGCTCAGAAGTTTTTTGGCTCATCTGGGGTCAGGAAAGCTTACAAGAATAATTATGAGGGGGAAAGTAGAATTTATCGAAGAGGTAATAAAAAGCCTTAAAGAAATAGAACGCAAAGGGCACGGGGCACTCATAGTATTTGAACAGGATACGGGGCTGAGAAACTATATTAATTCAGGGGTTGGAATAAATGCAGAAGTCACGGCCGAACTCATAGAAACTATATTTACTCCCCGCACTACTTTGCATGACGGAGCGGTTATTCTTTCTGCAGACCGCATAGTTGCCGCCGGTTGTATCCTTCCGTTAACTCATAATCCATCGATGTCAAAAGTAATAGGTACTCGTCACCGCGCTGCAGTGGGCCTGAGCGAAGTTTCGGACGCTATCGTCTGTATAGTGTCCGAGGAGACCGGAGAATATTCTTTGGCTCACGAAGGGTCGCTCAATAAAGGTATAGAACTGGAAGAAATCAAAAAGAAACTACTTGATTATTACCGGGAACGAGTAGTCCAAAAGCCGCTTAAAATGGCGGAAAAATCATGAAAAAAGCAGACGTATATATCTATTTAATGACAGTTATTATAGCTACAATTTTGTGGTTATACGTTAAATTCTTAGTCCAATGATTAAACTGGGAGTAAATATAGACCATGTAGCTACCCTCCGCGAAGCTCGTAAAGAGGGTGTACCCGACATACTTAGGGCGGCGCAGGCGGCTCGTAAAGGCGGAGCCGACGGTATAACTGTGCACTTAAGACAGGACCGCCGCCATATACAGGAGAGGGACGTTCACAGGTTAAAGGAAAAATCAGGCCTGCCCCTGAATCTGGAGATGGCTGCTGTTGAAGAAATAATTGAAATTGCTCTTGATATAAAACCGGCCAGCGTATGCATGGTTCCTGAAAAAAGAAAAGAGTTAACTACCGAAGGCGGCCTGGATGTAGCAGGGAATAAAGAAAAAATAGGCAAGGCAGTTAAAAAATTACAGCATAAAGATATTGAAATTTCCCTTTTTATAGATCCGGATATAAAGCAGATAGAAGCTGCCGCCGCAGTCAGCGCTGACGTAGTGGAAATACATACTGGCAGTTATGCCAATGCCGACCCGAAAAAAAAGAAAGAACATATTGAGATAATTTCCCGAAGCGCCGATATCGCGGACAAAGAAGGTCTGATAGTCAATGCCGGACATGGACTTGACTACAAGAACGTTGATGCTATAAGAGACCTGGGTAAATTCAGGGAGTTTAATATAGGTTATTCCATTATCTGCCGGGCCATATTTACAGGCCTTGAAAGAGCCGTAAAAGAGATGAAAGAAAAACTCTCTTAATTTAGATATTTGCAGTGGTGGTTTAAGATGAAAAAAGGTCTAATATTTATAATAATTATTTCTGCCATATTTTGGGGGATATACTATACCGAAAATGGAGGGAAAAAAGAGAAAACTAAAGATTATACGGATAAAAAGCTAAAGGCCCCTGTTGAAAAAGCCGACCAAGTTGTTCATAAGGCTAATTTAAATATACTAGAAACCACTATTAAAATATTTAATGAGAGGGAAAAAAGATTTCCTACCGGTCTTGATGAACTTGTGGAAAAAGGGTATCTGTCAAAAATACCCGACCCCGGCCCTGATTCCTGGAAATATAATCCTTCTACCGGAGAGGTAATGTGAATATACTGGAAATAGGTATAGATATTGTTTCTGTTGACCGGTTTAAAAATTTAGTAGAGGAAAACAAGAAGATGAAAGAACGGATTTTTTCAGAAAAAGAACTTAAATATTGCGATACAAAAAAGAATTCTATCGAACATACCGCCGGAAGGTTCGCGGCAAAAGAGGCGGTTTATAAAACAGTTAATAAGGTTATGGGAAGTTTT
>JAGXOG010000041.1 GCA_023660015.1 Elusimicrobia bacterium LH_S2 | reverse complement strand
ATATAGTGATAACCTCTACGAAGAAATATTAAAAAAGACCGCAGGGCGAAGCAAAACCACTTTTTTTCTTGCTGCTGCTTTTGTTCTCCTTCTAATAGAGGAGATAATAAGGAAAAAACTTCAAAAAAATGCGTAAAATTAAAATAACAGCCCGGCTGCTTTTTTTGTTCTCCGCAATTTATCTCGGGCTTCAGGCCTTTCCGGGTATCCATGTGGGGGACAGCCCCGAACTTGTGGCTGCGGCAAATATACTTGGAAATGCCCATCCTCCGGGTTATCCCCTTTATCTTATAACAACTAAGCTTTTTATGGCCGTAGCCAGATTCTTTTCAGGGGTTTTTGGCGTGGGCAGCTCACCTGCTTTTTATGTAAATCTTCTGCAGTCTCTCTATGCGGCGTTCACCCTGGTTGTTATATATTATATTGTAGTATCTTTTTTTGAGAAAGAATTTTTTGAGAAAGGAGGCGGCAAAACAGTTAACAGTATCCCGCCGGCAGGGGTATTCAGCGCGCTGCTCATACTTTCGGTTGCAGTTTTTATTAATGAGGCGGCGGTAGCCGAGGTATTTATGCTCAACTTGCTGTTTGTCGCCCTCCTTTTTCTGGGGGCGGGATATGGGCGCTCCTCTTTTACTGGCTTCATATTTGGACTTGGTTTGGGAAATCAGCATACTATAATTGTCGCTTTACCGGCGGTATTATTCCTTCTGTTTTTTAAGAGTAAAGACAATAAAAAAAGAGCTGTAAGTTTTATCGCCTGGGCGATAGCAGGTTTTAGTGTTTATATATATCCGCTAATCCGCGCACGGGCAGTTCCGCCCATAAACTGGGGGGACCCGTCTAACTTAAAGAATTTTTTTAAAGTAATAACGAGAGCCGACTACGGAACATTTGGACTTCACGGGAGTTCTTCCGGGCTGACCTTACCCAAAGCAGGGGGTATAATAAAATATTTTTTTAAACGGATGGTTCAGCTTATGACTATACCCGGGGTTTTAGTCTCAGCGGTAGGCAGTTATATGTGGGTGAAGAAAAATTTTAAATTCGCCGTAGCCCTCCTTATTTTAGCGCTATTTTCCGGGCCTCTTTTTTTTCTAACTGCAAATATGAATATTGATTCAGCGGGAAAATCGATATTAGAAAGATTCTTTCTTATTCCCTTTATGGCCGCGGGTATTCTTGCGGCCGGAATCTTTTATTTTAAATCAAGGGGCAAGTACATTGTATTTTTAATCCCTCTCTATCTTATGGCTGCCAACTTTACACCCACAGCTCAGAAATATTCTGTGCTTGATAAATATATAAGGGATATCGCCGCTGAAACGGATGGCGTCGAAGAGCTCTATATAACCCGCGGCGGGGTGGGCGACGATATAGTCTTTGGGCTGGCTTACCTTAAATACGGCGAAGGGAAATTGCCCGGGCTGAAGATATATTCGGAATATGGCAGTATCTTCCCGGTGCCGGAAACTGTCAGAGGAAAAGCGGTTTTTGCAACTTTCTCTCCGGAGCGTCTCAATGAGGTTAATATTTCCGGGAAACTCTACCAGTCGGCCCTGCTTTTTAAAAATTATCCTGGGGATGTTATCTTCCCTGAAGGCATTGAACGCAAAAGATGGAATATCTTAAAATACCGTCAGCGCAATATTGCCGTAAATTACCCTTATTTCCGGGCCCGTAAATACTTTACGATAGGTATGCCCGAAGAGGGTTTAAAAGAACTTCAAAAAGCCGCCAAACTGGGAAGAGAGATACCCTGGTTGCTGAACAACATAGGAAACCTTTATTCCGCCCTGGGAATGACTGAAAAGGCCCGCGGTTACTATCTCAAAGCCGTTGGGCTTAATGACGGCCTTGGCGAAGGGTATAATAATCTGGGAAATATATCGTTCACCTCCCAAAACTGGGAGGAAGCAATAAAATTCTACAAAAAAGCAATTGAAGTTAACGCAGACGCTGTCAGGTATTACAACCTGGGCCTGGCTTATATGAAAACCGGGAATAACAGTAAAGCGGTGGGGGTTTTTAATAAATCTCTAAAAGAAAACCCCGGTTACAATAAAGTATACAACGACCTGGGGCTTGCCTACTACCGGCTCCGGGAGTACGATAAAGCTCTAAACTCTTATAAAAAAGGGCTGCAGGCTAATCCGGACGACCCAAATCTGCTTTTTAATTTAGCTAATTGTTACGAGGTCCGGTCAATGGAAGGTAGTGCAAAGAGATACTGGAAACTCTATCTGGATAATTCAGACCCCCAAGATCCGGACAGGAAAAAAGCCTTATGGTATTTAAAAAATTAAATTTAATTTTAATATCGGCCCTAATGACTGCTGTTTTTGCGGGAAGTCCTTTGCAGGCCGATGACTTTTCAGCCGGTAACTCGGGGGAAAAATTTATCTACGCCCAACTTAAATTTAAGGGAAGCTGGGACCCTTACCCCGAAGCCCATAAGCTGATATCCTATTACTTTACAAAGACTACTTCTATGGAGATGCCCTCGGAACGGAAGATATTGACATTGAGTGACAAAGAACTTTTTTATTTTCCATTCTTGGTATTTACCGGACGGGGAGGTTATCCTGAATTTACCGAAGATCAGATAAGGAATTTAAGAAGGTATCTGAGAGGGGGAGGAATTATTCTTCTGGATACATCCGGCGACGATGAGTTCGGCAAATCGGCGGAAAGGACTTTCCGCCGAGCTTTTCCGGAGAAAGAATTTAAAAAAATACCTCAATATCACGCTGTATTTCGCTCTTTTTACCTCGTAGATTATGTTTCCGGAAGGACACTTAATCGGCCGTATCTTACCGGACTGGAAATTGAATCCAAAATAGCGGTAATAAGAACTGATAACGATATTATAGGCATATGGCCGCAGGACAAGACCGGGAATCCCACATATGCCTATATACCCGGTAAGCCCGGACAGCAGAAAGAGGGAATAAAACTCACTCTGAACATAATGATATATTCATTAAGCGGCACCTATAAAAGCGACGATGTGCATCAGCCATTTATCAAAGAGAAACTCAGAAGATGAATTTTATATTTACTCCCCCCAATCTCTATATTTTTCTGTTGATTCCCGCTGCGGCAGCGGCGATGATATTAAGACCCCGGGAGCGTATCTTCTCGCTGCGGCTCTTAATTTATTTCTTTTTGTTTTTAATTATTCTTTCGCCCCGCCTGGAACTTTCTAAACCAAATAAAAAGAAGCCCGCCGTAGGCATATTTATTGACGGTTCTCTTTCCATGGGAATATCTGAAAGGACAGATAACGCTCTCCGTACGGCCAGGCAGTTATATTCAGCCTTAAAATCAGAGGCCGACCTTGCATTTTATAAATTTTCAGACCGAATAGAAAAGATAGTTTATGAGAACCTTAACGGGTTTGCCGCTGACGGAGAAAGCACCGACTTATCAAAAGTCATAAGAGATACCCGCTATCACGGCAAAATCATAATTTCAGACGGCAGATACAACGAAGGCATCAACCCCCTAAATGTAAATGAAATTAACTCTGTGCCCATCTACGTTACCGGCCCCGGGGGCGGTAACCGTTCCGTTGACCTCGGTATAGGAGACCTTAAAATTCCCGGCTTTGGTTTTCGAGGCGAAAAGATAGATATAGATTTTAAAATTTCTGCAGGTGGCAGCCCAAAAGAAAATGAAACTATGGTTTATCTGAAAGAAAAAGGGAAACTTATAGACTCCCGCCGGATAGAGATATCGGGGAAAAAAGAAATCCCCGTGAACTTAAGTTTTACACCCGACAAAGTAGGGCTCAAGAATTACAACCTTGAAGTTAAAGCTTTAGCGGAGGAAATAAACGAGGCGAACAACATAAGGAATTTTCAGGTTAATATAAATCGCAAGAAGATAAGGATACTCTATGTTGCCGGGCGGCCCTCGTGGGAATATTCACTTTTAAGACGGCTCCTGAAATCTGACTGGCAGATAGACCTTGTCTCCTTTTTAATATTGAGAAACCCTGCCAATAGGACAATAGTCCCGGAAAACGAACTTTCCCTTATACATTTTCCTGCCCGGGAAATGTTTACCAAAAAGATAGATGATTTTGATCTCTTGATATACGAAAATTTTTCTTACAAACGATTCTTCCCCCAGGCCTACTTATCGCATATTAAAAAATTCGTCAATGAGGGCGGCGCTTTTTTAATGATGGGAGGAAAAGAATCTTTTGCCGGCGGTAATTATTCAGGCACTCCGTTAGAGGATATTCTTCCGGTCGATATAGCCGAAAGTTCCGGCTGGAAAACTGAAACCTTTAGAGCAAAAGTAAAAAAAGATTCCCGCCACCCGGTGTTGGATATAGCCGGAGACCCTGAAATATCGGAGGCCTTATGGCGGGATATGCCCCCGCTTACAGGCTATGACGAAAATTTAAAGGCTAAAGACGGTGCCACCGTGCTTTTAGAAGGTCCTGGGGGGGGGCGCCTCTTCTTGCACTATCAGAATCCGGGCGTGGGTGCAGCGCAGCCTTAAGTACTCATTCTACCTGGAGATGGTGCATGGGGCTGGCCGGGGAAGGAAAAACCCCGTATTATTACAACCAGTTCTGGTATAAACTAATACGTTACCTTATACAGTCGGCGGAATTAAAGAATATACAGGTATTCCCCGAATCATCCCGTGTCAATGTGGGCGAAGAGACCAGAATAAATATCAAAGTCGTGGATAGATATTGGGAACCGGCCGAAGAAGCCGACCTCAACGCCGAAGTATTATACTACGGGCCTTCGGAGAACTCACCGCGCTCAATACCGCCAGGCCCTCTAACTTACAGAGGAAAAGGCGGGTGGTACAGCCTATCGGTCCCTGCAGACAAAGTGGGGAGATATAAAGTAACTGTGGGCGGAACCTACAGGGGACGGAAACTCAGCAGGGGCTCGGCGGAATTTAGGGCAGTTAAATTAAATAAGGAATATATGGATACCACGCTAAATCAGGGACTACTTCAAAAAATAGCCATCCGGTCGGGAGGGAAATATTTTTCCGAACTGACTGAAAAAGATATGGAAGAACTTCTAAAAAAAGCCTTCGCCCGCGCCCGTTCTTACCGGGAGGGGAAGACGATAAGCTGGAACTGGTCACCTGTCTACCTCTTAATTATAATTTTAATAGTTATTGAAT
>JAGXOG010000040.1 GCA_023660015.1 Elusimicrobia bacterium LH_S2 | reverse complement strand
AGGAAATACTCCGGATATAGATAAAAAGTCCTATATTGCTCCGAGTGTAGTAATTATAGGGTGGGGACAGATTAAAGATAATGTTTCGGTATGGCCCGGTTCTGTTCTCAGGTGGGTGTGGATAAAATAGTTATAAATAAGAGCTCAAACGCGTAGGAGGTACGCTTATAATTATTGGAAGTAAAGTAACGATTGGGCACGGGGCCATATTGCACGAATGTATAATTAAAAGTATGTTCTTATTAGGTATAGGGGGCGGTACTGCCCGGCGGGTCTGTAGTAGAAAAAAACGTTATAGTTGTAGCAGGGGTCCGTGTCCTGGAAGGAAAAATCTGCTGGAAGGATGGCTCTATATGCTCCCCACTGCAGTTAAAAAACGCAGGCTGAAAGATACCAAAAAAGAAATGATAATAAAAAAAGCGGAGGAATACATAGAGATGGCAGGGCTTTTATGAGCGTGAAAAAAATATTATTTCTTGCAAAAGTTTTATTTATATATATGGCTTGTAGCGCCCCACTTCCGGCCACCGGTAAATTTCCGGAGTTTAATCCTAATGCCAGGATAAATGGTTTAGGATCCGCCGGAGCGGCAATAGATGGGATAAGCACTCCGCTTGTGGTAAGCCCCGCTTCATTAGGAATTAATAATCAGCCCAAATTAAGTTTTTTTTACGGATGTCTTTCTACTGCTACGCATGTCGGATATGTAGAATATGATTACCCTTTTACAACCTGGGCGGCGCTTGGGGCCGCCACAAGGGTAAAGTATCTTGATAAAGATAATTATTCCCGGGATTTATTCTTTGGTCTTTCTGTTGATTTATTTAATGGATTCAGCATGGGAACGTCGGGTGGGCTTATCAGTGAAACGCTTTACGGTAATGCCGAAGAAGCGGTTACCGTAGGCGCCGGCATCTTTATAGCCCCTTTTAATTAGATGAATATCTCGGCGCAAGTAAAAAATATCAATTCGCCGGTTATTGAATACGGTTCATCAAGTTCTTCGTTTGCGCCAACTATGGATGGCCGGGCCGGAATAAGTTTATGCAACAGCAAATTTTTTAACATAGTCGTAGATCTTTATCTAATGGATATTGAAGAGAAAAAAGGGGCTATGAGGATAGAGGAAGGATACGGTTTAGAGTTATATCCTTTTTCGTCTTTGGCTCTTAGGGGAGGGTTTACCGGGGATAACTGGCGGGCCGGCCTCGGTATAATATCCAGAGATGTCAATATAGACTATGCTTACATAGACAGGGAAGAGGGTTTTAAACACTCTATTCAGTATACAATAAAATTTGCGCCATTACATGATATTAAGGAAAAAGAATTATTAATGAAAGAAAAAATGTTAAAAAAAGACGGACTTTATAACCGGGCCCGGACTGAATATAACAAGGAGAAGATTGCGCTTGCCAGCCAAAGTGTTCAACAATATGTTGAGAAATACGGGGAAGATAAAAGAGTTCTGGAACTTAATACTGATATCACCGAATGGCTGAATGAAAAGAGGGAAAAGAATATGGGCCGGGCAGATGAGTTAAAAAAAGAAATTCTAAAAGATTATTACCGGGGAAAGATTAACGAAGCCCAAAGGAAACTGTCAAATATGAAACTTCTGGCCCCTAATTACGAGGGTACCGCCTATCTAACTCATCTTATAAAAGCCAGATTGCTTTTAGAAGAGGGAAAATACCGGGAGTCGGAAAATGAATTAGTTGAAGCTTTAAAAATTAATCCCGATGGGGAAGAGGTAATCGGGTTGCACAAAAGATTACAGGAGGTATTAAAATTAAGTGAAGAAGAATAAAATAATAGGTTTAATTATAGTTTTTTCCTTTGTGGCCGCAGTAAGTTATGCGCAGACAGATGAAGTAATGAACCGTGCAGTTAAGGAATACCTTCGGGGAGATTATAATGCCGCTATAGGGGATTTTGAGCGGGTTCTTGAAGATGAAGAAAATCCTAAAGCAAAGCAACTTCTTTATAAAGCTATAGTTGCCGAGGGAAAAAGGCATTATGAGAGGAAAGATTACAGTGAAGCGGAAAAATATTTGCGCCGCGGTGAAAATATAAATCCCGGTGACAACAAAGTAAAAAATTTGCTGAGTAAAATATATAAGGCAAAGGGGATATCCCAGAAAGGCAATTCGTCTGAAGAAGAAATTAAAGAACTTAAAAAAGCGGTGTCGAGCCAGCGGTCACAAACTTCAAAGTACAAGGGTACGGTTAACAGCCTGGTTTCCCAGCGAAATAACTTACGCAGTGAGCTTAAAAAACGTGAAGAAGATATTACTGCTGCCCGGACCAAGATTGAAAATCTTGAAAATAATCTGGAAGAGACCAGCGGACAGTTTGGAATAATATGGATGGTAAGCGCTGCGGTAATTCTTGTAGGCGGCATACTTATTTTTTTAATATTAAGGAAAGTCTACCGCACTTCAAGCGGCAGTTATTATCAGTTAGAAGAATTAGAAGAGAGAATCGCCGCCCGACTTGACGAAGCCGATTCCGAATCCGAAGAACTTGAAGAGAGGGTGGCCAGAAGCATAAATAAAATGGTAGACGGCCAGAGGGATGTGGTGAAAAAGATGGCTCTTTCTGCAGGGTCTCAGACAAAAAACGATATTGAGGAAATAAAAGATAAACTTGACGACCAATTTACCCGGCAGCAGGAAAAACTGCTTGAACTTTTAACTATGCAGGCCGGTGCTCTTTCTAAAGAAAAGACAGAAAAAATCGAGGTTGATGATGGGGACGGTAAAAAGAGGGTTATAACAGACGTAAATCCGCATGTCCGTGCCCGTGCCGACGGCGTTGAACTTATCCCCAGGACAATATCCGATCCGTCTGTAGCTGAAAAGATGATAAAACCCTACCTCACTGATTCCAATAACAGGGTAAGAGGAAACGCCTGCGTGGCTATTGATCAGTACAATCCTGAATTAGCAATAAAAACTTTGGAAAAAATGGCGGAAAGCGCGGATAAATGGATGAGGCTTTCAGCAGCATGGGCTGTAGGCGAAGTTTCCTCTCCCGAGGTAACTCATATACTCCGGAAATTAATTGATGACATAGATGAAAAAGTTAAGAACAGAGCAATTAAATCTTTTGAAAATATGGCTGAGGTTAAAGCTGATGTCGGGGCGGAAATAAGGAAAATGATTGATAAAAGCAAGGAAGATTAAGAACAAGCAGGGTAATCTTATGGAAGAAATATTTAAAAAAACAAAAATTTTTAAGGGGTTGGCCCCGGAAGAACTAAAAGAGATAAAAAATATAATTAAAAAAAAGAATTTTGAAGAAGGTTCGGTATTATTTAAAGAAGGCCAAAGCGGTAGGCGGCTTTATATAATAGAATTGGGCAGAGTTGATATCTATCTAAATATAGATATGAATGGGGCAGTGAGGATATAAGGCTGGCCAGAATGGACACCGGTGATATTATAGGGGGAATTTTTTTCAGCGGTCAGAAAAGGTCAGATTCTGTTACTGTTTTTATAGGGGTTTTTTTGTTTATAATAGATAAAAATGATTATGATAAGCTTGTAAGGGGAAAAAAAGATTTGGGTTTGAAAATTTTAAATAACGCCTTTAAACTGGTAAGTAAAAGATTGAGAAGGTCCAACACCAGCGTGAGCGATATGGCCCGCAATTTGTATTTTTATTGATATAAAATGAAAGAAGCTGATCTGCATATACATACAACTTATTCTGACGGAACTTGTTCGGCCGAAGAAGTGGTAAAGATTGCCAAGGAAAAAGGGCTTTCCGCAATTGCAATTACCGACCACGATATTACGGACGGAATCTGTCTGGCCATAAAGATAGGAGCCAAAATAGGAATAGAGGTCATATCCGGAGTTGAACTTTCCTGCGAATTTAATTCTTCGGAAATCCATATACTCGGATATTATATTAACTGGGAAAATAAATGGTTTCAGAAGAAACTTCAGGTATTTCAGAAAGCGCGTGAAAGAAGAGCTTATTATATACTAAACAAACTAAGGGAGTTGGGGTACAGCATAGATGAACATATGCTTATGGCCAAGGCCAGCCTGGGGGCGATAAGCCGGCTCCATTTTGCCCGGTGCCTGAAAGAGACCGGCGAGGTGGGAAGCATAAAAGAAGCTTTTGACAGCCTCCTGGGAGTCGGTCGTCCGGCATTTGTCAGAAAACTCAGAATAACCCCGGAAGAAGCACTTAATATGATTCATAGAGTCGGCGGAGTATCGGTTATAGCCCACCCGGTATTCGGGGGAAGTCACAAAAATTTTTTAAAAAAACTTAAACGGCTCGGCCTTTCCGGTATTGAGGCTTATCATCCGTCGCACACCTTAAAAAATATAAAAAGATATATTAAATATGCCGGAGACCTGGGGCTTACCGTAACCGGCGGCACGGACTCTCACGGAGTAAAAGAAGAAGAAAATCCCATAGGCAGCATGAGAATAGATTACAGGCTTATAGAAGATTTGAAAAGGGCCAATAGTTTTAATGAAAGAAAAAATCGGGTTATTCTAAGTACTAACAAAGAATTAAGACCTCAAGGAGGATATAAAAGTGTTTAAAGTCAAAGAATGCATGTCATCAGATATTGTAAAAGCAAAGAGAGATACTCCCCTGACTGAAATTATAAAATTTTTTAAAGAAAATAAATTTCACACATTGCCGGTGGTGGACAATGACGAAAAACTTATTGGGATAATATCGCTAAATGAAATTACTTCTGTTTTTAAACCTCATCCTGCGGAGATAAATAAACTTTTGGAGACGGTTCCTTTTATAGATTCTGTACCTGAAGCGGAACTGGATATAGACTGCCTTACTCCGGGAATGGGTATATTGGTAATTGCCGATGAACTGCTTACAAAACGGTACTTCTCTATTGAGCCGGATAAAACCGTTTCGGAGGCTTTTTCCATAATGCAGGAAAATAAAACCAAACTGCTTATGGTACTTGAAAAAAGCCGGCTTATAGGTGTAATCAGCATGTTTGATATTATATATGAACTTTTCAAAGAGAGAGGTGTTATAAATTGATACCGAACGTAATTTTCTCTTTGGAAGATTCCTGTTTCAGCCGTTGTTCAAGTTCATTTCGGGTTCTTTCCATCTCCTGTTTTTTTAACTGATATTCTACCTTGAGTTGTGCCTGCCGAAGATTCATTTTATCCTTCAGGGCATTTATTTC
>JAGXOG010000003.1 GCA_023660015.1 Elusimicrobia bacterium LH_S2 | reverse complement strand
ACTTTTTAAAAACCCCCGGATTGACAGTGATATATTAATAGATAAAATTAAAGAGTTATCCTTATTTCCCGCAGAGATTTCTGGCAAGGTATTTAAAAGACTTAAAATAGAATTAAAATACGAAGGATACATAAAGAAACAGAAAAAACGTATTCTGGATCTTTCGGATATGGAAAATATTAAACTGCCGGGCAGTATTGACTATAGAAAAATAAAGAGTCTTTCAAATGAAGAAGTTGAAAAATTAAATAAGGTTAAACCGGATACTCTTGCCCGGGCTTCCCGTATATCGGGAATAACCCCGGCGGCAATTTCCACAATAATGGTTTATCTTAAAGGAATAAAAAATGAATGACAAAGAAAAAAAGAAAGGAGAAGAAGGCCGGGAATATATAAGGGTAAAATACAATGTGCCCGTTATTGTAGAAACAGCGGATATGGCTCTTTCCGGACTTGACGGCTATATAAAGGATATAAGCGCGCAGGGGGTAATGTTTGAAGTCAGCGAAAAACTTTACCCCGGCCTGCTGATCCGTCTGCAGTTAAAAATGAAAAGTGATCTTGCACCCCTTGTAGGGAATGTCCAGTGGGTGAGAGTCTCGGAGGATAAATACCTCGTAGGGCTTAAACTCGATGATACTGTTGCCGAGCAGAACGACTGTGTAATAGAAATGGTGACCGATGAAATTATAAATGAGAGCCGAAAAGAAAAAAAATAGATTAAATATAGTAGATATAATATTTATCACTTACTTAGCGCTTACCGGGGCGGTATTATTATTTTTCAATAGTGGGGTGAGGTATCCGTATCTTTATAGCGCGCTGCATTTTATTATCATATTTATGGTTATTAAATTTGCGCCTATCCTGGAAAGAAGTAAAAATAAACTCTTAAATTTTCTCAGGTGGTGGTATCCTATAATCCTCTTTACATTTAATTATCGGGAAGTAGACAGATTTACCTCTATATTGACGAATCGGTGGTATGACAGTTTTATCTTTAATTTTGAATATAATTTGTTTGGAGTGCACCCTTCCCTCTATTTGGAGAGGTTTATAACTCCCGCTCTTACCGAGTTAATGAAATTTAATTATTTTACTTACTATCTTATGGTACCGGTGGCGGCTGTCGCGCTTTATTTTTTCAGAAAAAGAAAAGATTATATCAGGTTTCTTGCGGCGGTCTGTATAGCATTTTACCTTTCTTACCTGACTTTTATAATTTTTCCCGTCCGGGGCCCCAGGTATGAGTTTTACCGAAAGTACGCCAAAGACTATACCGTTAAAATAGGCGAATATTACGGCCCTCATGTGGCAGAAGAATTACAGGATAAAGAAACTAAAGCGTTAAGAGGATACCACTTTACCGGACTGCAGAACTATATTATGAGATACGGGTCAATGTACGGCGGATGCATGCCATCCTCTCATATCGCGGTGGCCTTTGTCTCCATGGTGATGATGGGGTTTTATGTCAGAAAACTATTTTATTTTTATCTACCCTCGGTGGCCCTCTTATCTGTTTCTGTCGTCTATAACAGGTATCATTATATAACAGATTCGGTAGCGGGTATTTTAACCGGTCTGCTGGCTATATACCTTGCCGATATTCTTATAAAAAAGTATGGGACCGGTCTGATACGGGAATAGCCCGGAGAATAATTTGTTGACAAGAAATAAAAAATTTGTTAAAAGAAAATTAAGATACATAAAAATAATATTTTAATTTTGTATTTGAAATGAATCACAGGAGGTTCTAATGGGGAAAAAAGTAAAAGAAGCTGGGGTTAGTAAAAAAAGTGGTTATCTTTATTACGTAGATAAAGAGGGAGATATTGCAGAAGTTAAAATGGCTCGCGGCGGTAAGGGTAAAGGCAAACCTAAGAAAGTCTCAAAGACCGGTGTTAAAAAAGAATCAGGCTATCTTTATTATGTAGATAAAGATGGTGATGTGGGAAGAGCTAAGATGGCCAGAGGCCGCAAGAAAAAATAAAGAAAGTAATTTAAATTTTCCAGCCCCTTTTGCAGCTTTGTAAAAGGGGCTGTTTTTTTTGCTTATAAAAATATTTTTATATATAATCACTTTATATAGTCATTTTTTTGCGAGGTTTAAATAATATACAAAAGTAATGGATACTATCTGCAATATTGCTGTTGAAATTAAATGAGATTAAAATATATCCTTAAATATAGGGCTAAAATAAGTGTTGCCTCGGCTATATTAGTTTTATCCGTATCATTCAACCTGGCAGCTGAAAAAAACAAGATTTTTGATAAAAATGCTCCCGGGGACTATCGGCAGGCGGAGGAACTTTATAACAGACAGGACTATAAAAAATCCCTCAATCTCTTTGAAAAAGTTAAAGAAAGCAACACGCCGTTAAAATGGAAATATCTTTCAAAATATTATATTGCGAAAGGAAAAGTTAAAATCGGCAAACTCAAAGATTCAGTTAATAGATTAACCGAGTTAATTTTATCGTCGGATACTTTTAAATATATTGCCTCTTCCGAGATATTGGGCAGTTTAGCTGATATAAAAAACGCCGAGGCGATAGTTGCGCTTAAAGATATTTTAAAGAATTCAGATATAACTAAAGTGAGAAATAGCGCAGCCAAACATTTAACTCGTATAAGCAAAGAAACCGATAGCAGAACCCAGGTAACTGAATATCTACTTAATATATTAAAATCCGAAACTGAAATAGAAGTGGCAAAAACCGTCTCCGAAGCAATAAGCGAGCTGGGGCATATCAGCGCGGAGAAACTTATTGCCATATATAAGAAAGGTAATGATTTTACTAAGCGTAATATTCTTTTATTGATATCTAAACAGGATGATGAAGACCTAATAATGGCGTTGCAGGATGATGTTGGTCGCAGTAGCGGCTCGGTGAAAAATTATATTTTATGGGCCCTGATTAAAATGGACACGTATAGATTCGGCGATATGTTCAGGGGGAAATTGATTTTTGAGGACGATAATTATTATATAAAAATTTCCGGACAGAAGGTCTTGTTAATTACCCCTTTCGGAAATAGGGAAAGTTTGGAAAAAGAATTAAGCGGGTTAAAGGGGCGGGATGTTATTTTATACGGTAAAGAAGTCCGGGAAGGGATAATATACTCTGACTGTTTCGAAGATAAATAAACATTTAATTAGATGAGCATCTATAACAGACAATCCAGAGCGATAGTTAGGTATGATTCAGAGAGGTTTGATAATGAAAAAAACAGAGATTAAAAAGATACTGCCTTTTAGAAGTCCTTTTTTTGCTTATAGACGAAGTTAAGGTTACCCGCAAAGGCAAAGAAGGGAGAGGTATAAAAAAACTTATCGGCGACGAGTATTTCTTCGAGGGACATTTTCCCGGACGTCCGATTATGCCCGGGGTTTTGATAATGGAATCTATGGCCCAGACCGCTATGGCGGTAATAGGTAGGGGAGACATTAAGTTAAGCGGCGTAGATAAAGTAAAGTTTCGCCAGACTATCGAACCCGATGACATATTAAAGATAGATGTTACATTAAAAGAGGAGAAGGACGGAATTTTTAAAGTAGAGGGCAAAGTTGAAATAGACAAAAATATTGCTGCCGCTGGTTTACTGACGCTTTCCGGTGAATAAGGCGTAATGATAAAGTAAAAGTTGATAATAAGTAATAAATGTATTATTACTTTATCGCAAGTATCTGATATGAAAAATATTAACAAAAATAAAAAAAACAGCAGTGGAATTACGTATCTGGAGATAATTCTCGCTGCGGCGATTATAACTTATGTCGTTATGGGATTTGCCAAGATGTTTATAAAAAATAATATTGCCTTAAATCAGTCCAAAATGCAGACGATGGCCGCAAACTGGGCTTCGGATGAGATGGAAAATATAAAGAGCTACTACTATGATGATATAACTGACTCCGCTTTTACATCTACCACAAAAGTATTGGGAACCAGTAAAAAATTTACCAGAGTTGTAAATATATCAGAGTTGGAAGAAGGGCTCAAAGAAATAGGAATTAAAGTCAGCTGGACGGAATTAAGTAACCCGCAGGAATTGAGGATAGTTTCATATGTTGCAGACTACTCCGATAGTGACTAAGAAAACGAATAAATTTTTTAGTTTAGGGGAGGTAACCTAAATGCAGATTAAAAACAATAAAGGTATGGCGCTCGTGGCGGCAATACTTATGATGGTAGTTCTTGGTGTTCTCGGTGTATCCATGGTCGTGCTTACTACCGGCGAAACCAGCAAAGAGGTGAAAAGCCGGCTGGGAACTTCAGCGCTCTATGTTGCCGATGCGGGAATTGAAAAGGCGATTTGTAATATAAAAAAGAGTAAGTATTCGGATTTTACTGTTTATGTAGGCATCGGAACCGGAGATAAGGAGGGGGAGGCAGTAGTTGATATCACTTCTCTGGGCGATAAGAAATACCAAATAGATTCTACCGGGTATGTTCCTTCACAATCAGATATTAAAGAAGAACGTTCTATCCGTGTTAAAGTTAATGCGAGTGCTGGATACCCTGATTATTCAGCAATCAGTGGAGAGACCGGTTCTTTTTCTTCTAATGTAGATGTCTACGGAGTAGTTTTTTCTAATGACCTCATAATAATTCAATCTAATGTACATTTTTATCCTGACAACAATGGGGATGTAGCTATCTATACTGCATCTGACAGCACATTACTCACTGATGATCTGGATTCGGCCATAGAAATTGATTCTAATTTTTATTTTGATGAAGATAATGAAGCAACCGGAACGAGGGAAATCAGAGCTCAAGGAGTGATAGATGGCAACGAAGACAGTGATCCCAATGGTGACAATTTTAAATCCTCTCCTAAACCCACAATAGTGGAAAATGATGATTCAGACAAAACTGAAGAATTAGATTCTGATGAAGTCCAATTCGTAGATACAGATAACTTAATAGAAAATGCCGATGAAACAGACTATACTTTTGGAGGGAAAGGAACTGATGTTGGGAACGGAAGGATTGAATTTAGTTCAGATGAAACCTTAAACCTAAATGGAAATGTATATTACTATGATAACGGAGTTGAATTTGACAGCAATATAGTTCTTGCAGGTTCGGGAACTTTTGTGGTAGACGGTGCAGCCGGGGATAGCAGTAACTGGGATAATGGTATCATTATAACGTCAAATATTAATGGTGAAGGAGATGGATATGCAAAAGCAAATTTTATTGTTGCCGGAGGTGACTGGATAGCTGAGGATATAGATATAGAATCCAATGTGGAATTAAATGGTATTATTCAAGCTGCCAGAGATATTAAAGTAAATTCTAATGTAGATATTTTAGGGATTGTTGCAGCAGGAGAGGAATTAAAGGCAGATTCCAATATAGAGTTTAACTATTCCGATGATGTCTTTGATGTTCCGCTGAACGAAAGTGACGAAAATGAAGATATAAATGTGATATCATGGGAGGAAAAGTAGAACTTTTAATAAAAGATAAAAGACACGAAATAGTTTGTGATTACTAAAATGAACTTTTCCCTGAAAATTTTTATACTTAACATTTTTGTTTTTTTTTTTTTGATTTTCTTGCCTAATGAAATCAATGCTGATTTTTCCGAGGAAGTTTCATTCAGCATAAAGAACCTTAAAAACTCTGCATCAAGCTGGGGGGATTACGACAATGATGGCGACTGGGATTTAGCTGTATGCGGAAAAGATTCTTTGGATAATTTGCATACCATATTATACGAAAATTTATACAAAAATGATGATTCGGATATACTTCAGAAAACAAATAAAGAATTCAAGGAATTAGCTTTTGGAGATTTAGCCTGGGGTGATTACAACAACGATGGTTGGCTGGATTTAGCTATTAGTGGCGAGGACTCAGGTAAGGATACGAAAAGGTGGACTATAATATACAGGAATGATCACGGAAATTTTGAGATATCTCAGACTCTCGATGGAGTAAAAGATTCTGCCTTAGCCTGGGGCGATTACAACAATGATGGCTGGCTGGATTTAGCAGTATTAGGGATGGGAGAAGGAGAAAAATTAGGATTATTATTTAAGAATGTTCAAGGAATACTAAAAAATTCCGGGATTACTTTAGAAAATGTTGCTAGCGGAGATTTTGTCTGGGCAGATTTAAATAATAATGGCTGGTTAGATTTAGTACAGATGGGTAAAAATACAAACGATAAAGCAGTAACTGTGATATTTAAAAATAACCGGGGAGAGTTTACCAAAGATACTTCCACTATCAGAGGATTAGGTCTGGGTTCGCTTGGAGCCTGCGACTATAATAACGACGGCTGGATTGATATAACAATCTCTGGAGAGACTCCTTTTAGTGGCGGACAATATACTGAAATATATACCAATAACGGAACAGGCAACTATACTTTTACATCTTCGACTTTTTCCCTTCCTCAACTAACTAACAGTGAGATAGCGTGGGGGGATGCTGATAATGATGGTGATATGGATCTTGCGGTTTTGGGAAATGATGGAAATAGTCCCAGAACTCTTATTTCCAGCGCTCCTTATTTTTCTGATTATTATGATTTAGGTTCCGGTATAGAGTTAGGGTCTATCCGGTGGGGCGATTATGATGGTGATGATGATATTGACCTTTTCATGACAGGCGAAAACAGCTCTGGCGATCCTATATCCCGTCTAATGAAAAATGATACCGCTGACGATGGCAATCCCAATAATATTCCTCCCAAAGTGCCTCAAGGCAAAGACTATTTTAACTCCAGATATTATAACAATAAATTCTATATCATGTGGAATGATCCTCCGGTTGATAGTAACGAAGAGACACCCACTGATGGATTTATTTATAACTTCCGGGTGGGGAGTTCTTCGGGGACTTCTGATATTGTTCCTGCAAGATACGGTTCCCCTCTTTTGGGTAATTATTTAACAAAGGCTACTTCAGGGACAATAAGTGATTCCGATATAGGCAGCGATGTAGATGTAAGTGGATATAAAAATGTAAGAGTGCTTAATGTAACAGGTTCCAACTATTACTGGGCCGTGCAGACAATAGATTCATCATTAGGATATTCCTGGACAGATTTTTACGGAGAAGGCTGGTCGGAACAACAGTCTTTTGAAGACGATACAGGCCCAACCGGTAAACCTTCTATTCCTACAGACGATGGTTTGGCTACATATAATAATAAATTGATTTTTAATTGGGCAAAAGGAACTGCTTCTGACCCTGAGACCGGAATTTTTGGATGCTATATCCAGATCAAAGAGGTGGACGAAGACGGCGATAAAAAAATCGTTATTGATAAAGAACTTAATCGGAGTTTGGCAAACGACGGAATTTGGGAATCTGATGACAGCGCTGAATATAGATATGATAAGGGGCAATTATACCATACCTATTACGTGAGAGTGAAAGCCCGTCATGGGTATGCTCAGAGTATCCCCACCTCTACTTACAGACCAGATATTTATGGAACCCCGGGAGATCCTGATGGATTATGGAATCCTGAGTCTCCGCACTATACAGGATGGACTGACTGGAGCGACGGTATTCAGATTCTGAAGCTTCTGACTATAAATAATAATCTGATGAGAAGACCAGGAGATAAGAGCGATGCAGTTGAAATAGGATATGATATAATCAAAGATAGCCGAGTAAAGTTAAGGATTTTCAATATTATGGGTGAGCTCGTGAAAACTGTTTTTGATGAGTATGTCATTAATGGAAACGAAGAGCCTGTTAAATGGTGCGGAAAGACAGACAACAGTGATATTGTGGCAAGCGGCATCTATTATGTTAATATCCAGGCGGCGGGTGAAGAAGATACAGAGAAAGTAGTTGTCGTAAGGTAAGGGATGCTTAAAAAGCAGTTATTAAAGATTTCCTTTTTTTCGGTCTTGTTCCTCCCGGGTGCGGCAACTTTCGGCTTTTGCGCAGGAACTGCCGGCGGAGTAATTCTTAAATACCTGCCGGGAGTAAGACAAAACGCTATGGGGGCAGGCGGAACGGCTTTGCATAAAGATTTTAACTCAATTAATTATAATCCGGCAGTCCTTTCTTCAATCAATAATTTTTCCGTATCGGCTTTGTATGACAGTTCTTTTTCAGATGCCGGTATTTATTATTTGGGAGCCGGGAAAAAGAACGGCCTTATGGATATTGGTATAACTTTTCTGGGTTTTAACGGGGGAGATATAACCATAAACGACTCGGAGGAAGTAAATAACGCTGAAACACTAAATGCTCAGAGTGATTACATAGCATCGATAATAATTTCCAAAGAATTGTCAAAAGTAATAAGCCTGGGATTGGCGGGAAAATATTACAGCTCAACCCTGCTGGAACAATACAGCGCTTCTGCGATTTCTTCGGATGCAGGTATATTTTTTGATACCGGGTTATTTGAAAAAGGCAATATTTGTTGGGTTAACCGGGTTTATTCGGAGGGATTAAATATTGGAGTTTCAATTAAAAACCTGGGGCAAGGAATTAAATATAGAAGTCACTTGGCTCCGCAGCCGATAATGTTTCGCGCGGGCATGGCATACTATTTAAGATTTAATAACCGACATGCGGTAAATGTTTTATCAGAGACTCTAAAAGACAATGAAAGCAGCATTAAAAATTCTCTGGGTTTAGAATACCGGGTGGACAACCGGTTTTTTTTAAGGATGGGGTATAAATTTAATTATGAAATTAAAAATTTTACTTTTGGGGTAGGGATGCAATATAATAATATCAAATTTGACTATGGAATGTTATTGAATTCCGCGATAAATAATAATCATCAATTGATGCTGTCATTTGAAATATGATAAAGGATAATCTAATGAAAAAAATAAATAATAACAGGGGAATAACTATGGTGGAACTCGGTATAGTAATTGCTCTTGCCGGGATACTTATGTACGGCGCAATTAAATTTTTTCAGAGCACTTTTGACGTTTGGTGGAGCACGCGGGATTCTGTTGATGTATATTCGGCCGCACGCTCGACGATGGACGAGATGTCCAAATATATAAGGCAGTCGTCTTCGGAGCCGATAACCATAGGGGAAAGCAACGAATCTGTCCTTTTTAAAATAAATAAGTCCACAGCCGACTGGGGCCACTCTAATTTATATATAAAATATTTTAAGCCGGACTCGGAAAGCGTACTGAGACGGTACTTAAAAGGCAGCACAACTACTCTGGTTACTGCCGGAGTTGATAAATTTTACGTGTGGTTCGATGATTCAGAGTACTCTTATATCGGAGCTACATTGACAGTTTCCCAGGGCGGGGAGAGCGCAAATTTAAGTAAAAAAATAAATTTAAGATGCCAGCGCGGTAATGATGAGTAAGGGAAAATTTATAACTTTAGAGGGACCGGAAGGCTCGGGTAAATCCACCCAGGCCCTCCTTGTTGCCGACTATATCCGCAATTGCGGCCGCGAAGTGGTCTGCACCAGGGAGCCGGGGGGAGTAAGCATAGCCGAACAGTTAAGAGAAATTTTACTCGATACTAAGAGCCGGATTTATCCTACAGCCGAGCTTTTGCTTTATGCAGCCGGAAGGGCGCAGCATACCCGGGAAAAAATTATGCCGGCGCTTAAAAATTCCAAATTTGTTATATGTGAGAGGTTTACCCATGCAAGTATAGCTTACCAGGGTTACGGCCGGGGCCTTTCAAAGGAGCTCATAGGGCAGCTTAATTATATAGCTACGGGGGGAATTAAGCCGAATTTAACAGTAATACTTGATATTGACATTAAAACAGGTTTAAAAAGGGTTAAATCCTCTGAAGGTAAATTAGACAGGTTGGAATCCGAAAATGTAACCTTTCATGAAAAGGTAAGAAACGGATATCTTGAGATTGCTTCCGAGGACAGAAATATTGAAGTGGTATCCGCCCTTAATACGGAGGAAGTAATTAAAGAGGGGATTATAGATATTCTAAGGAAGCGGGATATTATATGAATTTTAGTTTGATTGCCGGGCACAGACATAATATTGAAAGACTGAAGAAAATGTTAAAGACCGGCCGTATTCCTCACGGGATTCTATTTACCGGACCGGAAGGCATCGGGAAGAGGTTGGCAGCAGTTTCTTTGGCGGCAGCGTTAAATTGCGGAGACAAAAAAGAAGACGGTGGCTGCGGCCTTTGCGGGTCCTGCAAAAAACTAAGAACAGGCAATCATCCTACGGTAAGGTTTGTGGGATCCCCGAAGAATGAGAAAGAGATGGTTGCTAAATACTCAGCGGACGAAAAAGTAAAATTAAAGAATATAAACGCCATAAAACAAACAGGCGCTGACGGACAGTCGGAGAGCTCTTCGAATAAAACCGTTAAGATAAATATAGACCAGATACGGGAAGTTAAAAAGGAAGCATTTCTGAAATCCTATAAAACCTTAAAGAAAGTATTTATAATAGACGATGCGGCCGCAGCAAGTAGAGCTGCATTAAACTGCCTTTTAAAAATACTTGAGGAACCGCCGGAAAATACTTATTTTTTTCTTGTTACATCGTCGGGTGATTTACTACCGGCAACTATAATTTCCAGGTGCCAGGAATATAGGTTTAGTCCCCTGACGGACTCTGAGATGAATGATTTTTTAAGTTTAAGGCCCGATTTAAAGGATAATATAAAAGATCCGGCCAAAGAAATAAAAATTTCCGCCGGTTCGCCGGGTAAATTAGTTAAATATTCTCAGGTAGGTAATATAAAGATAGGCAGTATGAAGTCCGAAAAATTTTTTAAGGATATAAAAAAATGGATGGGGGATAAGCCCGAAAGTTTGAGCAAGTTAAATATTATGCTTCAGATAGAGGGTTATGAGTTTCGCAAAACCCCGACTGAGAAGCGTTTCTATAGGATGAAAATTATAGAAGAAACCATCGCCAGCTTAAATAAAAATGCTAACAGAGAACTAGCGATTTCAAATATGTTTTTAAAGCTGGGGCAATTAAAATGAGAATAAGCCTGTGGTATTTTTAACTGTTTCGCTAAGAAGGCTCCATGAGAGCTGTCCGGCAGAAAACATCCGCAAAGAAGTCAAAAAAGGCGACCGGGTTTTAGTTTCTACCGATAACGGGCTGGAAGTCGGAAGGGTTATAAATATGTCTTCCAAACCATGCAGGAAAAGTGAAGTTAAACAGGTAGTAAGGGTACTAAATGATGATGACAGGCGGGTGCTTCAAAAAAACTTTGCGGCCGACAAAAAAATATTGCCGCAGGTTAAAACTGAGATAAAAAAACAGAAGTTAAAGATGAAAATTACTGCTGTTGATTATACCTATGACCGGCAGAAACTTTTTATATATTATACCGCTGATTCAAGGGTGGATTTTAGAAATTTAATAAAAATTTTAGGCAACAGATTAAAAGTTCGGATACAGATGGTCCAGATAGGGGTGCGGGATGAGGCGGCAATAATAGGTGCTGTAGGGCCCTGCGGGAAGGAAGTATGTTGCAGCAAGTTTTTAAGGGAAATGCGTTCGGTAAATATAGATATGGCCAAACGCCAGAAACTTTCTACAAATCCGGAAAATATTACAGGTTGCTGTGGTCGGCTCTTATGCTGCCTGAGATACGAAGACAACAACTATAAATAAGAGTTAATTGCCTGCGGCGGGGCTAATCTCAGATAATAAAAAATATTAAGGAAGGAGAAACCATATAATTATATGAAAAAGGGAATCTATATAACAACGCCCCTCTATTATGTAAACGCCGACCCGCATATAGGGCATGCGTATACCCAGGTGGCCGCCGATGTGCTGGCGAGGTATTACAGATCTTGCCAAAAGGAAGTTTTTTTTCTTACCGGCACAGACGAATATGGCCAGAAAGTACAGGATGCGGCAGCAAAAAAAGGGATGTCGCCTAAAGAGCATATCGACGGTATGGTCGGTAAATTTAAAGATTTATGGGTAAAACTTAATATTTCCAATGACGGATTTATAAGAACTACGGATAAAGACCATAAAGAAAGAGTACAAAATATACTTCGGACTCTTTATAAGAAAGGGGATATCCAAAAGCGTTCTTATTCGGGGTGGTATTGTGTGTCTGATGAGAGATTTTGGAAAGAAAAAGACCTTAAAGACGGGTGTTGTCCGGATTGCGGACGTGATGTTCAGAAGATAGAAGAAGATAATTATTTCTTTCTAATGTCGAAATACCAGGATGAATTAATAAAATATATTGAGCAAACTCCCGGATATATTATGCCCGAAATCCGCAGGAACGAGGTTCTTGGTTTTTTAAATAACAATAAACTTGATGACCTTTGCATATCAAGGCCCAAGAGCCGTCTTTCCTGGGGAATTTCGCTGCCTTTTGATGATGGCTATGTCACTTACGTCTGGTTCGATGCTCTTATAAATTATTATTCGGCTACCGGCTATATCGCTCCGCAAGAAATAAAGTGGTGGCCGGCAAATTTTCACCTTATAGGCAAGGATATACTAACCACGCATTCTGTCTATTGGTCGACTATGCTCATGGCTTTGGAACTTCCCCTTCCGAAGACAATTTTTGCTCACGGGTGGTGGACTATAACGGGTGAAAAAATGAGTAAATCTTTCGGGAATGTTGTTAATCCACTTGAACTTATAGAAAAATGGAATGTAGATTCATTCAGGTATTTTCTTTTAAGGCAGGTGACTTTCGGGTTGGACGGAAATTTTTCCGAAGAACAATTCAAAAGCCGTTATGATTCCGATCTGGCTAATGAACTGGGTAATCTTTTAAAGAGGGTATTGTCTATGATAAATAAATACAGCCCGGAATATTTAACAAAAGAACCGGACGGATTTGACCGGAAGATAAATAAGCTCTATGGCGAGCTTGACGGTCTTTACGGCGAGTTAAAATTTAATATTATTCTTCAAAAAATCTGGGATATAGTAAAAGCAGCCAATATTTACATAGAACAACAAAAGCCCTGGGAACTAAATAAAAACGGAGAAGAGAAGCGACTGGCGGAAGTGCTTACAAATCTTTTTGAAGTTCTCAGAAATATTTCCCAAATGCTTGAGCCTTTTATGCCCGAAACTTGTAAAAAAATCAAAAAACAGTTGGGGGTGATAAGAGCTCCGAAAGATATTAACTTTAAATGGTCGCCCACTGACAATTTTAAAAATATCCGCGACGGTCTTCCTCTTTTTCCTAAACAATGAATCACATAGATAATTTTTCGGCTCGATATTACTGCCGATAATTTAACCAGTTGCAGAGTGACAGCTTCCGATACAGTTCTCGGATTTATTAAATAGGATAATTTAGGCTCTTTATTAAATATCGTGCAGTTATCGTCTAAAAGTTGTTTTAAAGCTGCAAAAAGTATTTATTCGTTCAGGTAGTCCTTTTACCTTCGGCAGACAAAAGTCAGCCATAAAGCTCAAAAACTCAGCCGACTCATCGTCGGCTTCAAACAGTTTGAGCTTTTTCTAAAGAACCGGACTGACTTATGCTAAAAGGACTAAGTCACTTAAAATATTTTTGCAACTTAAATACGAAAGAATCATAATTTAATAAAGAGGACATAGATAGTTTTGATGCGGCCTGAAGGGGAACGGAAGGGGGCATGATGGTGAAGGCGGATACGGAAAGAGGAAATTATTTTTAGGACCGGCCGGATTTTTGAAAGGGAAAAAATTAATGTTGTCAAATTTTAATAAATTTAAAGAAAGCGGTGAAATACTTTTTAAATCCGGGCTTATATCGCTTAAAGCCGGAAATATGAGTATGAAAAACGGAGAATATATATCTATAACAGCATCCGGCAGCCGCCTGGGATTTTTAAATAGAGAGGATATCGTAAAAGTTGACATTAATACCGGGTTAAATTTAGAAACCGACTTAGTAAACCCTGTAAAGCCGTCGGTTGAAATTGAAGTACATAAAAGTATCTATAAAAATACAACTTTTAAAGCCGTAGCGCATGCTCATCCGCCGACTGCCACAGTAATATCTTATGGTAAAAAAAACTTCGAATTTATCGATGATGAAGGACGGTTTTATATCCCCCGGGTATCTGTAATTAAAGTTCAACAAAGCAGCATCGCCTCCGGCGAAGTTGTCCGTAGGCTTCCCGGGGTTATAAAAGAACACGGGATAGTAATGGTAGAGGGGCACGGGGCTTTTGCCGCTGCCGGCACGCTTGAAGGAGCCGTGGGGCTGTTGTCAACTTTAGAGCATTCTTCCCGAATATTATATAAAAAGAAATTATTGGATAGTTAAATTACTGTTTAAAAAAATTTGAAAAACCTGTAAAAATCAGTTATTATTAATAAATATTGTAGTAAGGAGATTATAATTTAAATGGAAACCATAAACCCGGTAATTATATTTGCGGCGCTGGCCATTATCTTTGCGATATTGAATCTTGTATTGTGGACAATGGTATGGAAAAATTCCGATAAGACCGACAAGTCCGGCGCAAATTCATTAAGTTCTAATGCTATTGACCAGATTAAAGAGATAGTAAATGTTGCCGAAGAGAATAATTCTAAAATTGAAGACCAGTTATGGGGAATACTTGATAAACTTAAAGATTTGGAAGAAAAGAGCTCTTCGGAAAAACCAGCCGAACTGCCCCCTGAAATTTCACAGCAGTTAAAAAAAGCTCAGGAATTAAGTAACAAGGCCGCTGCTCTTTTAAAGAAAGAGATAAAACAGGTTAAAAATTTAAAAGAAGATATTAAGTTGTTGTCGGAAAAAGTCGAGGGAACCGAAAATTTTGAGGAAATGTTTGAATCTCTCGACGGAAGCATAGCAAAGTTTAACAACCGGATTAAAAAGTTAATCGAATGAAAAAACCCGGGCTGTTAATTATTCTGGCCGTTAATGTTATTATTCTATTTTTTGCAGGATATCTTCTTTATGGGTATATTTCTGGAGATAAAAAACCTCTTCCTTCCCCCGATTTTGCAAACAATAGACCAGCACCGGCTCAGAAAAAAAGTAATGAGAAAAAAAGCAATGAGAAAGAAAGTTTAAAACCCAAGGAAGGCCCTGCGGAAATAAAAATAGTATCTATCCCCGCCGAAGCAAAGGTATTTGTCAACGGTTATTATAAAGGCAAAACGCCGGTAAAATTTAAAATAGTATCGACATCCGGAGTTGAAAAACCGCTATTTACATTAATTAAGCCGGGATATAAAAAATGGAACCGGAACTTGGAAATTATATCAGGAAGAAGAAAAGAATACAGAGTAATCCTTGAGAAAAACTGACCTGATAAAAATAATAATCCCGATACTGTGGGCCGTTTTAATCTATGGCTGCGCGAAGCCGGGGCTTGCGCCGGAAGAGATAAAGCCTCCGGAGGCTACGGCGGGCAAAAAAGATATTTTTTTAACGGTAAAATTTGAAATTTCGTCTCTCGATAATGCAGAAACAGAATTTCAAAAAAAAGCCCTTGGTGAATGGAGAGATTTTCTTTATATAATTAAAAATGATTATAAAAATATTCCTTTAAATATATTATTATCTGGTAATGTCGTAAATTTTTTAAAGGATATTAAAAATGGGGATATATCTTTGCCGCCTATTATAACTCTGCACCCTGAGGAACTCAGCGATTCTCAGGCAGAGTATCTTGCCGGCAAATATAATTTAAACCATAGTACTTCCTCCTTTATTAAAGGGCAGATTTTAGAAGCTGACAGTTATATCGGAAAAGCAATACGTCAATCAGAAGCCTATTTGGATTTTGTAGATATCAGCACTTATACTCCGAAGATAAAATCAGCTGTCTTACAACTAATAACCAAAGAGTTAAATAATTTCAGCGAAATACTTCAAAAAACTATGGACACCGAATACCGCGGGGAAGCCACTACTACTTTAAGTAATGCTTATCTATCCTTACTTGATTCTGAACGGACAAAAGTTCAGATACTTGAAGGGCTTGTAGCATATAAAAAATGGAGAGGGGATTTTCCGGAAGGTTTTTTGCCTAAAGGAGGATATATAACAGATAATGGAATAGATGAACTGGAAAAGACCGATATTAAATGGATTTTGGTGAAGTCCACAAAAATAGTTGAAACTCAAAGCATTAATACCCGGCCGATGGTAATATATACAGCCCCGGGAAATTTTGAAATAAAAAATACAACTCAAAGTTTTACAACTGCTAAAATAAATCAAGATATTATTTCCTTCATAAAAACACCGCGGGAATTTCTCTCTTTTATTGAAAATACAGATAATAAATATATAACTTATGATGAATTGAAAAGTTCAATATATTCTATTAATTTTACAACCCAAACCGTTAATCTGAGCAGTTCGTCTTTTAAAACCGGCAGGGTTAAGTTAAAAGCCGAATTACAAAAACTTAAAAATTATTTAGAGGATACCCGTGAAGTATTTTACAGTTACAAAAATTCCGGCCGGGCTAAACTGGATAACCTTTTTTTATATACAGAATAAGCTCTTAATGGCCGAGTCGGGAATATTAACGGATAATATTTCAAATAAAAATTATGACCGTATATTCCGGCGCAGCTTAATTGAGATATACCGTAAGATTGGTCTGCCACCCCCGCCGAAATATTTTTTGCCCCTTATAGAAAAGAAACCCGTAGAGCCGGCAGCAAAAATAAACAATACCTTAGATGTGGAATGTAATGGGAAAATAGGCCCGGGAGAATGGAAAGGCGCCTACCGGGTAAATTTTGACTCTAAGATAATAAAAAGTTTTTGGTGCGGGTTCGACGGCAGCAATATATATTTTAGATTTGATATATCATCTGATTCTGCAAGTGAAATAAGAGTTAATCTGGGGCACATGAATGCTGATGCTGCAGCTCTTTACCCCGACAAATTAAAACATATTCCGGAAGTTATTCAGGATTTTCCTATATCAACCGAAGTTAGTTGGAAAAAAGTTATCCCCCTAAAAACTATAATATACAGGGCATCTCAGGATGAGCAGTGGGACCCTTTGACAGGCAACTACAATGTAGGATACAGCAGCAGCATTCT
Organism: Elusimicrobia bacterium LH_S2; assembly: GCA_023660015.1. Classification (GTDB taxonomy): domain Bacteria; phylum CG03; class SLGR01; order SLGR01; family JAGXOG01; genus JAGXOG01. Next base: position 33,555 of record JAGXOG010000003.1, on the reverse strand, counting down.
GGAGTTTTCTTTGCCTTTTAAATACTTCGGAGTCCGGTCAAGAAAAAAAATATATATGAAAACAGTGGTAGACGGGAAAATCTTGCCTGCCGGCGGACATATGGAGATTACAGCTCCTGAACTTTATTCAAGCCGGAGTATTATTTCCAATATAGACCCCGCCCTTGATAATTACGGTCCGGGAAATTATGCCATAAGTAAAGAATATGAAGATTATAAAGGAGATACGGATTTCAGAAAAATTGATGTTAATCAGCGCAGCGGTGAAAAGGTCATAGCCCTGCAGTTTACTTCCATAAATAATATAGATAACGCTCCCCTCGGTTTCGGGAATGCTCTGATAGATATCTATATAGACATTAATAATAAAACCGGGCTGGGCAATACTTCATTGTTGCCCGGACGCAAGGCCTACCTCAGGCCTGAAGACGCCTGGGAGTATGCAGTAGTTATCAGCGGCGACAAGAAAGCTGTTTATAATACCGCTGGTGACAAAATAGGCGAACCGGAAGTGAGTGTCAGCTTGATGACAGATACTATAAATATTTTTATAGATGAAGAATTAATAGAAACTTCGGTACAAAACTGGGGTGTCGCAGCAACGGTTATGGCCGCCGCCGAAGACGGTAAATTACTCACTGTAAATGATAATCTTGTTACGGATAAATATGGGTTTTCCGGAAGGAAATATGAATCAGACACAAATATTCTTGATATAATAGTGCCGCCGGGTTTTCGTCAGAAAGATATACTCGGCAAAAACCGATATGGCGAGGCAATAGAGATCCCGGCGGTAAGGAAAAGATAGTCTAATTTAAGGAGATTACAACGGGATGGATAAAAAAAATTTAATTATATTACTTATAATTTTAACCGGAGGTTTAGTTATATCGCAAGTTGTTAAACCGCCTGCGCAGAAAGAGCCGCCGCAAAAGAGTGCAGTGACCGAAGGAAATACCGGTTTTAATAATGATTCTTCTCAGGCTAAAAAAGAAACCGTAAACATTCCGCAGTCGTTTGCTGCCGTAATAAAAAAAATAGAACCGGCAGTTGTAAATATTTCCGCAGTTCAGATAGTTGAAATCCAATCTCCTTTTTATCGGTTTTATCACGGGGATCCTTTTGAGGAATTTTTTAATGATTTTTTCGGCCGGAGTCCTCGTCGGGAAACTCCCGAGCCCGAAACGAATCGCCGAAGGCAGGAAGGGACCGCTTCGGGCTTTATAGTAAGTTCCGAAGGGTATGTCTTAACAAATTACCATGTCATACGCGATGCCGAAGAACTTAAGGTTACAACTTATGACGGAAAAAACTATGATGCCGAATTGGTCGGCCAGGATTCGCGCACTGATTTAGCCGTGATATGTATTAAATCTGGCAAAAAGTTCGATACGATTAAATTCGGCAATTCGGATGATATTCAAATAGGCGACTGGGTCCTTGCTGCGGGCAGCCCATTCGGCCTTAACCAGACTTTTACAGCCGGCATAATAAGCGCTTTGAGGCAGGACGTTCAGGTTGAGCAATCCCGATACCGAAATATGCTGCAGACCGATGCGGCTATAAACCGGGGTAATTCCGGAGGCCCTCTGGTTAATCTTTCCGGCGATGTAGTGGGAATAAATACTGCTATATTTGCGCCTACAGGTGTCTTTTCTGGCGTCGGTTTTGCAATTCCCGTAAATGACGCAAAAGATATTTTAGAAGAACTTATTGAGAAAGGCCAGGTTATACGCGGTTGGCTCGGTGTCCAAATACAGGATGTCAACAAAGCAATACAAAATAGGTTTAATCTGTCATCAGCCAATGGGGTGCTTGTAAACAGGGTGGTTTCCGGCTCGCCTGCTGAAAAAGGCGGTCTCAAGCGGGGCGACACAATTATTGAATATAACGGAAGGCAGATTAAAGATGTTCGTGACCTTCAGCAGAAAGTCTCTTCTGCTAAACCCAAAGATAAAATTAATCTCGGAGTTGTGCGGGAAGCCAAAAAGACGCAAATTAATATAACACTATCAAAGATGCCAGAAGAGGTTGCGTCCCCGCCGGGTGGTTCGGCCGAAGATATCGAGAAAGAAGAAACCGGAGGAAAAACCGCCGAATGGCTGGGAATAACGGTATCCGGAATTACCGGCAATATTAAAAACAGGTACGGGTTAAATAGAGATGAGGGAGTGGTTGTTATTAATGTGGACCCGGCCGCAGAAGGATATGAAATAGGGCTTAGAGTAGGGGATGTAATAGTTGAATTAAATAAAATTGAAACTGCTTCCACAGAAGATTTTAAGAAAGCATCAAAAAATGTTTCTCTTAAAGACGGAGTAGTATTTGATATAATAAGGAACGAGCGTCCTCTCTTTATATCCTATCAAAAAGACCGTTAAAAATTTTAAAAACTCCGGTGTTTTCTAAAATTAAGAAAAATAAAACACTTACTGCCTTAATTAAAGTAGCTTGGCTAATTTTTTTTACCTCACTTGTTTTTTTAGTTGATGTTAAATTAATCAGGTATAAACTTATTGGGGTAGAGCTTTCCCTGTTGCTGCTCTTTTTATTGTGGTTCATAAAAGAATATAGAAAAATATCTGAGATAATAAAAGAAGCTGTTGTTTTACCGTTTATTGCCCTTGCCGTTTTTTATACATTTGCTTATCTTTTTTCCCCCGCCGGCGCGGCCGCCTACCCTGAATGGCAGAGAATGCTTTTCGGCGTCGTGGCATATATATTGGCATACAGGCTGTTTTTTTTCTGTGGGGCGGATTTTCTCATAGGGTATATTACGGCAATCGGCGGGCTGGTAAGTCTTTACGGATTACTCCAGGTTTCCGGGGGTATATGGATTCTTCAGGTGCCGAAATTAGGCAGAATCTTTGCTACTTTCGGTAATCCAAATTTCTTTGCCTCATTTTTAATTGGGCTCATACCTGTTGCGGCGGCGTTTTTTATTAAAAAAAAGAGAATTTGGAAGTTCATAGCCCTCTTATTTATGGTTTTTGCTTTATATTATACAAAAACCCGGGGCGCCTGGATGGGAATAACCGGAGCAGCAATATTGTGGTATTTTGCTTACGGCAGGAAAAAGATTCCCTCTTATGCGGTCGTTATAATTGCCGGACTTATAATTTTATTTGGGTTTATAAAGAGGGATGAATTAAATAGAGATACCCAGCGCCTGCTGATATGGAAAGACAGTTTAAAGATGGCCGCCGATAACCCCGTAAGCGGGGTGGGTATAGGAAATTACCATAATGAATTTCCGGCCTATGCCTCAAAAGAACTCCTTAAAATAATTCCACAGGGGAAATTCATAGTTAATTATGCGCATAATGAGTTTATAGATATTTTTGCAGAGACAGGAATAACCGGTTTCGGAATATATATATGGCTTTTAGCAACTTTTTTTATATTAAATTTAAAATACGGCTCGGGCGGATATATAAAACAGGGTGCTTTTTTAGGGGCAACAGCTATAATTATTCACAGCTTTGTATCTGTAAATATGAGGTTTACAATCTCAAGTTTATGGGCATTTTTTCTTATGGGGCTCTCTGTTGGTGATATAGCGGGAAAATATAGAGAAAAAAAAGAAAAAATAAACCGATATCATAAAAGTTATAAAGTAATTGCCGTGATTCTATTTGCGCTTCTGCTCTTTTTCTGGGCTCGAGCGGTTCTAACTCCCCTTTTCTCGCATAAAAAATTATTGGGAGAGACAGATTTTTTTGATACCGAAAGGGAATACAGCAAAAGGGAACTTAAAAAACTTATAGAGTCAAAACCACAGAATGCCTTAATATATTATAAACTGGGCTGGATTCAGGCAAAAGACAGGGAATTTCAGCCGGCAATTAAAAATTTCAAGAAAGCTATTAAGCTCGATGACAGTTTAACAGGAGCTTTCAATAACCTCGGTAATATTTATTTTACCCTGGGCAAGAGAAACGACGCCGCAAAGTACTATATAGAAGCCCTCAAAAGAAATCCGGCTATGCCCGACGCCCATTTTAATTTGGGATATATATATTATTACCAGGGCCGGCTCAAGGAAGCCACCAGGGAATTCAATAAGGTATTAAAACTTGATCCTGAAAATTACAAAGCAAAGATGATGCTCGATAAGATGGTGCAGTAAGATGAAGATGAAGATTGAATGCCTGGAGTGTTTTTTAAGACAGGCGGTAAAAGCATAAAACTTTCCACCCCCGATTTCTCAAAACGTATAAGGGTATTAAAAGAAGTGTCGGGTATTATAGCCGGGCTTGATCCGGCCGATCCTCCGCCGGTCACAGCTACAAAAGTATTTAAATCTGTCATAGAAACCACCGGTAATAGAGATGCATACAGTGAGCTGACAGAAGAGTCCAACCGGGGGGTAAGAAAACTTATAAAAAGGGTCCGGGAACTTGTCGCCCGCTCGGGGGACAGTTTCCTCATAGCAGTAAAGATTTGCTTAGTGGTAATATAATTGATTACGGTATTTTGCAGGATTTTAATGTTGAGGAATTAATTGAAGAAGAGATAAAAATAGATATTTCTCCTAAAAAGACAGATAAGTTCCGGAGTATAATTAAAAATTCTTCTTCTATAATCTTTTTGTCGGATAATGCCAAAGAGTTTGGGTTTGACGGTATTCTGATAGAAGAAATATTAAAAATAAATCCCGGGTTGGATATTGTAATCTTCGTTAACAAATCACCGATAATTAATGATGTAACTATAGAGGATGCCGAATTTTTTGGGCTCGATAAAAAGTTTAAGATAATAGAAGTCCCTGCCGCTGTCGGTCTTGAATATAACTCTTTAAACTCGGAGGCAAAAGCTCTTTTTGACTCTGCCGATTATATAATTTCCAAGGGGCAGGCAAACTATGAGATTCTTACTGATTCGGACCGGAAAAATATTATATATATCTTAAGAGCAAAATGTGATATTGTCGCTGATTATGGAGGTGTTGCTGTCGGCAAGCCGCTTTTCAGGTTTTCGGGAACAGAGTTTTTTCGGGAACAATTATGAAAGTAAACAGGGTTTTTAAAGTAAAATGTATGCCGGCAATTATGAAACAGTAGGCGGCGCCGAAAAGATGAAAGTTAAAATAGGGAAAATATCCGTGGTACTTTCCCCTTATTCTTTCTTTCAGCCTAACTCGTATCAGATAGAAAATATATATGCTCTTATAAAAGCTAAAACCGGTAATGCGGATAAGATTCTTGATTTTTATGATTTTATGATAGAATAGGTTCTATACTTTTTTATATAGCCGTGCCTGGCCGTCGGATAACCGGCGTAGAAAATTCTTTAGCCTCTATCCGTGATGCCAAATAATTTGCAAAAGATTGCCCCGCCGGTTAAGATAATATTTACAGCCGGTAAGGTAAGCCATCTTTAGCTGTGAGTAAAAAACTGTATGAGGGTATAATACTTGTTCCGCCCCGGGGGGGCATAAGTTAGAAGGTATTTAAATATATTGACCGCATAAGCAAAGAAGCCCTAAAACCCGTAAAGATAATATATATAAGCTGCAGTTTAAAGAATTTTTATGGAATATAGAGTATATTAATGAGAATACAAATTGGAAATTAAAGAGCTTAACTGCTGTGGTCCGGTTTCTTCATACTCCGCATTTGGGATAGTGGCAGAGTTCATAATATAGAATATGAAAAATAATATAAAAAAAATTAATAAAAACTTAAATAAAGAACAGCTAAGAGCAGTTAATTATACTGCCGGGCCCTTGTTGATATTTGCCGGTGCCGGCAGTGGCAAAACTATGCTTATAGTCCACCGCATAGCAAAACTGTTAAAAGAGGGGGTGCGTCCCTTTAACATACTGGCTGTAACTTTTACAAATAAAGCCGCGCGGGAGATGAAAGACCGGGCAAAGAAACTGGCAGGCCCCGCGGGTTCCAGCGTCTGGATTTCAACTTTTCATTCCATGGCAACAAAGATACTGCGTTTTGACGGTAAAAAGAGTTTTACGATATATGACGAAAAAGACCAACTGGTAGTTATAAAAGATTGCCTTAAGGATATGGATATAGACCCGAAGAAATTTCCGCCGCCCGGAATAAGAGAGATGATATCCGGTGCCAAAAATAATCTTATAGATGTGGAAAGCTTTAAAATAAATGCCTCTGCCGCCTCCGACAGCGCAAGATATATAGTAGGTGATATCTATCAGCGTTACGAAAATATACTTCGGGTAAACGGGGGATATGATTTTGGTGACCTCTTAATTGAAACCATAAAATTATTTAAAGAATACCCCGAAATTCTTAAAAAATACCGGCAGAAATTCAAGTATATAATGGTGGACGAATACCAGGATACCAACTACGCCCAATATACTTTAATAAGGTTCCTGATTCCTCCGCAAAACAATATCTGCGTGGTCGGAGACGATGACCAGTGTCTTGTCAAAGGTACAGCGATAGAATGTCCCGGCGGACAAAAGTCAGTTGAATCTTTCCGAAAGGGAGAAAAATTAAAAAGTTCAACCGGCCACGGAAAAAGCGGTGTGAAAAATATAGATAACATCTCAAAACGGAAATACAGCGGAAGAATTTTACGTATAACAACTAAAAAAGGTAGAGAACTCTGTTTAACGCCAAATCATATAATGTTCGGAAAACTTAAACCCGCCGCCGGACTTTATTATGTATATCTGATGTATAAAAAAAAGTTAGGGTTCAGAATAGGAATTACTCAAGGAGTCAGGAGTAAACGTAAAAGTAATCAAACCGTAAACGGTCTTATGGTGCGGTTAAATCAGGAAAAAGCCGATAAGATATGGATTTTGAAAACCTGTAAAGAACAAAATAGCGCTATTTATTATGAGCAATATTATGCATTTAAATTTGGTGTACCGACTTCTGTTTTTTATGTGCAGGGCCGTAAGATGGTTTTAGAACAGAAAAAAATTATTAGGTTATTTCAGAATATAGATACAGTATCCCGCGGCCAAAAATTAATGAAAAGCCTGGATATTGATCCCCGGTTTCCCCACCTAATCGCCGGTGGTTATGTAAATAAGCACATTAACCGCAAGATAATAAATTTTACAATGTTCGGCGAAAACAGGTCTTCTGTGAAAAATCCCTGGCATGCGCACAGGATTCAGCTTAACAGTTCGGATAAGAAGTTTAAAGAGAAGCTCAATAAAAAAGGGATTAATGTCCGCCGCGGCAAAAAAAACACTTGGAGAGTTGAAGCTTCAAGGAAAAATTATGGTGAGGGAATTGAGTTTATTAGAAAGTTGTTTTCTTGTGGAGGTACAGAGATTGTTAAAAAAGCCAGGATGACTTCAAAAAAGGCATATCTCTATCAGCCAGCAGCTCATCTGCACCCTGAAATGGCTATTCCCGTTTATGAAAATGGTCAGATAAAAGAAGATACGGTAAAAGAAATCAAGTCTGAGGAGTATGACGGGTATGTATATGATCTGTCGGTGCCTGATTTAAGAAACTATATTGCCGGCGGTATTGTTGTTCATAATTCAATTTATAGCTGGCGCGGGGCGGACATAAGGAATATCCTGGAGTTTGAAAATCATTTTAAAGATGCAAAGATAATCAAACTTGAGCAGAATTACCGTTCAACCGGAAATATACTGGATGCCGCTCATAATGTAATAAAAAATAATCCTTCCCGCAAAGAAAAAAAACTCTGGACTCAAAAAGAAAGAGGAATAGGGGTTAGACATAAAGAATTTTTTTCAAACCGTGATGAAGCCCGGTCGGTGATAGCCGAAGCAGTACGGCTTATTGAAGATGAAGGATACAAACCCGGCGATATAGCAATATTTTACCGGGTCAACGCCCAGTCAAGAACTTTTGAAGACAGCCTTAGGAAAGCCCGGCTTCACTATAAGATATTGGGAGGAGTAAAGTTTTATTCAAGAAAAGAAGTTAAGGATATACTGGGTTATCTTAAGGTTTTGGTAAATCCGAAAGACGATGTAAGCATGCTCCGGATAATAAACTGTCCGCCCCGGCGCATAGGCAAAAAGACAGAGCAGTCCATAAGGGAGGCCGCAGGGGCAGAAAATATTTCTGTATATGAACTTATAAAGAAAGGCAGCCGGCGCCTTTCTGGCACTACCATAAAAAAGTTGGTTCCGTTAAGAGATTTATTTAATCATTTGGAAAAGATGAGAGAAGATGCCCCGCCGGACGAACTGGTAAAAAAGGTTATCAATCTCTCCGGATACCACAGGTGGCTGGAGAAAAAAGACGACATTACTGCCCGCAGTCGGATTGAAAATATTGAAGAACTGGTATCTGCTTTTGCCGAGGAAGAAAATAAAGAGCGGGATATTGAGGAGATATTAAATGAAATATCCCTGGTCTCTGAAGCAGACTCGCTGGATTCTGACAGAGAGTATATAACCCTGATGACTCTCCATATCGCCAAGGGCCTGGAATTTAAGGTTGTATTCCTCACCGGCCTTGAAGAAGAACTCTTCCCTCACTACGATGCGTTAAATGACCCAATTCAGATGGAGGAAGAAAGGCGGCTCTGTTATGTGGGTATGACCAGGGCAAAGGAACAGCTTTATCTTACCAGCGCCTCCCAGAGAATGTTATATGGACAGACCAGGTGGCATATACCCTCGCGTTTTATAGATGAGGCCCTTAACGGCGGAGATGACGGTTTCGGAGACGACGGGCTCAAAGAATACGTATATGATTGAAAATCTTAAGACAGAGTTTGAATTTTCTTCGGGGGGACTGGTATATGGAGGCAGCAAGGTTCTTCTTATTAAATCTCAGCCCCAAAAAGACAGAGCACCCTTCTGGACTTTCCCCAAGGGTAAAATTGAGCAGGGAGAAACTAAAAAAGAAGCGGCATTGCGGGAAGTAACCGAAGAAACCGGCTGTCGCTGTATTATAGAAGGAAAACTTGCCGAAACCCGTTATCATTTTCGGAGAGGGAACAGCATTATTATAAAAAAAGTGTCCTGGTTTTCTATGAAGCAGACCGGAACCCGGGCAGATATACCGGATGAGCCGGTAAAAGTAAGCTGGGAAGACAAGGAGAGGGCTATAGAGCTTCTTGGGTATCTTTCGGACCGTAAGCTGTTAAAAAAATTAAACGAAATGTCAAATGAGACGGCTTAAAATTTGACGTTATCCCAAAAGTAATAGATATATGAGAAATAGTTATGCAAAGAGTCCCTTTTTCTGCTCCGGTTGTTCTTTTGCTTTCAGCACGCAGACGTCACGCTTGAAACTCAAAAACTCACTCGTCATATTGACGAGTTCAGACAGTTTAAGTTCCTTCCTAACGGAACCGGCATGACTTTTGACAGGAGAACAAAGTCGTTAAAAGAGATTCTTTGCATAACAGTTAATCCATTACTTTGGGACAATGTCTAAAATTTAAAATTCAGGACTGAGACCGCTAAAGAAGAAAGATGAATATCTGGAAAAATACTAAAGAATTTAAAAATATATTAAATCTGACTAATACGGGCAAAGCAGTTAATATTGCGGGATTAAATGAGAGTGCCTCTGCCTCGCTTGCCGCGGCTCTGACCGGAGCAAAAGGAGTAGACACATTTATAGTCCTTCCCAAAGAAAACGATATTCAAAGATGGAAAGATAATCTTACCGTTTTTACGGATTGCGGCGTACTTTCTTTTCCACTGGATTATCCTTCCCGGAGAATCGAAACAGCCCAAAAGCTTAACGCTGACCGGCCGGTTATTGTTTTAGGAAGCAACCGGGCTTACGGAGAAAAGATTATGTCTCCGGAAAATTTCAGGGAAGCTGTTTTAAAAGTTAAAATCAAAAAGACACAATATGCCAATTTACTTGATAAATTAACTGCCGGATATTACGTAAGAAATACAGTAGTGCCTGAAGAAGGCGATTTTGCACGCCGCGGGAATGTAATTGATTTCTGGTCGCCGGGCAGCAAAAATCCGGTCAGGGTGATATTTAAAAATAATACCACAGAAAGTTTAAAAGAATTTAATCCCCGGACCCAGCGGACTATAAAAAATATTAGCAAGACAGAGGTTCTCCCGGTAAATTTTAACCGCGCCGATGGAAGGACTTCCTATATCGGGGAATATATCACCCGCCGGCCTCTATTAATTGAAACCGGTAATGAAAAGACAGCAGTCAACAAAGAGAATTTTTTTTCAAATCTGCAGCCGTTTTGGGTTAGTTTTAATGATTTTAAGGCCTCTGATTTTACTTTCCACTTGCGGCCCTTTAATTTCCCGGGAGGGATTAAGCAGATTAAAAATGAACTCACTGTTTTAAAAGACTCGGAATATGAATTCTACCTCGCCGCTCCTACCCGGGGAGAACTTAATAAGGGGGTAAATATTATTAATGAATCCACCGGCGCCAAATCAGGGCGGATAAAAGGTTATCTTCATAGTGGGTTTAGTATAGAAGAGATAAGAACCGCCGTAATTTCTATCGGAGACCTCTTTTATCACCACAAGCGATACGGCGAACCTCCGCCGGTCTATAATATCGCCGAAACTACTGATTTTAAATTCGGGGATTATGTAGTGCATAAACATTTCGGTATAGGCAGGTTCAGGGGGTTATCCGACGCCGGGTCTGGAGGTGAAGCCGGAGATTACCTGAAAATAGAATACCGTAAGGGGACAAATATATTCGTTGCGGCTGAATCCGCATCGATGGTTCATAAATATTCCGGCCGGAGCGCAGGTATAAAAGTGGATTCCCTCATGGGAACTAACTGGAATAAGAGAGTGAGGAAGGTGAGAGAGTCCGTAAAGATTTTTTCCGGCAAGTTACTACAAATTTATAAAAGCAGAAAGGAAAGCGGATATGCCTTTGGGGCCCACATCGAAATCGAAAAAGAATTCGCCGATTTATTCCCTTATAAATTAACGAGCCACCAGGAAGAAGCCATAAAAGAAGTCCTGAAAGATATGGAATCAAAAAAAGCCATGGACCGTTTAGTCTGCGGCGATGTGGGATTCGGAAAGACAGAAGTTGCTATGAGGGCGGCCTTTAGAGCAGTATTAAACGGCAGGCAGGTAATATTTCTGGCTCCCACAACAGTTCTTTGCCGACAGCATTTTCATACCCTCCTTGATAGGTTTGCGGAATTTCCGGTTATAATTGAGTTGCTCTCCCGCCTGGTGGCCCCTGCTGAATCTAAAGCTATAAAAAAAAGAATAAACGAGGGTAAGGTAGATATAGTAATAGGCACACATGCGTTATTTTCTAAAGACCTGAATTTTCCTGCGCCCGGGCTACTTATAATAGATGAAGAACAGCGTTTCGGAGTAAAGCAGAAAGAGGATTTGAGGTATAAGTTCAGAGGAATAGATACGCTTACTACTACCGCCACACCCATACCCCGTACCCTGGCTATGGCCCTGGGAAAAGTTAAGGGGTTTTCACTTATAAATACTCCGCCACCGGGCCGGCTGGGGGTAAAGACAGTTACCCTGCCCTATAACAGAAGAGATATTAAAAAAGCATTAATGAGAGAGAAAGAAAGAGGGGGCCAGAGTTTTTATATCCACTCTACGGTAAGGGGTATTAAGAAGATAAAAAAAGAGATAGGAAGAGATATCCCCGGCTTGAAAGCCGAATATATACACGGCAGAATGAATCCGGCAAAGATTGACAAGATAATGGATAGTTTTACCAATGGTGAATTTGACTGTCTGGTGGCTACTACCATCGTTGAAAACGGATTAGATATACCGAATGTCAATACTATGATAATCGATTCGGCCGAGCGTATGGGCCTGGCTGATATCTATCAGATAAGGGGCCGCGTGGGACGCAGCACTATTAAAGGTTACTGTTATATAATGTATAGTCCAGGGACTCTTACCGAGGGAGTAAAAAACAGGGTTTCTGCTTTATCTTCGTTTTCCGCTCTGGGAGGCGGGTTTCAGCTTGCGCTTCGGGATATGCATATCAGGGGCGCCGGAGAACTTCTGGGAAAAAAGCAGCACGGTAATATAATGAAAATAGGGTTTGAATACTACAGCGACATACTTGCCGAAGAGTTAGCGGCGAAAAAAGGCAAAAAATATGTTAAAATACCGGATGTTGAAATTAAGATTCCTATTTCGGCTTCTATCCCTAAAGATTATATCTATGACGAGATGCTGCGTCTATCTTTTTACCGGAAACTTTCTTCTGTAAAAACTTTTAAAGAACTTAAAAATATTGAAGACGAGATGAATGACCGCTTCGGCCTTTTGCCCGAAGAACTAAAAAATCTATTTAAAATCATATCCCTAAAGATTAAAGCAGCCAAGTCAAATATATTAAAGATATCCGCAGGAAGGAAAAAGAGTGTATTTAGGTTTTTGTCAGGAGAGAAAATGAAAGTTGATTTTTCTGAGAACAATGCCGGGAACAATGCTGAGAAGAATGCCGGGAACAACGCCGACAACAATATAATAAAATTTATTAGAAAATATATAAATTCTATATGATTCCGTTAAATATACTGTTAAGATGCTTGCTTGATAAATCGATAGAATATACAATTGAGAAAAAAAAGGGAAGCAATTGTGGAAGCAAAGAAAATGAGAGATTTTATAAAAACAAATTGGAAAAATAAAATGTACCACGTCCGAAGTAATCATAAAGATAAAAAAACTGGTATGGAGCTTTTGTCAAAAGAAAGAACTTTGTCCGAGGTGAAAACACACTGATGATTTAATAGTGTCATTGCGAGGGCCCGAAGGGCTTGTGGCAATCTCAAGATTATTCACTTCGCTTACGCTTTGTTTAAAATGACATTTGTTTGCAGGATAAAGCTTGCGGCGGACCTGTTTGCCGATAGGCAGGTGTGGCAATCGGGATTACTTCGTTACTACGCTTCTCGCAATGACATTTTGTGGCGTTTTTATTTTTTTGTTAGTGTCGAGAGTAAATGTGAGATTTTTGTTTTTTGGTAAGAAAAAGCTTAGGACCTAAGTTGAGCGATTCATTGATTCCAACAACAGTATTATAGCAATGTATACCCCTCGAAACAAATAAGGGTGCATAATATTGTGTTTCCCTAAAATTGAAGAGTTTTCAACAGGCAAAAAGCGATTTTTGAATTGCAACGGGTAGAAATTCACAGATATAGATAGACCTGTTCCAGAAGTTTACTTGAAAAATAATGTTATTAACAGCAACTAAAGAATTGCAGGCACAAGCGGTTTATTACATAAATCCCAAAGCATTGTTAAATTTAAAGTTTTCTGGGTATCTTCCGTTATTTTGAATATTATCTTATTGCCTGTATGAGCAATTTTAGCCGCTATATCAATAATCTTTCTGCGAAATATCGTAGCATAGCCTACTTTCGGTATTACATCCTTGGAGACATCTTCCTTAAATGCTTCAAACAGATTAAACACCCCAAGCATTATGCAAAAGAAAGCGGTATTGGATTCAAACCTCTTGAATGGAAGCTGCTTAGTTCCGAAGTCTTTTATTCCCCGGTGAGCCAGTTCATCTGATCTTCTCAGATGAGCTTTTCCAACTATATTTTCTGCTTCAATATAATTTTCCTCTCTGGCGTTCTTCAGTAATATATCAATCTTTCCTCCTAGCCCTATATTCGGATAGAATACCCTTTTTGGCCGGTCAAACTCCGAAACTCTTTGATTATCCTCATATAATGACCGGATATAGAATACTCAATGAAATTTATTCCAACTTTTACGATAATCACTGAACTCCAATATTTCTCATTCCTGATTCTTTTCCTCAATATGCGTTCCCTGTCCCACGGGGCAATTTCCCACATATTCATGTATAGTAGCATATATTTTACCACCACAGATATAACCTATTCCCAATTTTTCAAATGTCTTAAAATTTTTCTGGTCATAAAACCCGCTGTCTTGCTTTAATATTATCGGAACATCCACGCTGTGTTTCTTACGGATTAAACTCACAATATGCTCAAGCATTTTTATCACAGTATCGCCGTAATTACTATACTTGGATCCTCTGCGAAATACTGTGTCTACTACAAATGGCCCCCATTTCAGCAGCAAAGGCTGGAATCTTTTTTTCTTTTTGTGAGTTGGATCCACTCTTTTACGTTTTAATGCATCATCATTTGCCATTATTAAGCATTATCACTGTAGGACTCGTGACATTCAAATAACATAGGAATAATACCTGTAAGAGTTGGCAAAAAGATAATTTCTTAAAAAAGAAAATGCTCGGAAGAACCGTTTTATTTGATGTGAAGCGTTAAGAAAAACAGTCTAAATGACTGTTTTTTAGCGGAGCACACTTGTTTTAGAAGTGTTAAGAAAAACAGTCTAAATGACTGTTTTTTAGCGGAGCACACTTGTTTTAGAAGGTGTTAAGAAAAACAGTCTAAATGACTGTTTTTTAGCGGAGCACACTTGCGAAACCGTCCAGGAGGAATAACCTAAATGGTTGTTCCTCAGGTTGAGCACACTTGTTTTGATAAAGCCATCTTACTTTGAGGAGTCTCAATTGTTGAAGCATACCTTATGTTTTTGGACAACTCATCAAATTTTGTTAAATAAAAACTTGTTTCGTCTATGAAAAAAGAGAAAGGCTGTTTAAACAGTCCCTTTATGGGGAGCCCCTTACGGCTCAATCGCATTGAACCAAAGTAACGTTTTAACAGTAAATAGGTATTGATTGATTCAATGTAACGATTCACAAAAGCCAGGCCGCCTCTTGGCGTAAGATAATCTGTTGTTGTGCTGATTTTATCGATTTGATTTTGCTTTTTTCGGAAGAATTTCTTATCATTTTAATAATATCGTTTGGGTTAATATTGAAAAAGATCATCTATGATTTTTTTACCAATAATATTATACCTTTTGGAAGTATTTTTTTAACTAAGAATCGCTCAACTTAGGTATTTATAAGATGCTCTTTTTTATTGTATGAGAAAGGATTAAATGAAAGATAAAATTTTATATTTAGAACCTGTAAGTAAGAAAATATCTACGGATTTTATAACTCCAGTATTGGCATACAGCCTTTTTAAGAACGACAGGTACAGCTTTCTTTTGGAAAGCGCTCAGAAAGGGCGTACCGGACGGTACTCAATTTTGGGATTTTCTCCCCGGAAAGTCTATGAAATCAATGATAATAAGGTGAGCATATATTCACGAGTGAAACGGGGCTATAAAATAACTAAAACAGTTAAGACAAAAGCTCCTTTGGATATCATAGATAAAGTAAGCAGCAGTTACCGTATAAAAGGGAATAGAAAGTTAGCCGGGTTCAGCGGGGGTCTGGTAGGCTATGCGGGGTATGAGATGATAGGAAGCTGGGAG
Organism: Elusimicrobia bacterium LH_S2; assembly: GCA_023660015.1. GTDB lineage: Bacteria > CG03 > SLGR01 > SLGR01 > JAGXOG01 > JAGXOG01. The sequence continues at coordinate 18,275 of JAGXOG010000003.1, read as the reverse complement.
GATATAGATTTTACAAAGGTCTCATTAGAAAATGTTCCCTCTGCCCTATTTATGTTTATCGATGAGTTTATTGTATTTGATCATCTGTATAACATCGCCCAGATTATTAAGCTTATTGATGAGAAAGATAGCTGCCGCAAGCCAATAAACCGTATAGATGAGATAATAAAAAAACTTAACAGTTCTAAAATGCCTGTCTGTTTTGTCCCCGAGGAAACCGGCGAAAAGGTAAAATATACTTCAAACTTTACAAAAGCGGAATTTATAAAGAGCGTTAAAAAAACAAAAGAGTATATAAAGGACGGCGATATAATACAGGGGGTATTGTCGCAGCGATTTACCGTCCCGGTTTCAGCCGAACCATTTAATTATTACCGTGCTCTCAGGATGATAAACCCTTCCCCGTATATGTTTTATCTGAAGATGGCGGATATAAAGCTTTGCGGCTCCTCTCCTGAAGTCATGGCTAAAGTAACCGGGCGTAATGCAGTAGTCAGGCCGATTGCCGGTACACGGCGCCGTTCACTTTATAAAGACAGGCTTGAAGAAAAAAGGCTCAGCCGAGATTTAAAATCGGATAAAAAAGAGCAGGCCGAACATACTATGCTTGTAGATTTAGCCCGAAATGACCTTTCCAGGGTATGCGTCCCCGGAACAGTAAAGGCCTTGAATTTGATGTCGGTAGAGAAATTCTCTCATGTTATGCATATGGTTACGGATGTAGGTGGCCGGATGAAAAAAGCCAAAAGAAACATGGATCTTTTTAAGGCCGCATTTCCGGCAGGAACGGTATCGGGAGCTCCTAAGCTTAGAGCGATTAAGATAATAGACCGGATTGAACCGGCAGGTAGGGGACCGTATGCGGGTGCCGTGGGGTATCTCTCTTTTGACGGTGATATGGATACCGCAATTATTATAAGAACGATGTTGATAAAGGGAAAAAAAGCAATTATACAGGCCGGTGCGGGCATAGTCGCCGATTCTGTGCCGGAAAAAGAGTACAAGGAAACTATAAATAAGGCAAAAGCACTTTTTGAAGCTGTTACCCTGGGCAATAAATTAAAAGAGGAGGAAGTAAGATGATTGTAGAAGCTATTAAAAAACTCAGTAGAGGAAATAACCTGGAAAAAGACGAGATGGCAGGAAGTATGCGCGAAATAATGGAAGGCAAAAGTACCCCGGCCATGATTGCAGCGTTCTTAGTTCTTTTAAAAATGAAAAAAGAGACTACGGATGAAATAACTCAGGCTGCGCTGGTAATGAGGGAAAAAGCGGTGAAGATAAATGCCGGCCGGGGCCTTGTAGATACCTGTTCTACGGGCGGAACCGGGCTTAATCATTTTAATATATCAACTGCCGTATCTTTTGTGCTTGCCGGTATGGGGGTTAAGGTTGCAAAACACGGCAACCGGGCATCCTCCGGTAAATGTGGCTCTGCGGATGTTCTTGAAAAACTTGGGGCGAATCTTGACTTGAGCCCGGAAAAAGTTGCCGAACAAATAAAGTCAACAGGTATAGGTTTTCTTTATGCCCCCCACTATCATAAAGCCATGAAATTTGCTGCACCTGTGCGTAAAGAGATTGGGATTAAGACCATATTTAATATACTCGGTCCTCTTACCAATCCGGCAACAGCAGATTATCAGCAGCTGGGAGTTTATAGTCCTGAACTTGTGGAGCCGGTAGCGGGTGTCCTTAAAAAACTCGGTGTTAAAAGGGCTATAGTTGTTCATGGCGCCGGAGGCGTTGATGAAGTAAGCCTGGCCGGTCCGACAAAAGTTGCCGAAGTAAATTCCGGCGCACCTGTAAGGGTACATGAGATATTCCCAAAAGATTTTGGATTGGAGACAAGTAGAGTCAGTTTAATAAAAGGCGGCGGGATGGAAGTTAACGCCCAGATTATGAAAAGTTTATTAAGAGGCAAAAAGGGGCCTGTCCGGGATTACGTGCTTGCAAATTCTGCGACAGCTTTTATGATATCGCAAGCGGCACCCGGCATAAAAGAAGGAGTTAGTATGGCACGCGAGGCCCTGGATTCCGGCGTTGCAAAGCAAAAACTTAAAGAATTCATTGAATATACCAAAAGTTAAGATAAATATCACAGTAATAGATAATTACGATTCGTTTGTTTACAATTTATGTGATTATATAGACAGGGATGCTGCTATAAATTTGGAAGTATTTAGAAATGATAAAATAAGCGTAACAGAAGTTTTAAAAACTCGCCCCGACGGGATAGTTATATCCCCGGGCCCCGGCCGTCCTGAAGAGGCCGGCATATCAGTAGAGTTAATAAAAAATATGCCTTTAAAGGTTGCGCTTTTCGGGGTATGTCTGGGGCATCACTGTCTTGCTTCTGCCTTCGGCGGCAAGGTAATAAAAGCCCGCCGAATTTTACACGGCAAGACTTCAACCATTCACTATAATAAAAGCAGATTATTTAAAGGCGTGGAGAATCCCTTTGAAGCAACTCGTTATCATTCTCTTATAGTTGAGGGGGGACACCTCCCCCCAGAATTAAAAGTTACAGCTCTTACCGGTCGCAAAGAGATAATGGCCATTGAACACAGAAAGAGGCCCTTTTACGGAGTGCAGTTTCATCCTGAATCCATACTTACCGATGAAGGTTTAAAGATAGTCAATAATTTTCTTAATATTGTGCGTAAAGGAAGTGTTTATGATAAATAATTTTTTAGAAAAGATAGTCCGGCTCAAGCAGAAATCTTCTCGGAGTCCGGAAAAAACTCTTGAAGAATTAAAAAAAGAAGCGGCAAATATAAATATAAGCCGCCGTTCTTTTAAGAAAGTGCTGTTAAAAGAAAATCCGGAAGGAGGAATAAATATAATAGCTGAAATTAAAAAAGCCTCACCGTCACAGGGGATGATAACGGAAAAACCAATAAAAGAGTTGGGACGGATTTACGCCGAGGCCGGTGCCGACGCAGTCAGCGTTCTTTGTGAAGAAAAATATTTTTTGGGGCATCCGGCTGATCTTAAAAAAGTTAAATCGGTATATAAAGGTCCGGTGCTTATGAAGGATTTTGTGATTTCCGAGCGTCAGATTTATAACGGCTATATACATTCGGCTGACGCAATTTTGCTTATTAAGGCTATCTTAAGCAATCGGGACTACATTAAACTTTACGACCGGGCAAAACGCCTCGGACTTAATATCCTTGTCGAAGTTCATTCTTTGCGCGAATTGGAAACTGCCCTTAATCTTAACAGACCTGATATAATCGGGGTTAATGTAAGAGATTTAAATACTTTTGAAATTAAGCCCGAATTTCACTTCAAACTTGCAAAAAAAATCCCGGCCGGTATTGTAAAAGTAGCCGAAAGCGGAATTAAGAGCAACCGCCGGGTTCAGGAACTTAAAGAGGCCGGATATGACGCTCTTCTTATAGGAGAGAGTATAGCTTCAAGTCGTTATCCGGCCGGCAAAATAAAGGAGCTTAAAAGTATATGACGTTAATTAAAATTTGCGGTATCACAAGAAAAGTAGATTTAAATTTAGTTATGGCGGCGGGGGCGGACCTGGTGGGATTTAATATTTATCCTGGGTCAAAGAGGTATATAGGACCTGAGAAACTGGCAAATTTTTTAAAAGACGAAAAGACAAGAAAAAAGGCGGCAATAGTAAGCGTAAATGAACCTCCGGAAATATTATACGGTATCATTGATAAATACAGGCCCGCCTATATACAGCTTCACGGTGATAAAGATTGGAGGACAATAAAATCTATAAAGGAGAGGTTCTCTTCTGTAAGGATTATTAAAAAAGTTGATATAAACAGCGCCGCAACTTATAAAAATTTACTGAGATATGCCGATTATCTGATTTGTGACGTAAAATCACCTGATTACGGAGGAACCGGAAACAATTTTAACTGGAATAAGTTGAAAAATATTGATAAGAAAGTAAGAGAGAAACTTTTTGTGGCCGGCGGCGTAACACCTGAAAATATAACAGAACTGCTTAAATACGGCGTTTATGGAGTGGACGTGGCAACAGGGACTGAAAAAGAACCGGGTAAAAAAGGCAAGAAGAAAGTTTTTAATATAGTAAAAAAGGTAAAAAAATATGGATGAAAAATATTATTACGGCGGTTTTGGGGGAAGGTATGTCCCGGAATCGCTCATAGAACCGTTAAACGAGTTGGACAGAAATTACAAAAGTTGCAAAAAAGACAAAAACTTCCAATCTAAACTATCGGATATACTTAAAAATTACGCCGGCAGGCCCACACCTTTATACCTATCAGGGGCATTATCGGAATATTGCGGATGCAGCGTATATTTAAAAAGGGAGGATCTTTGCCATACCGGAGCCCATAAAATAAATAACGCGCTCGGGCAGGGCCTGCTGGCCGTCGAAACCGGTAAGAGAAATATAATTGCCGAAACCGGAGCCGGCCAGCACGGAGTGGCTACAGCTGCGGCAGCCGCTCTTTTTGGATTGAAATGCACTATATATATGGGAACAAAGGATATTAAGAGACAGCATAATAACGTTGTCCGCATGAAACTGCTGGGGGCCGATATTGTTGAAGTTCAGGAAGGGGATAAGACCTTGAATGCAGCAGTTAATGCCACTTTGCGCAGATGGGTTCAGGACCCTGAAAACATTTACTACCTTTTAGGGTCCTGCGTGGGGCCTCATCCTTATCCGGCAATAGTCAGGGATTTTCATTCGGTTATAGGAAAAGAGGTAAAAGAACAGATTCCCGACAGACCGGATGTCATAGTTGCCTGTGTAGGAGGAGGTTCTAATTCAATAGGTATATTTACTCCTTTTTTTAAAGATAAAAATATACGGTTTGTAGGGGTGGAAGCAGAAGGCTGTGCCTCCCTTTCTAAAGGGAAGGTCGGGGTGCTTCACGGGGCTAAAAGTTATCTTTTATATGATAAAAACGGACAGATAAAAAAGACACACTCTATCGCGCCGGGGCTTGACTACAGTGGTGTGGGGCCGGAGCATTCTTTTTATAAAGAAAGATCTCGCGCCGAATATGTAAACATCAATGACAGCGAGGCGTTAAAAGCTTTCAGATGGCTTTCAAAAAACGAGGGTATAATACCGGCGCTGGAATCCTCGCATGCGGTTGCATGGGTGATGAAAGAAAAATGGAACGGGGGGCAAAAAGTGGTAATTAATCTTTCAGGAAGGGGAGATAAAGATATAGACGAGATCTTTTCAATGGAAGAAATTAAGAGAGAGTATGAGTAAATTAAAAGATAAAGTGGAGCGGTTATACAGGGAAGACAAAACCGGGCTTAGTTTTTTTCTTACCGGGGGATACCCGGACATGGAATCGTTTACTAAACTCGTCAAATATATAGATAAAAATAATCTGGCGGATTTTATTGAAGTAGGAATACCTTTTTCCGATCCGGTAGCCGACGGGCCGGTAATTCAGGAATCTTCCCAGAAAGCTATTTCTGCGGGCACAACATACAATAATATATTAATGGCAGTAAAAAGTTTAAAAAATAAAATAGATATTCCCCTTGTGCTCATGAGCTATTTAAATATATTACTCGCCGACGAACTTGAAAAAACTTTGTTGACCGCCGCCGACGCGGGATTCAGTGCGGCTATAATACCCGATATGCCTTACGGAGAGCATGAGAAAGCTCTCGAGATATTAAAGAGAGTGGGAATGGAGCTGATTTTGCTTATTTCTCCGGGTACTCCGGACAAAAGAGTACGGGAAATTGGAAAAGAGAGTTCGCCTTTTTTATATTATGTCAGTTCCTATGGAGTGACGGGCAACGGAAAAAAGTTTGATAAAAAAACATTAGAAAGTATCCGTAAAGTTAGAAATTTAAGTGCTAAACCGGTCTACTGTGGTTTCGGAATAACTACCGGCAAAGATGCACAATATATTGCCGATATCGCTGACGGGGAAATTATAGGTTCGGCGGTTATTGATTTAATAAGTGAAAATAATATAGAACAAACCTTTAATGATATTTATAAATTTGCTATAAATATAGGTAAAAGTATCCGAGAGTAAAGAAATGCCGAATATAAAAATATCAGGAATAACAAATACAAAAGATGCAAAGTGGGCTGCCCTGTTGGGGGTCGAATATATTTCTATATCTCTCATAAAAGATAGCGTAAAGAAGGTGTCACTGGAGCGCGCAGCCGAGATTCTGGATATGCTGCCCTCATACACTAAATCCATATTGGAAATAGGCAATGCCCAAAATGACATATCGCTTAAAAGAGCAGTAGAGCTTAAACCTGATTATTTCTCTGTCAATGACCCGGAGATGATAAATATGATTTCTAAAAAAGACGATGTGCCAAGACAATATAAATATATATTAGAAAGCTCCGTTGTCCGGGAGGAACTCATCCGGGAAATACCGGTCAGCGTTGATTTTATAGAGTATAATCTTAATGATGAAAATTTCCGGAAAGTTTTAGAAATTGATTTTAATGATAATGAAAATATTATTATAAACGGTGATTTCGAACTTGATGAAATTGTAAAAACCTGTAAAAAAATTTTGCCGAATGTTTGGAGCATAAGAAATATTATTGATAAATCGCCGCGCAGAATTGATTACGACAAGATGAAAGAGTATATAAGGGAGATATCCCTAATATAAGGGTATTATAAGTTTTATGGCAAAAATAAAGTCAGAAAAAAAAGCCCCACAAGGGCTCTTTAAAAAATGTCCTAAATGCGATTATTCAATTTATTCCAAAGAACTTGAAGAAAATCTATGGGTATGCCCGAAGTGTAATTATTATTTCAGGCTGGATTCCCGCCGAAGGCTCGATTTACTTATAGATAAAGGAACATTTAAAGAGCATGACAGTAATTTAACCGCCACCGATCCGCTTAAGTTTGAAGACCGCATCTCCTACACCAAACGCCTGGACCAATACAAGAATAAAACAAATCTTAATGAGGCAGTGCTCTCCGGGGAGGCTGCAATTGCGGACAGTAAAATAATAATATCTATACTTGATTTTTCTTTTATGGGGGGGAGTATGGGGGCGGTTGTAGGTGAAAAGATCTGCCGGGCAATCGACCGGGCGATAAAATTCCGGGTTCCGTTAATCCTTGTCTCTTCTTCCGGCGGAGCAAGAATGCAGGAAGGCATAGTATCCCTTATGCAGATGGCGAAGACTTCGGCGGCCATATCCAGACTCAGCGAAGAACGTATCCCTTATTTTTCTCTCATGTGTGATCCTACCAGCGGCGGAGTATCCGCATCGTATGCTATGCTCGGAGATGTAAATATTTCCGAACCCGGGGCATTAATAGCATTTGCCGGTCCCCGGGTTATAAAACAGACCATAAATGAAGAACTACCCCCGGGATTTCAACGCGCTGAATTTTTACTTGATCATGGCATGCTGGATATGGTGGTAGAAAGGGACAATTTAAGAGAAACATTCAAGAAACTTATTGTTTTTTTCAGCGATAAAGAAAACAGGCAGTAGATAATTGCTAAAAAGGGCGGAGTTTAGTCTGGATGCGTTGAGGTCCGTTCTTAATATATGGGGCCGGCCACACAAAAAAATACCGGTAATTTCTGTCGCCGGCACTAACGGTAAAGGCTCTACAGCCGCAATGATTGAAAGCATACTTCGCGAGTCCGGTGTCAAGACCGGGCTATATACCTCGCCGCATCTCTTTAATTTTCGAGAAAGAATAAAAATAAACGGAATGAATATACCTTACCGGGAAGTTAAAAAATATATAGAATTACTGCGGAAAAAAGAAGTCGCGGCGGAAGTGAAACTTTCCAAGTTTGAAATTATTACAGCAATAGCCATAAAGTATTTTTACGACCTAGGATGCGAATTTTGTATAATGGAAGCCGGTCTCGGAGGCCGGCTGGATGCTACAAATATAGTTGAAAATAAGTTGGTTGCGGTAATATGCCCCATAGCCGTTGAACATACAGATTATCTAGGCAACAAAATAGAAAGTATTGCAAAAGAAAAAGCAGACATAATAAGGCCCGGAAGCTTTGTAGTAGATAATTCAGGTACCGAAACAATAAGTACAATTGCCCGAAAGAAAGGATGCCGAATCTTTAAAGAAGGGCAAGATTATAGATTGGAATCCATAACGCCGGCTGGAGAAGGAAATTATTCTTTTAATTATAATATTGGAAAAGAATTTAAAATAACCGGATTAGCTCCGGGATTAAAGGGGCGATTTCAGTCTTATAATGCCGCCGCTGCTCTCAGCGCGGCAGTATTGGCAGGATTTAAAAATAAAGATAATATCAGAAGGGGCATTAAAAAAACCTATCTGCCGGGCAGGTTTGAAATAAGAAAAGTACATAGCAGAGCAATTGATATAGTTGATGCCGGCCATAATCCGGCGGCACTAAAAGAAATCCTCAGGGAAGTAAAGTTCCTGTCGCCCTCCCGGATATTGCTGGTAATGGGAGTATATAAAGACAAAGATTATAAGCAGATGGCGAAATTATTAAAATCTCATACAGAGAAGGCGTTTATCTTTACCCCAGCCGGCAGCCGGGCGCTGCCTGCCCAAATTTTAGCCCGTAATTTCGGCAGTAAAGGTGCGGTATTTAAGGACTTTAATTCTGCTTACAACTCAGCACTAAGTTATCGAGATAATAAGGATATCATATTTATTACCGGGTCTTTTTCGGCTGCCCGGCCGGCTATGGAATTTTACAGATGAGGCGTAAATATAAAAGCATAATTATCGCGGCATATTTTCTTTTTCTTTATAGTGCCTCCGCGTTGTCTGCCGGGTTAAGCGCCGGGACAGTTAGAATAGATATTAATTCAGATTTTATTTCTTATGACAATACTAAGGATCTACTTACCTCTTCGGGGAATGTTCGGGTACTCTACAAGAATATAAAATTAAGGGCGGACCGGTTGACTTATAACCGGAATAATGGTGAAATAAACGCATCCGGCAACATATCATTTAAAACTGATAATTACAGCTTATTATCTGAAAAAATAAGATATAATATATTCAGCTCTACGGGAAGAGTTTTTACTGCTAAAGTCACCGCCGAGCCGCTATATATATATGCCGACGAGATAGAAATAAGAAGCAAGACCGTATTTTTTATACCCCGGGGAGACCTAACCACCTGCGACCACAGCCCGCCCCATTATAAATTTACCGGTAAAAATATTCTGGTTGATACGGAATCTAAATTCAGGATTTTTAATATGTTTATGACAATAAGGGGAATTCCTGCATTATATTCCCCTTACTACTTTAAGACCATCGGTCCTAAAAAGAGCAGAACTGATATCGACGTTGGTAAGAGTAACCGCGAGGGCTATTTTGTTAAATCAAAAATTTCATATCCGTTTTCTCAAAATTCCAGAAGTTATATCGGAGTTGACTATATGAGCATTATAGGATTAGGGCTTAAGGCCGGTCACAACTACAGCACTGCCCGGGGAAAGCTGAACCTGGGATGGTACTATGTAAATGAGAAAGAAAGTTTGTCGGAGGCCAGGGATGATAAATATAGAAAGAATAACAAATTTAATTTAATCGGGTGGCAGAGAATTAAAGAAAATTTTCGCATAAGAGGGAAAGCGGAATATGTTGACGACCGGGAGTTTAATTACCATTATATACATCAAGTCGGGCAGGAGTATTACCAGCAAAAGGTCTATATGCAGGCCGCGCTTGAATATTCTAAATCCGTATATTTTGCGTCGTTGTCAATGGATAAGGAAGAAGAATGGGAAAATGGAAAATACCGCATAAAAAGATATATTCTGCCCGGTTTAAGGTTAAGGGTTCTTCCCGTAAAATTGCCGTTTAATTCAAATTTTTCCGTCAATACCCGTTATCAAAACAAGTATATAAGAGCAAAAGAGAATTGGCAGCCTTATTTTAACTGGAATACAAAAATAGTTACTTCTCACCGCAAAGATTTTACAAAACAGTATTTTGTTACTCTTTCTCCGGATGCTGGATACTATATAAGATATTCGGCCGATAGCGGAGTATTTACTCATTATGTGAGCTTATTTACCGGTATGAGACAGGGGCTTTACAATAAATTATTTTTTGATTCGGACTATCAATGGAAACAGGAAGCCGGTAAGCCGTATAAAATAGTTACAAGTAAGCTTGACCAGAAAATCACCTACCGGCCATTAAGACCGCTGAGATTAACTACAAGAAGCTCGTATGATTTCTGCAGGGAAAACATTCATTCGGTGGGAGAATTTTTTAGTACAGTAAATTTAAAATTGAAGGATTTTAATCTTTTTATTAGGAATCGATACGATTACTACGATAAAAGAAACAAAGACTGGCTTTTTGAGATTGGTATTATGAATTATTTTAAGAGTACTGTTAAATATAACTATTTAAACCCGCTCAGGCTTGAGATAGCCGCTGAACTTAAGAGGCGCATCGGGGCTTTTACCATAGAGTCGGGTTTGCAGTTTTATTCACAGCGTAGCTCTGTAAAAAAATGGGATTACAAATTTGACCGGTTTATTCAAAAGAGCCTTAACATTACGTGGGATATGCACTGCTGGGAATCTAATCTGCGTTTTATTAACAGGGGTGATGAATATGAATTCTGGGTGCTTTTTAATATATCGGCTTTTCCAGAGACCAAAGCTGGGCTTTACGGGGATATCATAAGTAATGAAGAAGGCCAAATAATGGATACGGATTACAGGTTTCACAGGGAATAATACAGGTCATTCAATAAAAAAATTTGACAATTTTCCATTCTTATTATATCATTCAAATGCCTTAAAGAAAATAAGGAGGAGTTTTTAATGGCAAATGCAAAATCACTGGCAGAAAGAGTTTCTACTTTAGAAGGTAAATCCAGCGGATTTGAAAATGATGTTCGGAATTTATCGGAACAAGTAGGCAGAATAGAAGACAGAATTAACCATTTAGAAGACAGAATTAACCACCTTGAATATACTCTCAACCAGCGGATTACAGCACTGGATGAGAAAATGGACCGCAGATTTGAAGCAATGGATAGCAGATTTGAGAGCCAAGATAAGAAAATCGTCTGGGGTTTCATAATCATCGGCGTTTTAATCACTCTATTTAATTTTATCTGATTCAATGATATTTTTATCCCATCCTTTCGTTCGCTCCATTTTGTAAAAAAGGGGACGGTTCTATTTCTTTTCTTCATTTTAAACATAAACATATTTTCTAACAAAAAGTTCTTCTTTTTTTTAATTTCAATAAAAAAGTTGTCAATTATTTGACAAAAAAAGAAGTAAAAAATAAAATCCATAATATGACATTATTTAACATACTTAAAAAAGTCCCTATATTTAAAAATCTCAATGACAAAGATTTAAAAGAAATTGAAAAGATATTTTTCAAGAAAACCTGCGTGAAGAACGAACATATATTTTCAGAGACCGATGAAGGGGACAGATTTTATATAGTAGTTGAGGGTCAAATTAAGATATATAAGATCTCTTCCTCCGGCCAGGTTAAGACGTTTGACTATCTCAGCGACGGAGATTTTTTCGGAGAGATGGCCCTGCTGGAGAAAAACAAGCGTTCGGCTTATGCTTTGGCCCTTGAAGATACCCGGCTTTATGTAATAACCCATATTAATTTTCAAAAGTTCTTAATAAGCAAGCCCAGGATACTGCTTACCATATCAAAGACGCTCTCTGCTAGGCTACGCAATGCAGATAAAGAGATAGAAATGTTTGCTTTTCACAAGGTAAAAGACCGGCTCGTTATGTGTCTTGTAGCCGAGGCTGACAGGCAGAAAACAGTGAAGGGGGGCAAGGATATAGAAATTGGAATTACACACCAGGAATTAAGCGAGCTCGTAGGAACGGCCCGGGAGGTTATTTCCCGCAATCTCAAAGAACTTAAGGAAGAAAAACTTATAAAAATCAAAAATTCGAATATCATAATTCCTACTCTTTCAAAGCTGAGAAATAAACTAACAGATTAACTGCTGATGACATCTAAATCAGGTTTTATTAATCCGGTATAGATTATGGACGGTAATTTTAGATCCCTCTGTTTAAAGATGGTCTGCCGGATACCTAAAGGCAGGGTTACTACTTATAAAATTATTGCCGGCCAGCTAAACACAAGAGCCTACCGGGCAGTAGGCCGGGCGATGGCTTCAAATGAGAACTACCCTCATATTCCCTGTCATCGGGTAATAAGAAATGACGGAAAAATAGGCAATTACACGCCGCCCGGAGGCATTAAGAGGAAAAGGGAACTCCTTAAAAAAGAGGGGGTAATGGTAAAAAACGGGGCAGTAGAAAATTTAAAAGAGGTTATTTACAGATATGATTAATGTAATTAAAGGATTGCTTATAGGCCTGGCAAATATTATACCCGGGGTAAGCGGAGGGACTTTTGCCCTGGTGCTGGGTATATATACACGTCTTATTGATGCGGTGAATAAATTAAGTTTTAATATTTTCAACCCTTCAAAATTTAAGAGCGAATTTAAGAAAGCCGACGGAGCATTTCTCCTTCAACTATTTGGAGGGGCGTTAATGGCCATAGCCGGGCTGGCATGGATTATGGATTATCTTTTAAAGTTCCATCCGGGGCCCACTCTTGCATTTTTCGCCGGTCTCATAATTGCTTCTGTGGTCATACCTTACAGGATGATTGAGAAAAAAAACTTTAAAAATATCATATATATAATTCCCGGAATTTTGTTGGTCTATTTTATTTACTGGTTTCGGTTTGCCGCCCCCGGCGCCGATTTGTCTTTGTTTACTCTATTTATAAGCGCTGCTGTAGCTATATCAGCAATGATACTTCCGGGGATAAGCGGTTCTTTTATTCTTTTGATACTCGGGGTTTATCAACCGATAATTACCAATATAAAATCTTTTTTATTTCATCCTACTTTGGATTCTTTTAGGGTGCTTACAATATTCGGCCTTGGTTGCCTTGCGGGACTGGTATTTTTTGTTAGGGTTATGCAATATCTTTTACATAAACAAAGGGATAAGACCCTTTCCTTTCTGGTCGGGCTGGTGGCAGGGTCGCTTATAGTGCTCTGGCCGTTTAAAGCTTATCCGAATACAGTTTTAGCCGAAAAAGTTGATATAGCGATAATAACCGCCCGAAATATAATGCCAACTTCTGCCGGAGAACTATTTTATTATCTGATATTTTTTACGGCCGGCATTGTGGGCGCCCGGGGACTGAAACTGCTTGAAAAAAATAAAGATAATTGATATTATTTCTTAAGGTCAGCGTACAAATAGTCTATTTCATAAAAATAACGGTTAGTTAAAAATATATAAAACAGGAGTTAAAATGATAGATAAAGAAAAAGTAAAAGAAGTTTTAGATAAAGTAAGGCCTTCCCTTCAGGCTGACGGCGGAGATGTGGTTTTCAAAGAAGTTACCGATGAGGGGGTAGTTAAAGTCAATTTAACCGGAGCCTGCGCGGGCTGTCCGATGTCCCAGATGACTCTTAAGATGGGTATTGAAAGAGAACTTAAAAATCAGATAGAAGATATAAAGTCGGTAGAAACATTTTAAAAGAAAAATTAAAGGAAGAATTAAAGGAAAAAATATTATGAGTAAAATTCGTGACATAAGAGCAAGACAGATACTGGATTCCAGGGGTAACCCTACTGTTGAAGTAGAGCTTATGACCGAAAACGGTGCATACGGCCGGGCGGCGGTGCCAAGCGGAGCTTCAACCGGAGCTTTTGAAGCCGTGGAACTCAGAGACGGGGGAAAAGAGTATATGGGCAAGGGGGTTCTGAAAGCCGTTGACAAAGTTAACAATAAAATAGCTAAAGAACTGGAGGGGGTAAGCGTTCTTCGTCAGACCTTTATTGATGAATTAATGATAGAGTTAGACGGCACGGAGAACAAATCCAAGTTGGGAGCAAATGCTATTTTAGGGGTATCGCTGGCTGCGGCAAAAGCGGCGGCGGATTTCAGCGGTCTTGAATTTTACAGATATATAGGAGGAGTAAACGGCCGCGCTCTGCCGGTTCCCATGATGAATATTTTAAATGGCGGCGAGCATGCAGATAATAACGTTGATATACAGGAATTTATGGTTATGCCGGTAGGGGCGGAAAGTTTCTCTCATGCTCTGAGGATGTCTGCGGAAACTTTTCATAACCTTAAAGCAGTTTTAAAGGGTAAAGGTTTAAATACATCCGTAGGGGATGAGGGGGGGTTTGCTCCGGATTTGACATCCAACGAAGCAGCTCTTTTGGCTATAATTAAGGCTATCAAAAGGGCCGGATATAAACCCGGAGAAGATATTTATATCGCCATGGACCCGGCAGCTACGGAGTTTTATAACGTCGAAAAAGAAGTATATGAGCTTAAAGGAGAAGGCCGTACTATGACCTCCGAAGAAATGGTGGATTTCTATGTCGACCTTGCAGACCGTTATCCCATAATTTCCATTGAAGATGGCCATGCCGAACAGGACTGGGAGGGTTTTAAACTGATGACCGAAAGACTGGGCAGCAGAGTTCAGATAGTAGGCGACGACCTCTATGTAACCAACTCAAAGCGTCTATCAAAGGGTATAGAGGAAAAAAGTTCCAATTCTATTTTAATAAAACTTAACCAGATAGGAACTCTATCTGAAACGCTGGAAGTTATACGTATGGCAAAACAGGCGTCCTTTACATCCGTAGTATCTCACCGTTCCGGTGAAACCGAGGATACCACCATCGCAGATTTAGTGGTAGCGACAAATGCCGGACAGATAAAGACCGGAGCTCCCTCCAGAACCGACCGGGTAGCTAAGTATAATCAGTTACTTAGGATTGAGGATTCCCTCGGTGATTCGGCTGAATATTACGGAAAGGACGCTTTCTATAATCTGTCATTATAAGCGGGGTGTAGTTGAAAATTTTTATAATCCGTGCTGTAAGATTTGAGAGAAGCAGTATTTTTAACAGAGATAAATTAATATAAGCATATGAAAGGATCGGGTTCAAAACTTATATATATAATAGTTGGCGCTGCGGTAGCGGTAATATTATTTTCTATATCTAATTTCAAAAATATAATCAAGCTGAAGGAAGATGAGAATTATTACCGGGAAAAGATTGCTATGCTTGAAGAAAGAAATGCTACTTTAAAACAGAATCTTGAATGGATAAAAACTAAAGAAGATTATGTGAAATTTATCGCCCGGCAGCGGATGGGACTTGTCGAACCGGGAGAAATTAAGTTTTATTTAAAAGAAGAAAAATAGTTTTTAAGTTTTAACTATTTTGGAAAATTTAATGCCTTCCTTTTGTAGAGTTTCTCTAATAACGGATTCTTCTTTTTCCGAAAACAGAGCAAGAGAAACTCCGCAGTTAGTTGAGATATATTCAGGGGTGGGGATGGTGGTGATTCCTTTAAATATTCCGGATAGTTTTTTTCCGTTTCCATAATTCGGTAGGTATTTTCAAAGGTGATTATATAATTTTTCACAGCTTATATCTTTTTTAGGCTCTCAATCAATATATCAATATCTTCTTTTTTAGTGAAATATCCTGCCGAAGCTTTTATGGTACCTTCCGGATAGGTATTAAAAAATTTATGTGCCTGTGGCGCGCAGTGAAGTCCTCTCCTTACGCAGATATTGAGACTGTTTAATTCGGCGGCAATCTCCGAAGGTTTTTTACCCTCCATATTAAAGGAAACCGGCGAGGTTTTCTTATCCCCGTCGCCGGATCGTATAAAGTTAATTAGGTATTCGTTCAAGTTGTTGAATTAAATAAAAGGTTATATCATCTCTCTTAATATGTAGCCGTTTTTATTAGATTTAAGAGTTAATATATTAATTTGCCTGGTTTCCGTTAAATAATTCAGCGGCCAGATTTAGCGTTATGTTCCAGTGATAAAGTCAGTACGGTAGAATGGTTTTTCAAAAGTCCTTTTAATGCGGTATTTAAAGAAGCGGTGGCATTTAAAGAAAACGCAATTCTTGAAGGGTCGGTTATATTAAAAATTTCAGATAAGTTCTACCGGCAGTTAAATATTGCTTTGGTTACTTTTACCGCTGTCGGATAACTATTTCGCCCGGAGGAGACACCGTAATTAGTTAAATAATCGTTTACCGCCTCTTGCGACTCCGGGTGACTTCGGAAAACTTGTAGCTGCGTTATCTAAATATAGCATCTTTATTTATACTTCTCGGCTTGTAAAAATAAAGAGTATGCCTGCAGCTGTAATCAGCGCAGCGGCAAATAAAAATAGATCTGGATAGCTGGTCATTTCAGCAATACTTCCCAGAAAGACCGGTCCTGCCAGGTATGCGCTGTCAAAAGCAATACTGTAGGTAGTTACCGCAGCTTCTTTTGGAGTATCCGATAACTGATCAAAAATATAGGGAAGCAGGTTTGAGTCAGCTACAGCATATCCTGCCCCGTAAATTAGGCCGGCAATAATCAGGGCGGGAAACGTCAGCCGGGAAAGTATAAAGATGCCTGCGGCTATGGTAAAACTACTGATGGTTATAAGTTTTTTCCGGGAATGAAGGTCAAATTTTTTCCCGAGCGAGAGTCTTAAAGTTATTGTAGAAAGAGCAAAAACCGAAAAATATAAAGTAAAGTTTGGTATATTATATTTTCCGGCGGCTATGGGTAAAAAAACTACAAGTCCGGCGTCACAGGTAATAATAAAAAATATTAAAAGTAAGGGAGCTAAGGTCTTTCTGTCTTTTAAGATAGGCCGAATACTTATATCACCTTTCTTTCTTTTGTCTTGTCGGGCGAATTTATCTATAAAGAAGACAAGAATAGCCGAAGCTGTAATAACTCCCCCGGAGATTTTAGTAAGTATCGAAAAAGAGAGACGGTTTGTTATATATGATCCCAGAAATGGGGAAAAAAGGAGGGGAAAGATAAATACCGTGGTATATATGCCGAAAAGCTCCCCACTCCGTCCGGCGGGAATTATTAAACTCACCATAGTAAGAGATGAGAAAAAAAAGAGAATAAGGCCGCTTCCCTGTATCGTTCTTAAAATTAAGAGTGGCCAGAAAGTAGAAAAATAAGGAAAAAGCAAAGTTCCCGTAAACGATGCGATGAGGCCTGTAAATATAAAGCGTTTAGCTCCGTGTAGATATATCTGTCTGCTGATATAAGGCCTAAGCAGCAAGGTTAAGACCGGCGCCGAGCCCATGATAACGCCGGTAAGAACCGGAGAATTAAGAGCCTTTAGCAGATAAGGTGGCAGAACTGGTATTAAAAGATCCCAGGCTCCTTTTGCCAGTATCCCGGCAAAGAGAAGTAATAAAAAGTTTTTCTTCTTATTGATATTTTTTCAGAAGGCCGGTCCTGTCGTTAAATTCCTTGATTTTTTCGTCCCATTCTTTATATGACATAAACCGGTTAGGCCAGTAATCATCGTCATACCACTGGGCGTTAAGTTCATCAACTTCTTTGTTCTGCTGTTCTACCCATGTGAAATACTTAAGGTTGTGCATGCGTTTCCTGTCATAATAGGATGTCTCCAGCATATAATCTATGCCGATATCCGCTATGTATTTACCGTAATCGACGGCTGCTCTTTTGCTGTTATAGTCGCCTTCTTTTTCGCGGTATTCGGTTATTCTTGATTCGTACATTTCCATTGAATCAGTTGCTACGGTAAATATTATGTCGTTTTCGTTCATCTCGTAATACTTAGCAGTTTTTATAGCTGAAAGAATATTAGCAATAGAAGATATGCCGAGAAGGTCGAGATTATCTACAGTTTCGGCATTTATGCCGATGCCTTTAAGGAATTCTCTGCCTGCCGGTTCGTTAAAGAGGCGCATAACGGCAATAGTTGCATTGTCGTCTATATCAATTACCATATCCGTATTTCTCAGATTATGTATCCAGGGAACATGTTTATCTCCGATACCTTCTATCCGGTGTCCGCCGTATCCGTTATAAAGGAGAGTCGGGCACTGCAGTGCTTCACAGGCCGCAACTTTAACTTTTGGAAAGACTGTTTTTAAGTATTCTCCGGAGCCCAGAGTGCCTGCCGAGCCCTGTGTAAGGCATACCGCTGCAAGGCGCTGGTCTTTTTCTTTTTCCTTATCAAAAACTTCTTCCATGGCTGAGCCCGTTACAGCATAGTGCCATATGGCATTTCCAATTTCGTCAAATTGGTTAAGGATAACTATATCGTCGCCCAGTTCGGCCTTAAGTTCGTGGCATTTGTCGTATATCTCTTTTACATTGCTTTCACATCCTGCGGTTGCAAAAATTTCGGCCCCCACTTTTTTAAGCCAATCAAACCTTTCTTTTGACATCTCTTTCGGAAGAATGGCGATAGATT
>JAGXOG010000039.1 GCA_023660015.1 Elusimicrobia bacterium LH_S2 | reverse complement strand
AAATAAGAGTCGTCGGGGCGGGAAATGGGATTTTAAAGAGTATTTAAGCAGTGGGCTGCGCGGCTTGCCGGCGATTTTCTTATGCTTTCTGTTTTTTATTGCCGTCTCTTATATTATTAATTATGCTTCAAGCTATTTAGGCGTAGCTCAAAACAGCCAGGTAGTTTCAGTTAGACTATTGCTGACTTTTGCTATAGTTTATTTGTTAATATTTGTTCCGGTGGCTATTGCCTCGGGCGCAAACGCGAGTAGAGCTTTTAGAGTTAATAAAAAAATTTTAAAGGAAAATACTCTTAACTGGTTTTTAAGCGGTTTATATATTTTGCTGGTAATTGGACTTTTGTTTATCGTCACTGCGGGTATCTATGGAAATTACAGTGCTGACGGGAACAAGTGGCTTCGGGCACTCTTTGTTTTTGTTACAGTTTTCCTGCGTAGTTTTACGGTTGTTGTTATTTTGGCAACATTAGTAGAGTTGCTTTATAGGTCACAGAAAAAGGCAGGCCTTGCAGAAACAGTTGACACAAATATCAAAAATACCTATAATATTTAGTAGTAAATCGGAGGTAATAAAATGAATAATGAAAAAGATAAAGATTTAAATTCTGAATCAAATGATGAAGAAAAAAAGACCCCTGAAAAGAGCGAAGAGAAACCAGACATAGACGAAGTAGCAGATTCCATAGATGAGGAATCAGGCACAGGGGGCGACCAGTCTGAAAAAATTAGTATTCCCGGTCTTGACGAACTTGGCGACGAGGCCGTAAAACAGGAGGAAACCAAACCCGAAGAGGAGACCAAACCTGAACCGGAAGATAGAGTCTCCGATGGATCTTCGGTAATTGAACCGTCAGATGATGAAGGAAGCGGGGAGACAGAAGAATCTCTTTCCATTGACGAACCCGGCCAGGAAAGCAGCGAACCTCCGAAGCCGAAAGAAAAAGAGGTAGAACCAAAAGATGAGGGCAGTGAACCCGAAAGCGGCGGACTTGAACTTGAAGATCTTTCCCTGGAAGAAGATGAAGGAGAGACAGAAGAACTGGAAGAAGATGAAGGGGAGCCAGAAGAAGATATTTCTGAAACGCCGGACCTTGATACAAGCCCGGAAAGTTCCGGTCTTGATATTGGGTTAGGGGATGAAAAGCCGGAGGAAGAAGAGGATATATCCGATTTGGATGATGAGCTTGATACCACAGAAATACCGGACATAGATTTCGGCGAAGATAATGATGATGAACCAAAAGAAGGACTGAAACCGGAGCCCGAGCCGGAAGATAAAGGCTCCGGGTTTGAAGAAATTACCCCCGATGAGGATATTTCAGATGAATCTAAAAGTAAACCCAAATCGGAAATAGGAGAAGCGGATAAAAGTACCGACGGTGCCGGATTAGACGATGATATCGATATCCCCGAAGAACCTCCGGCAGATTTAGATTCTTCGGTCAGCGGCGAAGATTCAACCGGCGAGCCCTCCGGTGAGGATATGCCCTCAGAGCCTCCTGATATTCCGGAGGAACCGGCCGGAGCGCCGCCATCAGAACCAAAGAAAAAATCTAAGTTGCCTTTGATAATTTTTATTCTTCTTATTTTAGGCGGAGGAGTCTGGTACTTATTTTTTAAAGATAGCGAGCAAAAGACCTTACAGGAAACTGCAAATATTACTCCACCTGCAGCCCCGAAAATATCTAATCAGGTCAAGGCGGACGGAGATCCTTTTCTCTTCAGCGGAGCTATGAAATTGGAAAAAGATATCAGCGAAGGCATAACAACTTATGTATATGAAGCAGATGCCGGAATTGATGAAGTCTATAATTACTACAAAAACAAAATGGCGGAGATGGGATATAAACTAATGTCCGGTGATTACAATAGAGGCATGTCTAAAACCCATCTTATATATGTAAAAGGGGATAAGTCCACCTCAGTAATACTGCGGGGTACAAACCAGCAGGTAACAGCGGTAGTTGAATATATTAAGTAGTTGACAGCAATATTTACAGCCGACCTCCATCTTAAACTTTCCGGAGGTGAGAGAGAAAACCGTACTTTTCGGCGTTTTCTCGAATATCTTACTGACAGCCGAGACTATGACCGCCTATATATTCTGGGGGACCTCTTTACTTACTGGTATGAACATCCTAAGGTGGATATATATTCTGACCATCCGGCATTTAAAGCTTTAAGAAATTACAGCAAATTCGGCGGTAAGGTATATTTTCTCAGGGGGAACCGTGATTTTATGGCCGGTAAATATTTTAAAAAACATTCCGGAGTAAAAATTATCGGCAATCAGTTTATTATTAATTCTGCCGGCAAGAAAATATTTCTTACCCATGGGGACATGCTCGTCAAAAGGGATATAAGATACAGAATATGGTCAGCGTTTGTCAGATTTCCCCTGGCCTCGTTTATTTTTAAACGCCTTCCGGTGGAAACGGCAATTGCTGTTGTCGACCGGTTTAAGAAAGTAGGGAAGAAAGATCCTACCCCCGAAGAAGTAATTGCGGGAATGATCACCGATGAAGCGGTAAATCATTTTAAGAAAGGCTGTGACGTAATAATTACGGGGCATGCCCACTACAAAGTTTCCAGGGAATATGAAATTAACGGGGAGAAAAAGACTTTATATATCCTTCCAAAATTCAGTTATCCTTCGAAATTTTTAGTATTAGATAATAACGGAAAGCTGGGATACCATTATTTAAGTTAAATCTTTTTCTTTGCAACCATGGGGTCGAGCATATCGGCTGCGTTCTCAATTATATCTGAAATAACTACTACATGAGAAATGAATTTATTGATGTGTATTTTCCTATCCAGCTTAATATCTTTAAAATCAAAGAGTTTTTTTACAAGTTTCATATGAATATCGTCAATATCCTCTTCCAGGGTATTTATGGTCTTTATTTTGTTATGCATAAGAGAAAAATCTGTAAAATAATATTCTATTGCTTCCGACAGGGGAACAGTCATCCGGATTGTTATATCTATAATGTTACAGAGATACTCATAGACAAAGTCCGGCATATCCGGTTGTTGGGTTATTAGAAAATCCCCAGCAGATTCAGCCCGGTCGGCAATGTTGTCTTGCTTAGCTGCATATGAGATAAGGTCATCCTGGTCGGCGGGTATCATTCTGCTTTTTTTTATCTTTTCAATTATATTTCTTCTGATTTTATCCGCTCGGCTTTCTGCAAGGTGGATTTCGTAGGCCCTATTGTGCGACCCTTTATAATCATTGTCAAAATAAAGATTTATAGTTTTGGAAAGGTGCTCTACAGTTGTCTTAACTTCGTTCCCGTGACGGGTAAAGATATCTTTTAATTTTTCTTTTTTGCCCATGAAGTTATATCTTTACTTTATTATACAGGGTTTCCCATTTAACGCCCGTATCTGTCTTTACTACCGGATAAAGGTCATCTACAATTTCTTTGGGCTTAAACCATAATTTAATTTCTCTTTCCGCTTCGGCAGGATTTGCAGAAGCGTGAATTACGTTTTCATAGATTCCCTTGGTAGTTATTCTTCCGTAGGCTCCGCGGATGGTTGTAGGATCGGCTTCTTCCGGATTGGTTGCTCCAGAGAGTTCCCTGACTTTATTTATTGCATTTTCACCTCTGTATACCAACGCCATGACCCGCTGGTATTTTTCTCCTTGTAGGTTTCCCATAATATAATTTTTAAGCTCATCAAAAAATGGCTTGTCTGTAAGATGCTGATAATGTTTCTTTGCCAGATCTTCATTAACGCAGACCATTTTAGCGCCCACTATCCTCAACTTTGTCTCGGAAAGCTTAGTAAGTATATTTCCGGTAAGGGATTTTTTTAATCCGTCCGGTTTTATTAAAACTAATGTTTGTTCTATTTGGCTCATCGGTAAATTATTAGATAAATTAGCAAATTTTTTTAAAAATTGCAAGATTGGTTTTAATTAAAGATAAAATTAAAATAAAATAGAGTAGGAAGAAGAATAATAAGTATGAAAAGGAGACAACAATATAAAAGTCAAGTGAAGTTAAATAATTCAAAAAAGACATAAATCTCCTGTTTCCGCTGAAACGGATTTTAAAAACAGATATAAACATTAGAACTTTGACAATTAAATAACGCATACAACCAAAGACATTTGCGAGAAGGGTAGTTGGGCATCAAAGGCCTTCCTGTGGGAATTCTCAGTATTTATTTCAGGGAAATCTTGCGTTGAATAAGACTGTTTTTTGAAAAAATCGGTATTTTTAGTTATTATAAGAAATTAGGAAAAAGATTAAAAATAAAAATCAGGAGGGTATTATGGATTTAAAAAAACTGGAAGAAAAGATAAAAAAAGAGAGTTATTTTATCTCATCCTTAAAAAAAGAGATGGGAAAAATTATAGTAGGGCAGTCAAATCTTATAGAGAGGCTGCTTATAGGGGTGCTCTGTGGGGGGCATCTGCTTCTTGAAGGAGTTCCCGGGCTTGCAAAGACCCTTTCGGTCAGTACGCTTGCCGGCGCGCTTAAGCTGGATTTTCGCAGGATACAGTTCACTCCGGACCTGCTTCCGGCGGATTTAATAGGGACATTAATATATAATCCTAAAACTTCTGAATTTAAGCCAAAACTTGGGCCTATATTTGCCCAAATTATCCTGGCCGATGAAATAAACCGCGCTCCCGCAAAAGTTCAGAGTGCGCTTCTTGAAGCAATGCAGGAAAAACAAATTACAATAGGAGACAAGACGCATAAATTACCTGAACCGTTTCTTGTATTGGCAACTCAGAACCCTATAGAGCAGGAAGGAACTTATTCTCTTCCGGAAGCGCAGATTGACAGGTTTATGCTTAAAATCAAAGTCGGGTATCCCGACAGGGAGGAAGAAAAAAAAATACTTGAAAGGGTTGCGGTAGAAGGCCTTAAAGAGACGCAAAAAGTAATAGGGCCGCGGGAGATCAAAAAGGCCCGGGATGCTGTCGATTTAGTTTATGTTGATGAAAGAATAAAAGATTATGCAGTTAACCTTGTATTGGCTTCCAGAGATCCATCCGAGTTAGGGCTTGATGAGCTCGATCGGTTTATAGAGTACGGCGCCAGTCCTCGGGCGACCATATTTCTTATAACTGCTGCCCGTGCTCTTGCCTTTATAAACCAGAGAGGGTTTGTAATACCAGATAACAATATAAAAGTCAAGTGAAGTTAAATAATTCAAAAAAGACATAAATCT
>JAGXOG010000038.1 GCA_023660015.1 Elusimicrobia bacterium LH_S2 | reverse complement strand
CAGTATTACCGTACCCAGCCCTTCATAATGTACCGTGTGGACAAGTATATCTAACTTATTGTAAAAGCTGTTAATATCTGAGATAAAACCTTCCATCCGTATACTATTGTTAAGTCTTTTATCCACGATAACATTTTTAATTTTAAGCCTGTCTTTACCGCTTCCTGCAATATAAAATTCCACGTCGGAAATCCCCGTTTTTTTTAAAATATTTTCCGCAGCATTTATGAAAGTTAAAAAATCCTTATGTTTTAGGTCCAGTTCGCCTGCCATCCCGATCTTTACGCCCGCGTCGGAATCTGCGACCCTTTTGCCGGGAGCGTATTTTTTAATATCAACCGCGGAATATATTCTTACCGGTTCTTTAAAACCTCCGCCTGTCATCCGGTCTTTTATAAAATCCGATATGACCGCCACCCGGTCAGGGAAACCATATTTTAAGCGGTTAAAAATATTATCTTTAAGCGGAAAATCAACCCGGCGGGTAAAAACTGATCCTGCTTTTATTTTTAACATTTTAAAAACCATTAAAGCTATGGCCAGGCTTTTTGCAGAATGAAGATGAATAATATCAGCGCTGAATTTATTTATATATCTGCTTAATTTCCAGGCGGCCCGCAAATCTATATCGTTTACAGGGCCCAAGGTTAAAGTCTTTATTCTCTCGTTTTTTACTTTCTGTCCGAGAGGAGAATTATCCGGGGTAATTAAAACCTGTTTAAGGCCCATTTTTTTTAATTCCCGGATTAAAAGATAAACCTGGTTCTGCCCTCCTCGCCAGCTGCGGCCGGTATCAAAATGCATAACCTTTAGGGAGGAGAGAGACATTTTACTTGTTTTTAAGGAGTTTGTAGTTTCTGTACTCACCTATTTTAATTCCGGTCTTGTAATATATGAAATCGGTTATACGGTAACGGATATCCTTAAAACTCATCATCTGCTTCCGGTTAAGCCTTTCGGGATCAATGTCATACTGCCAGTTTTCAACCCTTTCTTCCATTACCCCGGGATGGCTGCCTTCATATTCAGCAACCATGTAGGGGTCAATATGTTTTTCATAGTAAAACCTCTTATCTTCAGCACTCTCTTTCTTTTTATCTCCGTGATGAAGCGCATTGTGATACTCTTTCTTTTTTTCATCTTGTACGGGTCTCTAACCCACCCATAGTGATAGACATAGAGAGGGCACTCTTTTACTTTCAGTTTCCTACCGTCAACCCGGAAGGACTGGGCCGAGCGCCAGGAAGATATGCCGAGATGATTCCTTATTATCCTTATTTCTTTTTTATACCAGTGGTACGATCTTATATAATGCCGGTAATCCCCATAAAAATGGCGGTAATTTAAAAGAAGCCCCTCTACCCTTTCATCATTCAAGTTTTCCCTCATGCATTCTCTTATATTTTCGTAGTCCTGTTGGTGCAGCACTTCATCAGCCTGAAGATATATGCACCAGTCACCCCGACACCTGTAAAGGGGAATATTTGTCTGAACGGCAAGTATTCTTCCTTTTACTTTGAAGTCCGGGTCCCACTCAGTTTCAATAATCCGGATTTTCGGACTTTCAATATTTTTAACAAGTTCAAGAGTGCCATCTTCGGAAACCCCAACATTGACAAAAACTTCGTCGCAAAGCGGAAGCATTGATTTTATTGATTCAGTTACAGGGAAATCATACTTAACCGCGTCCTTAACAAAAGTAAAACCGCTTATTTTCATCTTAAAATACCCCTCAGGCAGTGCCGGTAGTGAGCGTTTTCGGATTTCGGCAAAGTCGGCCTCGAAACAGCCGCCGGTTGTGAGGATGAGTAAACAACACTGATAAAACTGCCGTTATCTGCATCGAAAACTGCTGGATACTTTCCATTTTCAATTTTTGTTTATGTAATTTGCCCATAATTATTTATTTTATTCATCTAAATATATTCTCAGATATTTTATAAATACGCTGAATGACGCCGTTACCGACAGCACAAGACCGTATAGTCCGTCAAGAAACCCCAGTCGTAAAAAATACATCTTTATAAACCGGAATGCGGGGTTGAATAAGAGTTTTGCGGGAATTACTTTTTTACCCTTGCTGTCTGTAGCAGCCCATAAAGTATAGCGGTTAACTTTCTCAAAATAATCGGAAATAGTATTATAGGAATAATGATTGAGTTTTTCTTTAAGGCGCCCTTCGGTACCTTTCAGGAGCAGCTCTCCGTGGACCCGCTTGTCCGGATATCGTCCCTTATCTTTTTTAAAAAGACGGACTACGCTGTCTTTCTGCCAACCACAGTGTTTTATCTCTTTTGAAAGAAAGAAGTTCCGGCGGTAAAGCCGGTATCCGTCGTACCTGCCGGATTTAACTTTCTCTTTAATTTCACCGGATAGGACATCCGTGACCCTTTCGTCGGCGTCTATGATAAAGACCCATTTATTTTCCGCTTTGTCAATTCCTATATTTTTATTATATTCTGGGTAATTCACACCGGATTTAATTACTTTGGCTCCTGCCCTGCGGGCTATCCGACGTGTTCGGTCTTCAGAGTAAGAATCAACCACAATTATTTCAGCGGCAAATTTTAAACCGTCAAGACAATCTTTTATGTTTTTTTCTTCGTTATAGGTAACTACTATCGCTGTAATATTACTCATCTAAAATTTTCTTTAAATTTCTTACATATATTTCCGGCGTAAAATGCTGAGCCGCGTATTTTCCCGCTTTTTGAGCCATTTTCTGGTTTAGATCCCTTATCTTTAAAAGCTCTATAATTCTTATTCCGAGCTCCTCGGGATCGCCAGGAGAAACTAAAAATCCATTATAGTTGTTTATTATAAACTGTTCAAGGCAACCTACTTTACTGGCAATAACCGGCCGGCCGCAGGCCATCCACTCTACGGCAACCCGGCTTACCGCCTCGGACCCAAGCGACGCTATAATCCCCGCCCGGCACTCTGCCATTATAGCGGGAATGGTCCCGTATTTAACCTTGCCCATAAATCTTATGTTGCCGGCCACTCCCAGCCTACGGGCTTTATCCATAAGTTTTTTTTCCGTTACTCCCTCTTCGTTGCCTGCTATAATAAGTTTTATCTCCTCTATCTCCCGTTTTACCAGAGTAAGGCTTTCTATGAGAACCCCGTGGCCTTTGATTTTGTCCAGCCGTCCAACTATGCCGACTATATTTGATTTTTTAAGCGGCTGCGGATAAAAGTTATCACTATCCACTACCGGAGGCAGATAATATATTTTTCTGTCTTTGATACCAAATTTTTGGAATACTTTTTTTATCGGTATGGTAGGAACGATAACTCCGGCAGCAAGTTTATGCAAAATAATATTGAATATATTTTTCTTTATCTTTCCTCTCTCAGCCCTAACCCGGTATACTTTTGTTTTTTTAAACAACGAAGCGGCAACGCCGAGAAAAAAAGAACTGCCCGTGTGAGCAAAAATAAATTTCGTATTATTTAAAGACCTTCTTATCTTTAAAATGCTTTTAAAGGTATTTACCGGGCTGCGGCCGTAAAGACTTAAAGTCCTAAAATTTTTTTGAATTTTTTCTATAAGTTCAGATTCTCCGACAACGGCGAAATCTATATCATAACCTGCTTTTTGACTGTATATACCCATATCTTCTGCGTAGGAGGCAAGCCCCGAGTACCAGGGAATATTTATAATCTGCATAATATTATTTTTTCTTGTTAAAGATGTCCTTAAAATTTTTAATTTAACTACCATAATTAGGTACCCTAAAATAGTAACAGGCAGATTCATTTTTGTAGGAGTCTCCCTACGGTCATACCTTAAAATTAGCGGGACCTCTTTAACGGCGGCCCCGAAAAAGATAAGTTTCATAAGCAGTTCAACCGTAGATTCAAAACCCGCAGCTTTGACGGGCAGCTCACCGCGGTGCAATAAATATTCTTTTATTAAACCCGCCCGGTATATCCGGTACCCAGAAGTGTAATCAGTGATATTCCTGACATTAAATATTACAGACATCACGATACGGGCTGAAAAGGAAAAAAATTTTCTGAAAAACCTTACCCCCACCTGGCGGCCTCCGCGGCAAAAACGGGAAGCTATGACTATATCCTTTCGCTTATCAAGCTCTGCGGCCATCTTTTTTATTAATTCAGGCGGGTGGGTATAATCCGCATCCATTATAACTATGCGGTCATTTTTGGCAGCTTTTTTTAATATATGCGTAAGTCCGATTCTAATTGTTTCGCCGAGTCCCTGATTTTCCGGATGGGCTATATAGCTAATATTGTATTTTTCTTTGAACCTCTTTATTCTTACTTTTGTCTTATCTTTTGAACCGTCGTCAACAACTACTATTTCATAATCACTTTTTAACTGCTCTTTTAAGGCAGGAATAAGTTTGACCAGCGACTTTTCTTCGTTATAAGCAGGAAGCAGAATATAGGACTTAAAACCCGAAGAATTCATATAATATTATCAATAGCTTTTTTTACCGATTCGGGAGGTATATCGTTCATGCATTTAAAATGACCCAGCGGACATTTTCTCGAGCCGTGGAGGCTGCAGGGACGGCAATCAAGCTCTTTTTGAATAATTGTATTTTTCTCCCCGTAAGGGGCAAACCCCATCCCGGGTACCGTAGCCCCGAATATAGCGATAACCGACTTACCAAGGGCAGCGCCGATATGCATGAGACCGGAATCGTTGGATATCAGTATATCTATAGAATTTACCGCCGCTAATAATTCTTTTAACGAAGTGCGTGAAGTTAAATTTACAGCTGCCGGCCATTCTTCCCTCTCAGACCCAAATACCACGACCCGGTAATTTTCTTTAATCATTTCAATGAGCCGGTTGTATTTTTCTTTCGGCCAGCACTTAGTAGGCCACTTAGATTGGGGCGCTATACCGATTATTTTTTTATTATTTTTATTAAAAATTTTCCCGTATTTTAATACCAGTTTTTTATCCAGCTCAATTTCAAATTTTCTTTTCTTATTTGTACAGCCGGAAGCAGCAGCCATATCAAGAAGCCTTCCCACTTCATGTTTATTCCAGTCATATTTACATTTTGAAGTTAAAAAGATAGAGGCGCCTCCCCTGCTAAACCCCACCCTTTCCGGAATACGGGAAAGAAATGTTATGAGCCCGCTTCTAAAAGACCTCTGGGGAAGAAATGCCGTATAATAATTTTTTCTTTTTATCTTTTTTATGACGTTAAAAGTGCCGGCAACCCCTTTCTCTTTACCTTTTTTATTATAAACCATTATTTTATCAACTGAAGGGCAGGCTTTAAAAAGAGCTTTTACCTGCGGACGGCATACTA
>JAGXOG010000037.1 GCA_023660015.1 Elusimicrobia bacterium LH_S2 | reverse complement strand
GGGGATATGCCTCCGCTTATAAAAAAGATGGCTGAAAGTTCTTCTCTATTCGGGGTGGGGCCTATGGCTTCGGTTGCCGGGGCGGTTGCCGGGGAAGTCGGCAGGGAACTTTTAAAATATTCCCCGGAAGTTATAATTGAAAACGGCGGAGACCTCTTTATTAAAACTAAAAAAGAACGGGTCAGCGCGGTATTTGCGGGGGAATCCCCGCTCTCTATGAAATTAGGGATAAAGCTTTTTCCGAAAAAGTCAGGTTATGGTTTAAGTACTTCTTCCGGCAAGATAGGCCACTCGCTTTCACTGGGCAATGGGGATGCAGTACTCTGTATTTCAGAAAGCCCTCTTCTTTCCGATGCGGCAGCGACCACTATCGGGAACCGGATAAAAACTGCTGCCGATATAGAGGAAGGATTAAAATACGCACGGACTATAAACGAAATAGACGGATGTCTTATAATAATAGGAGACAGAATGGGAGTATCCGGTGATATAAAACTGGTAAAAATTTGAAAATAACTTAAAAAACATTAATATAGATTAAGAAACAGGAGAGGTAAATGGCAAAGACAATTGAAGAAATAAATGAGAAAATAAAATCCGCCAAAGCAGTTGTAGTTACCGCCGAAGAGATGGTAGATATCGTAAAAAAAGAAGGGCCCGGCAAAGCTTCCGTTAAAGTTGATGTAGTCACCACAGGCACTTTCAGCCCGATGTGTTCTTCGGGAGCTTTTCTTAATATTAAACTTCCCAATCCCAAGATGAAGATGCAGAAGGTGTTTTTAAATGATATTGAAGTCTTTGCTGGTCTGGCTGCTGTGGATCTATATGTAGGGGCGACTTCTATGAGAAGGGACGATCCGCTAAACAGAATGCACCCGGGGAAATTTTTATACGGCGGCGGACATCTTTTGGAAGACCTTGTTGCCGGCCGGGAAATCGAACTCAGAGCTTCGGCTTACGGAACCGACTGTTATCCGGCAAAAGAAATGAAAAAAACAATTACCCTGGATGATATAAACGAGGCCATAATGTGCAACCCGAGAAACGCTTGCCAGAATTATAACTGTGCGGTAAATACTTCAGATAAAGCCATATATACTTATATGGGCAAATTAAACGCTGACCTAGGGAATGCTAATTACTGCAGCGCAGGGCAACTATCACCTCTTTTAAATGACCCCGAGTATAGAACCATAGGGGTGGGTACCAGGATATTTTTAGGGGGGGCGACCGGATATGTTACTTTTAATGGAACGCAGCACGCCCCGGGCAAAAAAAGGAATAAACTGGGTATACCCACTGCACCCGCGGGCACAATAATGGTTACCGGCGACTTGAAAGAAATGTCGGATAAATGGATAAAAGGGGTTTCTTTTACGGGCTACGGGGCAAGTCTTATGGTAGGGATAGGAATTCCCATACCGGTAATTGATGAAAAAATTGCGGCCACTTGCGGCGCTTCCGACGAGGATATAACCTGCCCAATCGTTGATTATTCAAGCGACTATCCGAACTCGACCGGAAAGACATTGGGAGAAGTTACTTATAAGGAATTAAGGTCGGGGAAGATAAAAATAAACGGTAAAGAAGTAATTACCGGGAGCCTCTCCTCATACTACCGGGCGGCGGAAATAGCCGGGATACTTAAAAACCGGATAGAAAAAGAGGAATTTAAACTCGGTATTCCTCAGAAACTTTTGCCCCGCAAATAATGAAAAAGTCCGGAATATTAACAGCACTTTTTTTTATATTAATTGCCGGAAGTAAACTTTGTGCGGAAACGGTTTTGCCCGAAGATATCCGCAGCCTGGAAATTACAGTATATAATAACGGCCGCGGACTGATAAAAGAGACCCGGAACGTCTTTCTGCCTCCGGGGGAGTCAGAGCTGAAATTTGCCGGAGTATCCTCAAAAATTATACCGGAGTCTCTATATCTTTATGCCGTTGACCGAAATATTAATGTATTGAGCCAGTCTTATAATTCAGATTTAGTAAATAGAGCGAATATTTTAGATAGGTATATCGGAAAAGAGCTTACACTTATCACATATGACCGGAACAATAATCCGGGAAGGACTGTAAAAGCCAGGCTTATAAGTAATAATGACGGTCCGGTATATGAAATTGACGGTGATATACATATAGATTATCCTGGTCGTCCGGTACTTCCGGAATTGCCGGAAGCTCTTTCAAAAAAATCGGAGATTATATGGAACCTAAATTGCCCGGAGAGTTTTAAAAAGAGTATTACGGCTGTCTACCTTACCAGAGGGCTTAACTGGGACGCACATTATAATCTTATTATTGACAACGACGGGAGGAAGGCAGACATTAATTCTTTTATAAATTTAGAGAACAATACCGGTACTGGTTTTTCCGGTGCCGGTATGAAGTTTATAGCGGGACAAATAAATAGCGCCCGGGCCGGGACATTGAAGTCGGTTCGTTCCCTTTCAGCGAGAGCTGAACCGGTAAGTGAGAAGATAGGCGGATATTATCAGTATAACTTAGCCCGGCCGGTCTCCATAAAAGACGGAGAGAAGAGACAGGTTACTTTATTCAGTAAAAAAGAAGTGGAGATAACCAGAGAATATGTAACCCAAAGCAACAACCGGTATTATCTTAATAACTATTCGGAGGGTGATATAAGGCAGGATGTAAATATATATTCTGTTTTTGAGAATAAGGGTAAGTCCGGACTCGGGGTGCCGTTTCCGGCCGGGATTATAAGAGTATATGAACCGGACGCTTCGGGAAGTATTCAGTTTACCGGGGAAGAGAGAATAACGCATACCCCGGCGGGAGAAACTATAAGAGTAAAGACCGGCGCCGCTTTTGATATAGTTTGCCGTCGCAACCAGGTTGATTATAAAAAGATATATAATAATACTTATGAAACTGAATGGGAGATAACCCTCTCCAACCGCAGAGAAGAAAAAGTTGATGTTGAGGTTATAGAAAAGTTTAATCGGACTTGGGAGATAACTAAAAGCAATCGTGAATATGATAAAATATCTTCCGGCCGGGTAAAGTTTATAGTCAGCCTTGAACCGGGTGCAGAAAAAAAGATAAAGTATAGAGTAAGGATAAACCGTTAACCGGAGCAATAATTATGATAGATAAAAAGATAGTATTACATTTTCCGAGAAGCCTGGTAAATGAGCCCATTGTTTATAAGCTTATCGAGGACTTTAATTTAAGTTTTAATATTTTAAAAGCGCAGATACTTCCCGACAGAGAAGGGCTGATGGTTATGGAACTGCACGGTACCCGGGAGGACTACAACCGGGGGTTGGCGTACCTTAAAAATTCAGCGGTGGATATTCAGCTGCTTTCTAAAGATATTAAGCGTGACGAGGATAAATGCACCCATTGCGGTGTCTGTGTTGCTACGTGTCCCACCGACGCACTCAGGGTTAAGAAGGATACCCGGGAAATTATATTTGATTCGGATAAATGTATTGCCTGTGAATTATGCATAGACTCATGTCCGACCAAAGCAATGGCCCTGCATTTTTAGCAGGAAAATACAGAATCTTACTGTGATTATATTAAAGAAGGATTAAGAAACGGAGTAATTATGATAGAAGAAATAAAAATAACCCGGTCAATTATTAAAAATGCAGTTGATGAACTGTTAGACAATCTTGATGTTGACGTAATAGTCGGTGGCGGTGGCCCGGCGGGCTTGGTGGCTGCAACTTACCTGGCTAAAAAAGGAAAGTCGGTAGTATTATTCGAAAGAAAACTCTCCCTGGGCGGCGGTATGTGGGGGGGCGGTATGATGTTCCCGAAAATTGTGGTTCAGCATGAAGCTAAAGAAATTCTGGATGATTTTAAAATAAATTATACGCAGGAAGAAGGATATTATGTGGCTTCTTCCATAGAAGCAGTTGGTAAACTGGTGGCCGGTTGCGCGGATGCCGGTTGTAAAATGTTTAACTGTATATCTGTAGAAGATGTTATGATAAGGGAAGGCAGAGTTAACGGAGTTGTTATTAACTGGACTTCTGTTGAGACGGCAGGGCTTCATGTAGATCCGGTTACCGCAAAATCAAAGGTTGTAATCGAAGCTACCGGACACCCTCTGGAGATATGCAAAATTGTTGAGAAAAAGACAGGGCGTTTAAATACTAAAACGGGCAAAATAATAGGGGAAAGATCTATGTGGGCCGAAAAAGCCGAGTCGGAAGTTGTAGAAAATACAAAAGAAATATACCCCGGGCTTTATGTCTGCGGGATGGCGGCCAATGCAGCATACGGAGCGCCCCGTATGGGGCCTGTTTTCGGCGGAATGCTGCTCTCCGGTCGCCGAGCGGCGCAAAAGATTGATGAAAATATATAAAGAGCTATTAACCAAGTTGCAAATATTATATATATTCTAAGGTATAATTAGCAGAAAGTGGTAACGGGAGATATTAAGTTATGAAACTTAAATTTTGGGGGTGCCGGGGTTCGATACCGGTTCCGGACGCACGGATGATTGAGTACGGCGGCAACACAACCTGTCTGGAAGTCATAATAAACGGCCGGGCCGTAATTATAGACAGCGGCACTGGCATCAGAAAACTCGGAGAGGAAATAATTAACCGGGGATCCAAAGATATTGACCTTTTTATTACTCATTCACACTGGGACCATATCCAGGGGTTTCCTTTCTTTAAACCAATATATTCGGAGGATTACAATATAAATATTTTCGGTTGTAAAAACTCGTACAAAGAGCTTAAAGATATACTTTCCAACCAGATGTCTTTTGAATATTTTCCGGTGAAGTTTGCCGATTTAAATGCTAATATTAATTTTGACGACAACAATAAAAAGTATTACACAAAATACGGATATAATATAGAGACAATAGAGACCAACCATCCCGTAACAACTATTGCGTTTAAGTTTACAAATAAAAACCGGTCTTTTGTATTTATGACCGACAATGAATTGGAAAGCAAAACTCCGAAAACTTCCCTTGACGATTTTGTCAAGTTCTGTCGGGGTGCCGATTATTTAATACATGACGCCCAGTTTACCGAGGAAGAATACAGCACTTCCCGCGGATGGGGGCATTCCACGTTTGAACAGGCCATGGACCTGGCCAGACGCGCTGAAGTCGGCAACCTCGTATTTTTTCATCATGACCCAAACCGGGAAGATATTAATCTTACCGAACTTACCGCGAAATATAGAATTATGTCCGAAGACCGGGGAGACAGTTTTAATATAATCACTGCTAAAGAGCAACGGATTATAGATATTGACTGACAATCTCCGGCAGTTCCCGCGAACTTAATCCATTTGAATTATTTCTTATTTTATTA
>JAGXOG010000036.1 GCA_023660015.1 Elusimicrobia bacterium LH_S2 | reverse complement strand
GGAATAATAGCGCATGTAGACCACGGCAAGACTACTCTTGTGGATGCTATGCTTAAACAGACCGGTGTATTCAGAGAAAACCAGGAAATTGTAGACCGGGTTATGGATTCCGACGACCTGGAAAGAGAAAGAGGGATAACTATATTCTCTAAAAATGCCTCATTTAATTACGGGGGATATAAAATAAATGTCGTTGATACGCCGGGGCATGTGGATTTCGGGGGAGAGGTTCAGCGCATCCTTAAGATGATCGATTCCGTGCTTCTTTTAGTGGATGCCTTTGAAGGGCCCATGCCCCAGACTAAGTATGTCCTCAAAAAATCGCTTGAGTTAGGCCTTAAAGTAATAGTGGTAATAAATAAAATTGACCGGCCAAACAGTCGCCCCCATGAAGTCCTGGACAATATTTTCGACCTTTTTATCGATCTGGAAGCCGACGACGAACAGCTTAATTTTCCGGTAGTATATACTTCGGCAAAAGAAGGGATAGCTAAAACGGAGATGGAGGACAAATCCGGGGATATTGAACCGCTCTTTAAAGCTATAACAGAGCATGTTGCCGATGCCGAAGGTGACCCGGAAAAACCATTTCAGTTCCTGGTCTCTGCCATAGAATACGACAGTTATGTGGGAAAAATAGGAACGGGTAAGATTCATAACGGTACCGTTAAAAAGGGGGACAGCGTAATGCTGATTAAGAGCGATTCTTCAATGGATGATTTTAAGGTCACTAAGATATACGCTTACTCCGGCCTCGATAAAACGGATGTTGACGTGGCTGTTGCAGGCGATATAGTCTCTATTGCCGGCTCCGAAGTTATTGATGTAGGGGAGACGGTGGCGGATAGGGAGAATCCCAGGCCTCTGCCGGTAATAAAAATTGACCGGCCTACGCTGGCCATAGAATTTATGGTAAACGATTCGCCTTTTTCCGGGCAGGAAGGTGAATACGTTACTTCCCGACATATATGGGAGCGTCTCCGGCGAGAGATACAGTCCAATGTCAGTATAAAGGTGGAAAAGACAAGCCGCCCGGAGAGTTTCCGGGTAAAGGGAAGAGGCGAGCTTCAGTTGGCGGTATTGATTGAAAATATGCGCCGGGAGGGATACGAGCTTCAACTTTCCCGCCCGCAGGTAATATTTCGTGAGGAGAACGGCAAAACCCTGGCGCCCATAGAGATTGTTATCATCGACGTAGCTGATGAATTTACCGGAGCGGTAATAGGCAAGCTCAGCAAAAGAAAAGGGAAGATGGTGAAGATGGCTTCCGGCAGCGACGGATATACGCGTATGGAGTTTCATATTCCTTCCCGGGGACTTTTGGGATATCGCAACGAATTTATAACCGATACCCGGGGGACGGGAATATTAAACCATGTCTTTTACGAATACGGGCCTTACCGGGGCGAGATTGAGAGCCAGTCGAAAGGAGCCCTGATATCAATGAGCGACGGCGAAGCTACCGGATATGCAATAGATAAACTTCAGGACCGGGGAATGTTTTTCATAGAGCCCGGAGAAAAAGTTTACGGGGGGATGATAGTAGGGTCCAATACCCGCGAGACAGACCTTATTATCAACGTCTGTAAAACAAAAAAACTTACCAATGTCCGTGCCGCAAGCTCGGACGACGCGTTAAACCTTGCCCCGGCAAAAAAATTTACTCTCGAACAGGGACTTGCATTTATAGACGAGGATGAGCTCATGGAAGTAACCCCTAAAAAAATACGGTTTCGTAAAAAAATATTAGACCACAACAAACGAAAAAGCTCTAAAAAATAAAGACCAATTAAAGAGTTAATTTCAAGTGTTATTCTTACTATATATTTTGCCTGCGCGGCTGCTTTCTCGGTGATATTTAAAAAATTCGGCCTCAGGCAGCGGATAAAGACGCGCTTATTATGCTCGCATCAACGCTTACCGCAGGAGTCCTCCTTAATTTGATTTTTTAACTCTATTCTGTTAAGAATTTAGTTACCGGATAATTTATCCCGTAGGAGGACTTAGGAGGACTTATGATGGAACAATACGAATGTATTGTAAGCGGATATGTTTATGACCCGGAAAAAGGAGACGATACCCGGGGAATAGAGCCGGGCACGTCTTTTGAATATCTACCCCATGACCGGGTATGCCCTGAATGCGGGGTTCTCAAAGAGAATTTTGTGCCTCGGGAAGAATAAATCGTAGATATAATGTGACTAACACAGGAAATGAGGGTGAAATATACCGTAAAGTAAAACCTTATTATCGGAGGGTATTTAAAGAATTTGATTTTTCGGGGGGAAGTTTTCAGTTCAAATGGAACTGGGCAGCTTTCTTTTTCGGAATTTTCTGGTATCTGTACAAGGGCATCTGGGTTAAAGCAATAGTTCTTTTTGTTATAGCCGGTCTTCTTGCCGGAATACCGGGGCCGTTTTTTTGGCTCTATTGCGGTCTGGCCGGAAATTACGATTATTATCTGCTTAAAGTAAAGGGGAAACAACTCTGGTAGAGTGCAGGGGGTATTATTGATATACATATTCGGCAGATCCACAGGCGCAGGAGACGCATTTAATTAAAAGGTTTTTAAAAGATATAAAATTATCCGGCAAAGGCCGCAGGAATTTTAAAAAATGCAAAGAAGAAGAAATAAGAATAAAATGCGTATAATATTTAAATGAACTATCGTATCTGCTTTGAATACTGACGGCGACAGCCGAAGTTAGAGCATATTCCCATCCCGTTTTTTAGTTAAGATTCATCAGTTTGACAAAAATTTACTATATGATATAAAATTTTTTGTAGTGTAAAACAAAAACCATGTATGATGCAGGAAACGGCAATAATTTATTTCTCCGGGGGCATTTTAAGACGGCTCCGGCCCGGGCCTTTTGGTTGGGATTAATTTCGGCGGTCGCAGCAGTCCCCTACTTTTACTACTTGGCCGCGAAGGTCATGCCTCTGTCCGGCGCTGTTTATGGAAAGAGCGCGTGGTTTCTTATCCTGCCCCAGGTTATGTTGCTTTTTCTTTTGTGTTTTTTATGCTCCCTGGGTGGGTATCTTTTTTTTAGACGTCAAAAACTTCCCGGTTTCGGCAGTCTTTCCCGGCTGGCAAAAGACATCCCTATTCTTGCAGCCTGCGGTCTCGTACTTACAGGCGCTTCTTATTTTTTATTTGACCGTTATTTTTTTACACTATCCCCCGTGTCTTATCCCGAGAATTTTTTTTATATAATGGCAGTAGTAATCAAGGCTGCCTTTACGGAAGAAATAATACTGAGGTGGGGTATAACGACTTTGGCCATAGCACTGGTGAAAAACAGAAAATGGGGGGTAATTCTTGCTTCCGGTGCAGCATCACTGCTTACATTTAAATATTTTAAATTTATTCAGATTGAGATTAACTGGTCTTATATATTTATAGTCCGGTTCGGCTTAACGTTTTTGTTCAATCTTATTTTAGGGTATCTTTTTGTAACCAGGGGGCTTTTTCATTCCATGGGACTTAAGTTTTTTATGGGTGCCAGATATATTGCGGCTTTGGCGCTGCTGCATTAAGAAAGGAGATTCTCCGTCGGCAAAAAAAAGAATAAAAGATTTTACTTATCCGTCAAAAAATAAGATAAAATAAGAAAAGAACTTGTAAAAATTTTGGATTTTACCGAAGCAGAAGCCGTAAAAATGAGCCGGAACGAACTCTATAAGGAGTACGGCAAAATTGCAAGTGCGGTATGGATGGAGTTGAAAAGTATTTCAGGGAAATGAGCAGTAAATCAAGTGGAAATTAGTATTTCCCGGCGTGTTTTTTATAATGTGTTATTATAGAATATAAGGTAAGATACAAAGTTATAAGTTAATATGCAGAAATTTAAAGAGCTGGAGGGCATATTAATTTTAAGAATAGACGCCGGTACCATAAATGTCCCGGATACTACAAATTTAGACGCAATCGAGATAGTAGTAGAAACCCCGGCGGAATGGCCGGTCTGTATGAGGAACTTGACAAAAAAGAGTATAACTTTCACAATTCTCACAAGGCAGTGGTAAATATTTTAAATAAATGCGGACTAAGAGATGAAGATAACTTCAGGCTTGAAGACTATCGGAACTATGTTAGGAAAAAATCAGAAGATTGAAAATATGACGGAAAGGGGCAACTTTATAAAGATGAATAAACCGAAAGAAAATTCAGCAGAAAAACAGACCCCGCTCACCGCTGAAGAAATGGAAGACAGCCTCCAGCAGGAAGAAAAAAAGAAAAAGAAGAAAGGATGCCTTTTGGGCTGCCTGGGGGCAGCGGGGATAGTATTAATAATTATTGTCTTGCTGGGTGTATGGGGATACCGTAACCGTCACAGGGCTTTGCCCTTTATAGCAAACAGATTTGGCACTAAAATTGAATCGGGTATTCCCGCAGAATACAGAAAAGATTCCTATCAAATAGAACTGCCGGAAAAGAAAGAAAACCTGAAAATTTCTTTAACCCAAAAGCCGGCCGAAGAAGTTAATAAAAATTTCGTAGATTATTATAAATCTGAGGAGTGGAAGGTTATCCGGGAAATGGAAGATATCCCTTCCGATATGGGAACGATGGCGGCTTTCGGTAATATCCGGGGCAAGATAACCATGCTCCAAAAAGAAGAAAGGGGAATGGTAATAACCGCCATGGGACACAAGGAGGGTTCTACGGTGCTTATAATGGATATAGAGGACATATCGGAAATTTCAGATAAGCAGTTCTCCGGAAATTAAAAATAAACACTTTTCCCGACTACGCTGAATATAGATGTAAACGGTACAAATATGTATAGACCGCCGGAAATAAGGCCAATATTTTTTTAAAAAATAAAATGTCATGAGATTACAGGAATTTAAACGGGAAGTTAATAAGTCCATTAAAAAGATACCCTTAAAATACAGGGAACTTCTATCCATGGATGAAATTGCGGTAATAAGCAGAGAAAAGCCGCCGGACGGAGTTTACAGCAAATATGGAAAAAAAACGATATTCGGCCTATTTACCGGGGTTTCAAAAAAGAACAAGCGAACTTTTTCTATTCAGACCGAACCCACCCGTATTGAAATATACAAGGATAGTTTTGAAAAGATATACGGCCCGGATATGTCCGGTGAAATGAAAGAGCATATCTTTAAAACCGTTGTTCATGAAATTGCCCATTATTTAGGGTTTAACGAGGATGAAATCAGAGACAGGGGATATTAGCAGCATAAATAATCTTTTTACCGGGAGTCTTATCCAACGCAAGATTATCCTGAAATAAAAACCCGAAATATTTGAAACATGAGAGAGGTTCAACCTCTCTCATGTTTTATCTCACCGGCCGTGCGCGTTTGCTCAAGAACAACAGACAAAAAAGGTAACTTGGATTCAAGGTTCTAACGCAACACCCGCCAATTTTTCAAAGGACTCATAGGGTGTTTCCCAATCCAATACTTTCCGAGGTCTGCCATTAAGCAAGTGCTGAACATCTTTTATTTCCTTTCGAGTCAATTTATTGAAATCTGTCCCTTTTGGAAAAAACTGTCTGATTAAACCG
>JAGXOG010000035.1 GCA_023660015.1 Elusimicrobia bacterium LH_S2 | reverse complement strand
GTGTGCTCAACCTGAGGAACAACCATTTAGGTTATTCCTCCGAGACGGTTTCGAACAAGTGTGCTTCGCTAAGAAACAGTCATTTAGACTGTTTCTCTTGACGCTTTGCAGCATCTAAACGGAGATGAGTCCGAAGGACGTAAGTGAATATCCCTGCTCTGTAGCCGACGGAGTTAGGCGGCGGCAAACAGAACCCCCCTCCCGGCATCATTAGACCCTGCTCCTTTTTAAGAAAAGCATGCGGGGCGGCTTGTAAAATAAAGCTGTAACTGCAGAAAAAATATTTTAAACTTTAACTGATATTATATAAATATAAACAAACTAATTTATGATAGTCAAAAGATACACACTAAAAAAAACGCTTATAAATAACAAGTTATTAACTGAAAACATTTTTAATAAACTTGAAAAAAGAGCCCGGCAGCTGGGAAAACCCGTCGAACAGGTCATTATTGACACCGAAACACTTTCCAAACAGCGGCTTCTGCAGGTCCTGAGCAAAAGCTGGGATGTTAAGGCCGTGGATATTGAATCATTAGACATTGACGAAGACGCGGTCAGGATGGTACCCGAAACAACTGCCCGCAGGTATCGTATACTTCCTTTTGCCCGCAGGTATCGTATACTTCCTTTTGCCCGCAGCGACGGTTTACTATACACCGCCATGGCCAAACCCTGGGACCTTGCCGCCACCGAAGACCTCCACCTGCGCACTAATTACGATATAAAACCCTATCTCGCTATGCCCGATGATATAACAAAAGGATTAAATAACATATTTACTCAGGACTCAAAAATAACCGACTATATATCTTCAGCTACAAAATCTTCCGGAGGTGAGATAAAAGAAGATACAGGCGGACCCAGAGAAGAAATTACAATGGAAAAATCCGGTGAGGACGATGAGAAAAGAGCAAGGAAACTTGCTAACGGCATTATACTTGAGGCCCTCTCCCGGGACGCTTCCGATATTCACATAGAGCCTTTTGAAAAACATATGCAGGTAAGGTATCGCAGAGACGGACGACTGGAAAAATCTTCTTTTGATATATCAAAGAGTCTTCTTAACGCTATCCTGGCCAGAATTAAGATAATGTCCAAAACAATGGACATAACCGAAAAGAGAAAGCCACAGGATGGGAGGATTCAGATATCCTACCGTAACAAGCCAATTGAATTCAGGGTTAATATAATTCCTACCGCTTACGGGGAAAGCTGTGTCATGAGGGTACTTGACCGCTCAAGCATAATGGTAGACCTTCCCAAACTGGGTTTTCTTCCGGATACCCTGGAAAAATTTAAAAGCGTCCTCTCTAAACCCTATGGCATAATACTTGTCTGCGGACCCACAGGAAGCGGTAAATCTACTACACTTTATTCTTCCTTAAATTATATAATCAAAAAATCAAAAGTTACGTCCGCCGGGGAAAAACTGCCGGTAACCCCGGAAAAAATACTTACCGCTGAAAACCCTATTGAATACGACCTCGGGGAAGTTGTACAATTAAGTATAAACCCGGAGATAGGCCTTGACTTTGCCTCAGCTCTTAGAGCATTTCTCAGGCAGGATCCGAATATCATAATGGTCGGGGAAATAAGGGACAGGGAGACCGCCCAGATTGCCATGGAAGCTGCCATGACCGGACATCTTGTTCTTTCTACCATGCATACAAACAGCGCACCGGGAGCAGTATCCCGGCTTGCGGAGATGAATGTGCCCCGCTATCTCATATCCTCTACCATTGAGGCAGTGCTGGCCCAGCGGCTGATAAGAACAGTTTGTAAATCCTGTAAGACTAAACTTGAAAAAATCCCCCCCAAACTTCAACAAGAGTTTGAGCGCCTTAAGATACCTCCGAATGAAATAAAACCCATGGTGGGCAAAGGTTGTAAAGAATGCGGGGATACCGGTTATAAAGGGCGCACAGGCATCCATGAAATTTTGGTTTTTGATGAAGGCCTCAAGTCACTGCTTTTCGAACAGATAGCCTCCAGTCCCATTAAAAAGTACGCCACAAAAAACGGTATGCGCTCCCTGTGGAACGACGGCATAGTAAAAATTGCACACGGTATAACTACCTATGAAGAACTCTTGAGAGTGAGTCAATAATATGGATACATGTCCTAAATGCAGTAAAGTAGTTTTGTCCGATTATAAATTTTGTCCTAAATGCGGGTTCAGCCTTACCGGACAGCCCCCGAAATCATCCAGTGCAAAGACCGCTGTGGGCAACAGCGCTACAAGTTCCATAAGCTTTTTTAATATTGCCCAAGAACTTAGTTCGTCATCTAACCTGGACAAACTACTTTCCAAAATAAGTAATGCGGTGGAAAGCCTGCTGGACGCCGATCGTTCATCAGTAATGTTTCTTGACGAAAGCGGCGAGAACCTCTATTTTAAGGCAGCTACCGGGGAGGATATATTAAAAAAACTTAAGGTCCCTCTTGAAAAAGGAATAGCCGGCTGGATCGCCAAAAACCGCAAATCAGAGATAGTAAACGACCCCTATAACGACGAGAGGTTCTCCCCGAAAACCGATAAAAAAACAGGTTACCTCACAAAATCCATAATAGGCGTTCCAATGATAGCTGACAAAAAACTAATAGGGGTAGCAGAAGCTATAAATAAAAAAAACGGTGAGTTTACAAAGCAGGATTTAGACACTTTAACCGGATTTGCCGGGCTGGCCGCAGTTATTATAACCAGTACTCTCTCCCAGACCGACCAGAAAAACACTTTTTCCAACATGATGGACTTTCTGGTCATGGGAAGCGAAGCGCTGGGCGCCCCCGAACCTACCCCGAAAGGGCATTCCTGGAATATGGCCCGTCATATTTCTCAAATCGGAGAAAAGCTCGGTCTATCCGGAAAATCTATACAGAAGATACACCGCTCCGCCCTCCTTCACGATATAGGTTTTTTAGGGGTTGAAAACCCAAAACTTGTGGGCATTAACATTGATATTGACTTAACCCCGGAAAACAGATACCGACTCCATCCGCTAATCGGCGGAGAGATGGTAAAAAGCATAAAAATGCTTAAGGAACTAAAACCTTTTATAGTTGCCCATCACAGATACCGCGACGGCTCCGGATTCCCGGAAAATATTTCCGTCGATATTATAACTCCGGAGATTGGAATTGTTTCTATTCTCGAATATTATTACATGGTAAAAGATAAAGACAAGCTTGATCCGGCAAAATTTTCTCCGCAGATATTTAAAGCTTTTTCCGAAATAATATAGCAAATAGATATATGAAATTAACTAAAAGACGAATAACTCTTCTCACAGGTATTCCCTTAAGTATATTTTTTCTGTGGCTGGCCTTAAAGGGCGTTAATTTCACAAAAGCTCTTGCTCTGATAAAAAAAGCCAATTATCGGTTTGTAATAGTGACCGCTGCCGTAGTCATAGCTGATTTCTCAATGCGCTCTTTGCGGTGGCGAATTCTGCTTGCTCCCATAAAACTGATAAAATATATAGAACTCCTTTCCACTGTATTTATAAGTTTTATGGCTAACAACGTCCTTCCTCTGCGA
The DNA here is from genome assembly GCA_023660015.1 of Elusimicrobia bacterium LH_S2. Taxonomy (GTDB): domain Bacteria; phylum CG03; class SLGR01; order SLGR01; family JAGXOG01; genus JAGXOG01. Next base: position 2,062 of record JAGXOG010000035.1, on the reverse strand, counting down.
GCCGGCGAAGTAATTCGAATCTTTCTTATAGGGCAGAAAGAAGAGATATCAAAAACAAGCGCAGTGGGCACTATCATTATTGAAAGAATGATGGATATATTCGCCATCCTCTCACTTTCCACATTGGTATTTATGTCTCACCCTTTTCCGAACTATATCCGGAGTATGTGGATAATATTTCTGGCCGTGCTCGTGGGGCTCATAGTTATACTCTACGGCCTTATGTACTTTAGGAATAAAACCCTCTACCTTTTAAATAGATTTATATTAAGATTTTTACCTGATAAATTAGAAAATAAAATCGAGAATTTAATTAATGATTTTATCAACGGGTTGGAGATATTAAAGAAAGGACATCACCTCTTTCTTTCTATAGTAATATCAATAGGGGTTTGGTCAATTAATGCCCTGGCATTTTACTTTGTGGCCCAGGGACTGGGCCTGACTCAGATTACTTATACCGGTGCGATACTTGTTATGACCATTGTGACACTGGGCATATCTCTTCCGTCTTCTCCGGGATTTGTAGGGGTTTACGAGGCGGCCGGCATAGGAGCGTGCCTTCTTTTAGGCGTAGAGAAATCCCGGGCGGCAGCGTTTATTATGCTTATCCATGCTGTGCAGATACTTACTATTCTCGCCGTGGGGATGTTCTTTCTTACCCGGGAACACCTCTCTCTTATACAGGTTGAAAAAGAAGCCGAATCCGGGGTTTAATAATTTTTACTGATTGCACTTAATAATTCTTCTTCGGAAGTAAGATAAGCGGTGACTTCCAGTCCGGTAAGTACAGACAGTGCAGTGCGGACCTCGTCATTCTGGGGGTCGCTCATGGCTACTTTTAAACTGCTGCCGGTTTTTTCAAATGGTATTATCATATGGTTCCGGGCTGCAAATTCGGGAACATAATTCAGTATTTTTGACGGTATTTTTCCGTATTCAGAAACGTTTATGTAAGGATGACCTATCTGTTTTCCTACAATGGAGAGGATAACTTCCATGTCGGCAAACCCCATGGAAGATAAAACTTCACCTACCCGTTCGCCCGATTTTTTATGTTTTTCCAGTACTTTTTTTAATTCGGCATCATCTATAAAATCCAAAGATTTTAATATCTCGCCGATTCGCATCTCTTTTAAAATTTCTTTAGAATCTTGCTTCATATTATAATATTAACATATAAAATATATATTGTAAATAAACATATAGTTTCTATTAAATGTGGAAAATAAAATTGGTAGCGGGGACAGGATTCGAACCTGTGACCTCCGGGTTATGAGCCCGACGAGCTACCAGACTGCTCTACCCCGCAACTATTATTATTTTATATATAATTATTTGATTTTTGTCAAATTTTATGATATTGGCTAATTATGAATAATAAGATGGGAAAACTCTTTGTTGAGCTTGTAGAATTCTGCGGTACCCTGCGGGGACCCGAGGGGGGTATGTGGGACAAACAGCAGCCCCATGAATCGCTTCTTCCTGCTCTGAAAGAAGAGACCGGTGAAGTTGCAAATGCCATAAAGAATAAAGACACTTTAAACCTCAAAGAAGAGCTCGGAGACCTGCTTTATCAGATAATCTTTCATCCCCGGATAGCCGAAGAGAACGATGACTTTAAAATAGACAACGTACTTAAAGGAATTATTGAAAAACTTATCCGGCGTCATCCCCATGTCTTTGACGATATTGAAGTCAGTTCCACTGAAGAAATCCTTGAAAACTGGAAAAAGATAAAGGAAAAAGAGAAAGGCAATAAAAAAGGGAGAGCTTAAAAAACTGCCCTTTTTATATAAACCAAATTGCTGTGCTTTCTTAGAAAGCGTAACCTATTGCAAATTTAAGTGAAGGAAGAGTAAGAGAAATCTCAGAAGTTTCTTCAGTGGTAGAACCATCTATATCTGGTATATAAAGAAGAGTATGAATATAGATACTCTAAATTATATACACTTCATCCTTTTTTTATATCTTTGCTATACTATAACAGTATGTTTTTTTACCAATTATACTGTTTTCCATAGCCTTATACATAAAGCAAACCCCGTGTTTGCTTTTTTCT
>JAGXOG010000034.1 GCA_023660015.1 Elusimicrobia bacterium LH_S2 | reverse complement strand
TAGTTATTAATTCTTTCCCGCGATAAAAGAAATTTAAAAGTTCTATTTAAATATTATACGTTAAAATTGTCCCCGGTAGAGACCCTGTAAGCGCTGCCCAATCCCCCCCCGACGGCGACAATGCAGATAGAGCCCCCTCAGGGTAAGACTATCTCCGGGGTAGTATCTGATTTTCTGTAAAGAAGAAATTTTCGGCCTATAATCTGGGCAACTTCAGCGCCGGTTGACTCTGCTGCTTTTTTAGCGGCTTTTTTTGTCTTTATCGGGCTCTTTCCGGAAACGGACACCTTGACCAGCTCCTTTGCCTTCAGGACGTCGTCAATCTCGTTTACCACCGATCCGGTTAAACCCTCTTTTCCTATATAAACTATGGCCTTTAAAATATTTGCTTTACTTCTTAAATATCTTTTTTGTTTTCCGGTAAGCATTTTCTTGAATTTTCCTTTTTATCTATTTACGTTATCTCTGATTTGCTGCTTTAAATTGCGCGGGTTTACCTGTTTATAGATAACCTGCCCGGTTATGTCAAATGCGGCATTACCATAAATTACTTTTCATTTTCCCTGAGGCCCTCGCCCCACTTCGCCGATTGTTTATAAGAGAATTCCACCCGAGACCGAACGCAAAAGCAGTGGCAAATGCCTTGACCCCGGTCCAAAAGTCAATTACTGCCGCTTCCGAATTTCTGTATCCGGGAATTATCAGCAGCACGGATACAACGGATAAAATAACTGAGCTTATAGCAAACCTGAGAAATTTTTTGTCAAAGCCTCCTATCTTTCCCTCTTTAAGTTTTCTTATGTAGGGAAACCATGTCCGGGCAAAAACCCTGGCAAACAAACCTGAAAACTGTATTGCCATATTATGTTTTTTCCTCCTAAAATTATAATCAAATCCGGCAGACATAATTTTTTTACAGCATTGGACTCATCGGGGTTATTCGGGTAATGGCGGTATGTGTAGGTATACTATGGTTTTAAAAGCAAGTTCTTATATACTTCTCCCCCGTAATTGACCCGTGTGGAGATATTGTCCTTGTCCTTCTAACTTTCACCGGATTACTATATCTCTGACGGGATGTCCTCAGGAAAATATTAGCCCTCCTCTTTCTTGCCTTATCGATATCCCATTTTAGCCTCATATTGGGAACATGGGTAAGATTATCCCATGTCCGGTAGCTGTAATCCTGTTTTCTCATATAATACTCAACCTTGAGGTTAAGGGCTTGCTTAATTTGAACCAGGAGTAGGCGCGGTAATAATTAAGGCTATTCTTGCTGTTGAAATCGGCGGCGTAAAAATCCTTGTTGATATAATTATACTTGAGCGTATACCTTACACTTTCATTGACAGAATGATATAGCTGAAGGTCCCCTTGTTGAAATTATAAGCCCAGGCCTCCTGAGGGGCATTTTCTGTAGCCTCTATCCACAGCATGGGTGAGGCGGTATCTTCATAGGGCAGGGCGTAACGGGAACCCTATTCAATATTTCCCGATATTTTAGGCGGTTTGCCGTATCTACCATCAGAGAGAATAAAAACAGCCGTCACAAGACAAACAAAAATTTTCTTCATTATATCAGAGCTCCTTTTTTACTTTAAAGACCAATAAAAAAACCCGGCTCTATATAAGCCGGAATTATATTTTATCTTTATCTAAAGTCCGCTTATAAAAATTAAATGTAAGCTTTTTATGGTCTCCTTCCTTTTTTTGTAAATACCTAAATCTCCCTTAACATTTTGCCGTCATACGCGCGTATTTACTGTATAAATTTATAACACGATTTTGCCGATTTTCTAAATTTCCGTCAAATAGAAAGGCATAATTTTTTTGAGCCTTATTTTGAAATTTAAAAGATAAATTATACCATATAGCACTATGAAAAAATATAAATTCATCATAATATCTGTTATAATTATCACCCTTTTTGCCTCCGCCCTGCATTTATATAACCGATCAGCTAAAGAACCGTTTAAAGAAACGGCTATCTTTACCCATCCCGAATTTAAGGGATATAATCTAAGGTTTATCTATGTTAGGTATATATATGACGGGGACACGGTTAAGCTTGCTGACAATACCGTAATAAGGTACCTGGGTATCGACACCCCCGAGATTGCTCACGCACCGAATGAGAAAGACGAGCCAAAAGCAAGAGAGGCCATGGAAGTAAACAGGAAACTTACAGGAGGCAAAGAAGTTCTGCTGGTCATACCCAAGGTCGGCGAATATACCTACGACCGCTTGCTGGCCTATATTTACGCGCCGGTGAATAAAGAATATATCAGCGTTACCGAGTATCTCTTAAAAGAAGGGCTGGGGGATTCAAAATACGGCAAGCCGGATTCCGCACTGCCCTATAAGATAACTGCCGGCAAGCTGGAAGCCCGCAAAAAAGATTTCAGAAGATAGAAAAGTTATCTGTTATTCTAATGCTTTCGGCAGTTGAAAGAGGTCTTCAATGCTTAAAGAGTAGAGTTTATGCCGATGGGGGAACCGGGCCATAATCTTTTTAAGATCGCCGGCTGTTTTAGGGTTTTTCCTCGCAATATTCTCCATCAGATGACGGGGCAGGACAAGCTCCGAAGCAAGATTATTCTTTTTACCCGTTAAAGTCCGCCATTTTTTTATCTTCTCCAGCCTCAGGAGGTAACCTCTGCCCCCTCTTTGTTTTTTGCGAGATTCTTTTTTCGGATACAAAGCGGTTTTAGCTCTCACCTCTTCAAGAAACCGGGGGGCATACTTGCTCATATTAAAAGGCGACATCCCTTTTATTTTACTCAACTTTTCTTTTGTCCGGGGAAGTTCGGTCGCAATTCTCAGAATCATTTTGTCGGAAAAGACCTTAAAGAGAGGACGGTCCCTCTTTTTTGCCTCCCTGTCCCGTATATTAATCAGCTTCCACATTACGGATTTTTGACGCCTGTTTAACTTCCCCTTCCTGATAAGATTAAAAAAGATACTCTCCGGTGTAACCGGCTCGATCTCCAGCGGCCGGCAGAGGTCCCGGAACTCTTCTTCGGCTAAAGCCATCTGTTCCTGCTCTATAAGCTCTTTTTTATAACTGTTTCTTAGCGGTATAAGAAATTTTGTATCCGTCATGGCATAATCAAGCATCTCTTCAAACAGAGGGCGCCGTCCCCAATCGGCTTTCTGGTATTTTTTGGATACCTTTACGTTAAAGATGCTTTCCAGAATATTGCCAAGCCCAATTTTTTTTACATTGAGAATCTTTGCCGCCGTCATTGTGTCAAAGAGGTTATTAAACTTAAAATTGTAATCCCTGGAAAGGCATAGTACGTCGTACTCTCCGGCGTGAAATATTTTTTCAACCGCAGGCGATTCAAAAATAGAGCCCAGAACCGAAAGATTTTTAATTTTAAGCGGGTCTATTATATAATTGTTCTCTTTTGTTGAAATCTGTATCAAGCTGGTTTCCTCCCGGTAAGCATGCATGCTGTTGGCCTCGGTATCCACTGCCAGTATCTTTTCCCCGCCTAAAAGAACTGCAACTTTCCTCAATGCCGGTTCCGTATCTATAAGTTTATAACTGTTTTTTATCTTCTTTTTAACCATATCAGCCTGCAGTATAACATATAATGAGAATATTATCTAAAATCGTCCGACGTTTTTTGCATTTAGTTCTGTCAAGTTTTTTCTGTAATTTACCGACTGCCTCTTTAGTTAATAAGTGCTTAATACCGCGATATTATCTTTTTCTAAGATTTGACGGACGATTTAAAAACACCGCTGCCGCACCTATCAAAGAAAGATTTGAACCCTATTTGGAGATAAAAACCTCGCATTTCTGTATTCGGGGCTCCATTAAATTATTCTTTAAACTTTTTTTAAAATCATTCATAAAATATTTGCCGGCGCCGGATATTTTCCCTCCCAGGGAGACCTGCTGAATACCGTTTAAATTTACAATATTGGAAATTGAGTACCCCAGCATATCCCCATCTTCTTCCAGTACTCTATTGCTTTCTGATTCCCGGATTCCGCCATTTGATATAACTGTTTTGCAAAATCAACCTCTATGTTCTCCCAATCCTTAGCTCTGGCGGGAATATATTTGCCGCCAAAAAATGCGTCAAGGCATCCTTTTCTGCCGCAATTACATTCGGGCCCGTCCATATCGACCTTCATATGACCGACTTCGTCTAACCCCCAAAAGTAGATTGCTGTCTATTATAATTCCTCCACCCACTTCTGTTCCCAGGATAACTGTCAGAAATCTCACGACTTCTTCATCAGATTCTGTCATATAACTTGCCCACCCGACAGCTGTTCCGTCATTTATTACCAAGTACTCTCTCTTTAAGGGGGCAAAGAAATCTTTAAGAACAATATCTTTCCATCCCAGATTGGGGGCTACTAAAAGTTTCTTACCTCCCACAGAAAGAAGCGCGCATACGGCAATTCCCACCATCATTTTGCGGTTTGAATCCAACCGGTCAATTTGCTTAGATAGAACCCGGATAAATTCGTCCTTATTCAGCGGAGTCCTGAATTCTGCCTTTTGAATTACATCTAACTTCTTATCCACTACTGCTATTACAGTATGCGTACCGCCTATCCACTGCTAATACTTTATTATTCTTCATTTCTTATTCCTATTTTTGATTTCGTTCCCTCATAGCCGGAAAAACTCGACTGAAAACCGACATGGAACTTAACTGATCAATCCACGCATATTTTTGACTGATTTCTACAGAATACTCACTGTTTTTCGAAAGTATCCCATATATTTGATCCGGGTCACTATCTAAAAAGTTACATATCAAAGATGAGTAATATGATCTATTTATTGAGACTTATTCCCATATTTATTAATTAACTCTCTCCATTAAATCCTGTTATTAGTTTTCCCAGCTTTAACAATGTATTTTCAAAATCATCCTTACTATGCATCATATTTCGAACCAAACTATATTGTGATACATCGGAAGTTTCTTCAGCAAGAATATTCCTTATTTTTTCTTTAGCATCTTTTTTTAGAATCATTGACATATCTTTCCCTAAAAGACGTATGCTTGCCAGTGTGTTGTCAAATGTTTCATCTTCAAGCAGTTCTTTCTCCTGCCCATACAAACGGTCAAAATTACCAGCATTTTCATAATTATTCATAATAAACATGATATCTTCCGCATCCCTTTTTCTATCAGGATAATTATCTTCCCATGATATTAGTTTCAAGGCAGTAAGCCCCGGTATTAATGGGATTCTTACTTCCAGGTTTTTTCCTAATCTTACTGTCAACGAGTTTTGATATGCCTCTTCAAACCCAAGAGTTGTCATAATAATTTCATTTTCCGGAGGCCAACTTATTCTATAATCCGGGGCGGCAATATCTCCGAAAGGTACTATATCTATAAGATTGTGTCTATATCTGAGCCTCTGTTTTAATTTAGTTTTAGAGAATTCTTTTTCGTTCAACAGTATCTTTTTCAGTTTTTCAAATCTATCCCACGTGGAAACACTAATGCCTATATCAATATCATTTGTTTTTCTTAAACATCTGATGCCGTAGAAATGCTCAAAAATATAATCCCTTGCAGAAGCTCCTATTATAAAAAATGAGATATTCATTGAATCAGCCGCCTCTTTGATGGCTGCTATTACTTCAATATGATCTTTATCAATCTTCTCTGATATGTCTATAAATAAATTGGTCATAAATCATTTCTGCTGTTTCAATATTTCTATCAATACCGTTTTCCAAGAGATCTGCATAAATTAAAAGAGGATGAACTGTATCTTTGTTTTCCCTATCAATATCAGCATCCCAGAAGCGCTCATATATTTTTATATTCCCCGTATTATCTTTTTTTAGCCTGTTTTCTATTATCAC
>JAGXOG010000033.1 GCA_023660015.1 Elusimicrobia bacterium LH_S2 | reverse complement strand
GGTTCGGCAAAATTAAGTTTTGAAGAGTTTAACACCTCTCAGAGTCAGGATAAGATTTCAACGACGAGTTGGGAATGCAATTTAAGTTCGCCGAATGTAGGAGGGAGTTTCAGTGTAGAGAGTTTCAACGGAGATGCTCTGTCGGCGGGAGTAACCGAGTGGTTTGATTACGGGAGTTTAATAGAGAAATCCACTTCTTTAATATTCGGAACTATAGATACAGTTTCAATCGAAGTAAAGGCCGGAAACAGTTTTTCAAGATTAACCGATGGGGAATCAGGGTGGATAATATACAATATCACTGATTCGACAGATACTGATTGGAAACAGACAGCGCCTGCGTATTATACATTCAGCGGATTAGATATAAATACTAAATATAACTTTAAGACAAATTCCAGAAACCGGGAAGGAGTAAAGAATCAAGAGAGTCAGATATTTAATAGATATACAAAATCCAACGCACCTGCCGCAGGAGTAATAGATGAAGTAACAGAGAATGAGATGACAGCGCACTGGACTGCAAACAGCAATCCTTCACCGACAGAGTATCAGGCAGCGATATCGACAGTAAGTGATTTTTCTGTTCTGCTGGATTCTTCGGTGTGGAAAGTAGATATTTCAAGTTATCAATTCACCGGACTAACACCAAATACGGTATATTATCTACAAGCCCGTACAAGGAACGGGGATGATATCGAAAGCGGGTGGACATCATTAGGAGATAAATGCACCAAGATAGAAAGTCCTACCGGTGTAGATTATGAAATTTGGGAAAGTTCCATAGTAGTAACGGCAACAGGGAATTTTACAAATTTAACTTCCGATGGTTATATCCAATTTGGAAAAAGCACAGATGGAGTTACCTGGACAAACAGTTCGGATTTACTGACTGAAAGTAATGACTATACGGGACTAAGCGCTAATACAACCTATCAATTCAGAGCAAGGACGAAGAATCAGAGTTTAGCAATAATAAATGATTGGATAGTCGGTCCCTCATCGGCGACGAGGATAGAAGAGCCCTCAGAGGCCGTGTGGGGAGTGGTGTCATCGTCGGCTATAGAGGTTAAGCCGGCAAATGCGGTAAATTTAAGTAATTTAGATGATGGCTTAAGCGGCTGGATGGCATACTCTATAGACACATCGAGTTATAGTGTGTGGCAGCAGTCGGTGGGATATGTAAATTTCTCTACAGGGATGGTAGCAAATGAATTATATAATTTTAAGTTAAAGACCCGCAATTATGACGGTTTGGAGAATAATTACGGGCAGGAATATAGCACATATACATTATGTAAGATACCTGATGTAAACTTATCGAAACCTGCCGAGCCCGGGGCGGTGGAAGTAACACTTCTTCCTGAGGGTAACGAAGATACATCACAGACCACGATATACAACATTCGCCTGTCAAGTAATCCCTGGTCAAGTATATGGTATCAGGGGGTGGGATTAAGTCCGGAGATATATAATACACCGCAGGATGGGGACTACAACGATTTCGGAGGAGGAGAGTCAAGGAAGATCACCGAATTAGTGCCCGGGACGACCTATTGGGTAGGGGCGAGGGCAAGGAATGAGGCATTAATCTGGACTGAATGGAGTTCGGCTGAGAGTTTAATAACCAGAGCGGACAAACCATATAATTTATCGACAGTAGCGCCTGAGGGGACCGCAGATGAGTTGGATATAAGCTGGTCGGGAACGGGAGACGAGTTTTTCGTGCAGTATTCAACAGCCGATCCTGGAGATATAGGTTTCAGTACCGATACCTGGTGTGACTTAAACGGAGGAGTTTGGATAGTAACCAAATCCACAAAAGATTTGACCTTAAGTCCGAATGAGGAGAGGTGGTATCACGTGAAGGCAAGAGATGCAGAGTTAGTAGAGACGGATTATTCGGATGAAGAGCCGGGTGCCTACAGTAGAGCGCTGCAGCCGGGTGATGATAATTATTCTTCCGTAAGCGCATCAGGTTATAAAGTTAAGTGGACGACAGGGACCGGAGGAAATTATAATCCGGACTATACCGATTATGAAGTTCAGATAGATACATGCGGATTATTTGTCTGGGAGAATCTCATAGATTCAACAACTCTGAGAGGGAAAAATTATACTACCGATAAATTAGAGCCCAACGGGCCTTATTATGCCCGTCTCAAGGCAGTAAATAAAGACGGGCTCAATACCGGCTGGACGGATATAACCAACTTTGATAATACCAATAAATATATATATACCAGGATAGAGAGTCCGGAATATGTAGGACTGGAGATTTATAAAAGTTCGGTAACTTTAAATGCGCCGGGTAGATACAGCAGAAGTGCCGGGGAGACGAGTTTTACTCTCTATATCACCACCCCCGGGGGAACGGTTGAAGATTCCGGTTGGCAGACATCCAATGACTGGGAGAGTTCAGATATATTGACAGAAAACACAACCTATCAATTTAACATAAAGACAAGAAATTATGAGAATTTAGAAAACAGTGTTGTGTTCACAACAGCAGCAACGAGGATAGAAGATGCCGATAGTGTGGTAATAAAAGAGATAACCCCATATAGTTTAAAGATAAGGAGTTCAGGGACATATAGAGATATAAATGAAGGAAGAAGCGGAGTTAGAATATTAAATGAAACTACCGGTTCCTCATCGACATGGAGTAATACAGATAATGGTAATTACTGGTGGAAGGATATTAACTTAGACCCGTCAGAAGAGTATAGATATAAAGTAAAGACAAGAAACAGGGAAGGGTTAGAGAATTCCTGGAAGGTATTAAGGGATACTTCCACACTATCTTTAACTGCGGGCATTACTCAGGTTGAGTCATTATCTAGTGAGACAATAAAAGTTGTGATAGGAAGAGGGGGCAATTTAAGTGAAACTGTCCGATATTTGATAGGAGTTAGTACAGACGCCAAAAAACTGCCGGATAGCTATGTCCAAAGTGATGGTTCTACCGCAACTGTCCGATACTGGGACAGTTTTCCGAACTGGGGAGGAGCAGATGGGCAGGTAGTAAAAGATTTGGGAATAAATAAAGATTATTATCTTCGCGTAAAAGCACAGAATGCCGATGGGATAGAAGGAGTATGGTCTGAGGTTAAAACAGCAGATACTCTATCGAGATGGCATTTTGGTGATGGCGGGTTGGATGAGACATCCTCTGCGTATCACCTAACATATTCAACGGGGGCAGCTGAGATCAACGGCAGAATGGGAGAGGGATTGGATGTAGACGGGAACTTTGGATATGGATGGAGTTCGGATACAATAAAAGCGGAGTATTCGGCAATGACAGTAGAGGCCTGGGTGAAAGCGGATAGTTTAGAAAGTTTAGATAGGATTATAGATAATGGGGATAGTAATAACATTGATTCAGGAAAAACTTTTAGTTTACATATATTTACAGACGGAGCGACACCCAGAATAGTATATCGTAGCAACGGTGGAATAAATTACTATGCCACAGCTGATCAGGAAATATCAACAGGAACTTGGACACATCTTGCGGGGGTATATGACGGAACTCATGTATTACTTTATGTAAACGGGCAGCTCCAGACATCCTCATCAACATTGACAGGGAATTTAAATGATGTGGATAATCCGGTGACCATAGGCGCTTGGAGTGATGGTCCGGCAGGCAATGCAAGCAATTTCTTTGATGGGATAATAGATGAAGTTAATATATATGATAAGGCATTAAGTGAAGGGGAGTTAAAGGCGCATTATCAGGGTAGTAAAATAGCCACTAAGATAGAGGAGCCGGTAGGTATAGATTTTGTGGTAGAAAGTTCGACCTATATCAAAGTTAAAAGTTCAAATGAATATACGAGATTATCTCAAGAGAGTTCCGGAATAAATATATACAATACAATTACTACAACCGGAACGGGCTTCAAGAAAGATAACAACTGGTGGGAAGATGATGATTTCTCATCAGGGCTTTTACCCAATACGACCTATATCTATGAGTTGCAGGCAAGAAACAGAGATGGAAGCACTACGGGAACTATAGATAACTCCACAGTGACATTAGCGGCAGTTCCGGGAAAAGCAACTCTCAGTGATGAAAGCACATCAACGATAAAGATAGTTATTGATGAAGGAGATAATCCTGCAACAGAGAATACGGAGTATGTAATAGGGATAAGCAGTTTTGATGCAACAGTGCCCACATATTATGTGCAGAGTGATTCTACAACAGCAAGCAGTGAGTTTTGGCAGACATATAATGGTTGGGGAGGAGCTTTAGGGATAGTTGTAAAGGGACTGGAAGCCAATACAACTTACTATGTGAAGTTAAAAGCAAGGAATCATCAAGAAATTGAGACAGATTACAGTGATATAAATAGTTTAGCCACGGATATAGAACAAGCCCGAACCTCCGATGTAGTTGATTCAAGCACATCCACAATAAAGATAGAAATAACTGACACCATAACAAATATAACAGATGGGTTAAGCGGGATAAGATACGAGGCATTAGATGATGAATTTGGTGTGACAATATCTTCTTCGGTCGGATATATAAGCACAACAGTATGGAAAGCAGAAGGCCTACAAGCAAATACAAGTTACTGGTTTTATGCCCGGACGAGAAACAGAGCCGGAGTTACAAGAGCCGAGAATGATGCATGGATTTATGTAACAGATATTCAGAAAGTTCAGGGGATAAAATTTGCGACTATAGATGAAAGCAGCATAGAAATAGAGCCGGTAGGTAGTTTTACTTCTTTAGGTGAAGGTTCAAGCGGGATAAAGATAGTCAATAACACCGCTAATACAGATTCCGGATGGGTTTCCTCTACGGCAAGTTGGGTATCGGGAGCCGGGACTTCGCTTGATCCGGATACCACATATTATTTTAAAGTTAGAAGTAGAAACCGCAAAGGATACTTGACGGATTGGACAATAGATAAAGCAACAGTAACTCATGCCAATCAACCGGCAAAGCCGGATCTTACAAGCGAAAGCACAGAAACAATAAACGTAGTGGTAAATCCGAACGGCAATCCTGATTGGACTGAGTTTGCGATAAAAATATCCAGCGACGATTTTGCAACTTATACCTATCTTCAAACAGACGGTCTGCAGGGAAGTAGTGAGACCTGGCAGATATATGATGATTGGGGTGGTGTAAATGGGGTCTCAAGCAAAGGATTACTTGCTAATACGGAATATAGTTATAAGGTAGCAGCAAGAAACAGTGCCCGAATAAAGACAGCAGATTCACTGTCGGCCGGCATATATACCGAGATAGAGACACCTACGGGAATAGATTTCAGCGGCATATACAGAAGTTCAATAACAGTCCAAGCAGCAGGGACATTTACGAATTTAGATGATGGCGGCTTGAGATTTTATGAGAGTGTAAGCGGGGTCTATTATCCTGCAAGCGGGTTTTCGCCGACCAATTACGGAGAATTTACGGGACTGACATTGAATACCACCTATTATATAAAAGCGCAGGCAGAAAACGGGTCGGGGAATAATACCGATTGGACAACGTATGAGTCAAAGGTAACCTTAATTGAAGAAGTAAAGAATTTAAGTTATGAAATTGATATAAGTTCAATCGGAGTAAAAAGCAGTGATAGTTTCACAAATTTAGACGGGGGGGATTCAGGGCTCTATTATGAATTAAGGGATTCTAACGATACTATAGTAAAAAGTAGATGGACAAAGGATATCGGATATAGATATTTTGAAGGACTCTCAGCAAATACAACATATTATTTCAAATCTAATAGTCGTAATAATGAAGGTGTCTTTAATTCTACCGTTACTTTCTTAAATATATGGACAAAAGTATATGTCCCGTCAGCGCCTGTAGCGGGGGTAATTAGCACATCAACTGTTAAGATAAAAGTTGATACGGGAGATGCCAATC
>JAGXOG010000032.1 GCA_023660015.1 Elusimicrobia bacterium LH_S2 | reverse complement strand
TCCTCAAGATGATGCATATTTATTTTTTTCTTGTTTTCTCGTGCCGCCAGCAGAGTTTTACCTGTTCCCGGAGCGCCGTAAAGAAGTACTCCTTTGGGAATTTCTGCACCGAGCTTTGTGAATTTTTTAGGGTTCTGTAGAAATTCTATGATTTCTTCAAGTTCTTCTTTGGATTCTACTGCCCCGGCGACATCATCAAAAGTTATATCTTTCTTTTCTTTTGACTTTATATTAAGTTTTGCCTTTGACTTGCCAAATTTCATTGCGCCTTTCCCCCCGGACCTCATCTGGTTTATTATGATAAACCATATTATTATAAAAAGGAGTATGGGCCCGAAATTAAAAATCAACATTTTAAACCAGCCCTCTGAAACTTTCCCCTCGTAAATTACTCCGGCTTCCTGTAATTCTTTTACCAGGTCGGGGTCATTAACCGTAATTGTTTTAAACTCAACAGTATTCCCGCTGGCATCCATATAAGTTCCGGTTATTTTTTCATCCGCGACCTTGACTTTTTTTATTTTTTGTCCCCGAAGTTTTGATTTAAATTCACTGTATGTGATTTCCTCAATTTTTTCGCGGTTACTTAAGTAACTGGATATTAGGATCGCTCCTATAAATATAAATACCCAGAAAGACAAACTTTTGAAAATTTTTGTTTTATTATTTTTATCTGCCATTTATTTATTCCTGTATATTTCTGGTTTTAACGTAGCTATAAAAGGTAAATTTCTGTATTTTTCCTTATAATCAAGCCCGTAGCCGACAACAAATTTATCCGGAATTTTAAACCCCAGATAATCCATTTTTATATCTATTTCCATATTTTCCGGTTTATTTAAAAGAGTGCAGAGCTTTAAACTTGCCGGACGCCTGGTCTCTAAATTATCCCTGAGATAAGCTACAGTTAAACCGGTATCTACAATATCCTCTACAAGTAAAACATTTCTACCTTCTATGCTCTCCCTTAAATCCATTATCATTTTAACTATTCCTGTTGACTGCTCCCTCCCCCGGTAGGAAGAGACAGCTATAAAATCAATAGAACTTTCTATATTAATGTATTTCATAAGCTTGGACAGAAAGACTATACTGCCTTTAAGTATTGAAATCAGTACGGGATTTTTACCCCGGTAATCTCTGTTAATAGACTCGGCGAGTTCTTTAACTTTAGAATTTAATTCTTCTCTGGCAATCAGCTTCTCTCTTATATCGTTCCTTATATTATCCTCTGTCATAAATTATTTTAAGTATCCTTTCTGTAGTGCTGCTTACCGGGGCTTGCGCTGATCTCCTATACGGTGCGGTCCATATTATTTTATCTCCGGAGCCAATTATTAAAAGCCGGTTTCTCTCCCGTAAATTAATTTTTAAATCTATACAAAGATCTTTAATTTTTTTTGTGCCTTCCATCCCGAACAGAGACATCCTGTCGGCTACTTTGCGCGTCCGAACCCAGATATTATTTAAATCCAGGGCTGCCATATCAAAATATTCCGTATTAGACAGGCTATAATCAATATCGTTCAAACCAACCGCAGTTGTTTTTAAAGTTATGTCCGTAGAACTAATATTTACTTTATCACCGGGAGATATTTTATAAAAAAATTCGTTGAACTGAGGCCGCTCTTTTTCAAAAACCAATTGTCCATAAATTTTCCTAACTTTCCACCCATTACCTAATTCTATATACCGCAGGGTCCCTTCTTTATCTATCAGTTCTTCAATAAGATTTATGCGGTTATAATCCAGATCAACCGGAGATATATCTCGCAGCAATCTCCTTATTATCCATTTATTATAACTAATAATGGAATTTAATTCAATGTATATTTTATCATCTTCTCTTTTTATTTTAATTTCTTCGAATCTTTTTTTAACCTCTCTTTTTAAAAAATTTTCTTCTGCTTTTAATATATCGGTAAGTTTTTTAATGTTTCTTACTGCCGACGGGTTCAGTCTTTTTACCAGGGGCATTATCTTATGCCGAATAAAGTTGCGTGGTATGGCTATATCAAAATTACTCTTATCAGTAAGATACTTAATACTATTATTTTCGACATACTCCCTGATTTCATCAGAGCTGATATCCAACAACGGCCTCATTACTTTCCAACCCGAATCAAGAGGCAGAATATCCCTGATGCCTGTTAATCCTCTTCTCCCGCTTCCGGTAAGAATTCTGAAAAGAAGGGTCTCCGCCTGGTCTTCGGCGGTATGTCCGGTATATATATTTCCTTTATTTTTTTTGTTTTTAGTATATTCAAAGAGGGTTCTGTATCTAAGCCAGCGAGCGGCTTCTTCGATAGACAAATTATTTTGTTCTTTAAACTCAATAGTATTTAATTTAAATATTTTTACCTTAACTTTATATTTTTTTCCCAGAGATATGATAAAATCTTCTTCTTTTTTGCTTTCTTCCCTTAAACCGTGATTGAAATGTACTATTTCCGGAGGAGATTTAAACTTTTGAAAAAACTTCATAACCATATTAAGCAGTGAGACAGAATCTTTGCCACCTGAAACCGCCAATATGAGGGGAACTGTAAAATCGGTGGAATGTAAAACTTCTTGAACTGCTCTATTCATAAAAAGCTAAACGCCTTCCGGATCTTTTATTTTTTCAAAGATTTCTTAACACCGAACAGACCGGTTATTTTCCAACTGTCTTCGACTTTTTTTAAAATAATTTCTTCCTTATAGCCGGAGACCGTAATAATCGCGAGATCTTCTGCTTCCCGATTAACAGAATAATCTTTATTCTCAGGCGAAGGGCCGGCAGGAACAACTGAACGTCCGAATACATACGCATACTTCTTTGTTTTGTAAAGATTATTATAGACCCCGGGCTCTTTATTACAGAAAATAGAATCGTAGTTCTGTTCAAACCACTTTCGGTTTTCTTCCGTGAAACATCTTGTTGCCCGACGGTAATAACGGTGGTCTGCAACCACTCTCAAAGTCTTTGCCTGTTCAAGGTAAGTCTTATAGGTTCCTTCCGGAGAGCTGTAATCAGAGAGCCCTGCCTGTTGGCATCCGAAGGACAATCCTGCGGCAATTGATACAATTAATATATATTTTAATAACTTCATTTAATTATAAAATTCCCCAAACAATGAATAATTCATAAGCTCTGCCTACCTCATTTTAATGGTAGCGGAGGAGGGGCTCGAACCCCCGACACGCGGATTATGATTCCGCTGCTCTAACCACCTGAGCTACTCCGCCACTAAACTCTTATAGTTTATAATAAATTACCTGCGCGTTTTCAACTCAAACCTGAAAATTAAAATAGGCCCAGCCCCTTAAAAACTAAAAAATAAACTCCGGAAAGAACAATAATTATACCGAATATCTTTTTAAGAATATTCATCCAGGCGCCGCTTTTGGGAAGATTTGAGGTCAAACTCGAAAAGGTGCCTACAAGTATAAGCAAAGTTCCAACGCCCAAACCATATATAAAAAGTAGAACGCCGCCGGAAATTATGCTCTCTGTGTTTGCCGCCGTTAAAGCAAGAATACTGCCTAATACCGGCGTCGAGCAGGGGGCGGCTACAAGGCCGGATACCATACCCAATATAAGTATCCCTGCCCAGCCGGGCGAATATTTATGAACCACGCCACCTTTAAAACCCGGCAACGGAATATTTATTATATCGAGCATAGCTAACCCAAAAATAATAAGTATCCCCCCTACCACAATATTAACCGGATGAGATTGGGAAGTTAAGCCAAATATAGTCCCGGCAAGGGCGGCCCCTATCCCCAGGAGAGCGTATGTAAAAGAGATGCCGGTAACATATATAAGTGAAAAAATAAATCCCTTAAATTTTTTATCAGTAGCTGCGCCTATTACCCCGGCCACAACCGGTACTAAGGGATATACGCAAGGGGTAAAACTGGTAAATACCCCGGCAGCGTAAACAACCGGTATATATTTAAGTGAAACAAAAAGGTTATCGGCTGGAATTTGCATTAATGTTCCGGCTAATGGTTTAAGCCGTAAATTGTGCCGCTAAAAACTTTGACTCTTATTTTTCCGGCCAGCTTTCTTTATAGAGAATTTCGTCCATAGACAGCCTCGGCTTATCTTTTACTTCTAACTTTTGACGGGGATAACCTATAGCCAGCATTTCTACGACCTCTATATCCTTCGGTATATCTAAAATGGCTTTAGCAGCATCGGCTTTAAAAGCGCCTACCCAGCAGGTCCCTAATCCGAGTTCAACGGCTTGGAGAGTCATATGGTCAATGGCAATGGCAACATCAATAGGATAACATTTTTGGCCGCAGGACATAATATGGCCGTCGGTCACCGCACAACATACAATAACTACCGGCGCCTCTTTTACCATTTGCTGACCTTTTGCCGCCCGGGAAAGCTCTTTTCTGGTTCCCGAAGATTTTACCGCTATAAATCTCCACTCCTGCCGGTTTGCTGCAGAAGGGGCAAGGCGGGCCGCTTCCATTACTTTCATAAGTTTTTCTTCTTCTATATCTTTATCGGAATAGCTCCTGATGCTCTGCCTTAATTTAATTGCTTTTTCGATGTCCATATTTTTCTGGTATATAAAGAAGAGTATGAATATAGATACTCTAAATTATATACGCTTCCTCCTTTTTTTATATCTTTGCTATACTCTAACAGTATGTTTTTTTATCAAATATACTGTTTTCCATAGCCTTATACATAAAGCAAACCCCGTGTTTGCTTTTTTCTTATATCTACAATTATTAATGTCAATTTATTTAACCAAAACGGAGGTTATAAATCATGTCACAACCAACAAATATTAAAAGAATCAAAGGTATTAATTCCCGACAACTTCTCAAAAATCATTCTCTGGATGAACTCCTTTTTGCTCCCATTGAAGTCGCAAAACTTGAGCACACAGCTTCTTTTGTTAATTATTACGGCGATATCATCATCTCTCATTTCTCTTTTCCTAATAACAAACATGGAATCCGGATCTATCTTGATAAATTAAATAAAGCAGCAAAAACAATTAATGCCAAAAAAGTTATTGTCGGCCTTGAATCTTCCGGTCATTACCATGAAAATCTTATGCTCGCTCTCCAAGACAAAGGTTACGAGGTTATTCTCATTAATCCCTATATTGTTTGGAAAGAACGGGACTCCCATATCCGGAAAACCGACCCCGTTGATTTAAATTCTATTGCCAGTACTCTTATACATAATAGGGGTTCTCTCACAAAATTAAAACGCGATATCCAATACAAATTACAAAGAGCTACTCGCGCCAGGCGTAAGTTCGTTCAACAGCGGGCCCAATCTAAGGTTATGATCCGCTCCTATATTGATCGCATATTCCCGGGGCTTCAGGATAAAGATGACCCCATCTTCTCGGACTTTTGGGGCAAGGCCTCTCTTTTAATCCTTGAAAAATATCCTGCTCCCCAAAGAATAATCTTAATGGGAGTTAATCGACTGACCACTTTCTTTAGAAAAAACAATACTAAATTAGGCCGACCCACAGCCGAAAAATTAGTTGCTCGAGCAAAAAATTCTCTCTCCAGAGATTATGATGAATTGGAGATTGATATCATTGTCTTGAAAAACTATATTCATTTGCTCAAAGAACTCTCCTCAAATATTAAACAATTAGAACAGCATATTGCTAAACTCTTTATCCAAACCCCAGGTGTCTATCTGCTCTCTATCCATGGTATCTCACTTATTTACGCATCTGAACTTATGGCTGAAATCGGCAGTTTTAACTATTTCCGGCATTACCGCCAGATACTCGATCTTGCCGGTGCATCGTCTAAAATCCGCCAGTCCGGACAATATGAAGCTAAAGGACTTCCAATATCTAAACAAGGTAACAAATATTTAAGAACCACTATTAACCAGATCGGTAATTCTTTAAAATCCAGAGGTAACAAAGGATGCCCTTATTTTGCTGCCTTCGGTCAAAGACTCTTAGATAGAGGCAAACATCCTCGCTGTGTCAACTTCGCTGTTGGCTCCAAATTCGTAAAAATCGCTATGGCCATGGTTAAATCTAAATCTTTCTTTAATCCTCCAACTGTTAAAAATTACATTAATTTAAATCAGAAAGATTTTATGATTTCATCATATTATTC
>JAGXOG010000031.1:1197-6269 GCA_023660015.1 Elusimicrobia bacterium LH_S2 | reverse complement strand
CTAAAGGAGAATACTTCTTTTTGCGTTTTATTTCAAAGAGATTTAAAACCGAAATAGATTTTTTGCTCTTTCAAACTCTCCACTTTCAAAGTGTCTCACTCGTATAGGGTGCAGTATAATTGCCTTTGCCGCTTCACTGATTTTTATAACTCCCCCGGCAACCGGAACAATATTATGAGTTCCGGCGCGGGACGGTATTTATTTAGGAATTTCGTAAAGGTCAGAGTTCCTTTCAGTGTATTCATGTGGTTATTGGCTTCCTGGCTTATTCCCCTGATCTGGAAATTTTAATCCGTGCCAGGTTTTTCAGTTGACATAAAATTCGATTATTTGCTATTATAAAAGACAATTTAATTATTGAAAGGAGTATAGATGAAATTATTTGAATTCGAAGCAAAGGAAATCTTTAAGAAAAACGAAATTCCTGTCTTGGATAGCGCTTTAATAAAAAGTCCTGAAAATGGTATGGATTTCTTTAAAGAGTATAAACCGGTAATAGTAAAGTCCCAGGTTCTTTCCGGAGGAAGGGGGAAAGCGGGAGGGATAAAAATTGCTTCTAATGAAGAAGAGTTCCGGGTAGTAGTAAATGAACTTATAGGAAAAAAAATTAAAGATCTTATCGTTAAGAGAGTTTTAATAGAGCCTAAGGTGGATATAGCAAGCGAGCTTTATATGGGCTATACCATAGACCGGGCCAATAAGTGCATAACCTTTATGCTTTCTGACGAGGGGGGAGTGGAGATAGAGACCCTGGCCAAAGAGAAACCGACGGCCATCATCAAAGAAGAGATAGATATAATGGAGGGAATCGCCCGCCCCCGGATGGAAGAAATATGCTCCGGGCTTAACTGTTCAAAAGAAATTATAGATAAGATAGCGGTCACAGGAATTAAACTTTACAATGCTGTAACTGAATATGAATGTCAGGTTGCCGAGATAAATCCTCTGGTAATAACAGAGGATGGCAGTCTCCTGGCCGTCGATGCCCGTATATCAATATATGATGAAGCAGTATATAAACATCCTGAGTATGAAAAAGAAGAAGATACTTTTACCGATATTGAAAAAAGGGCACACCGCTTGGACCTGGGCTATGTCGAAATGAACGGAAATGTAGGGGTAATCGGCAACGGAGCGGGCCTCAATATGGCTACGTTGGATATTCTCCAATTTTATGGTGCAGAGCCGGCTAATTTTCTTGAAGTTTCCGGCAGGACTTATCACAAAGCGGCCGAAGCCATAGAAATAGTTCTTTCTAACCCTGGGGTAAAAGCGATATTCGGCAATTTTTTCGGCTGCATATCAAGATGCGACGTTATTGCCGGGGGGCTTGCCGACGCCTATAAAAAAAGGGTGATCAAAGTGCCGATGGTAATAGCCATGCGGGGTACCGGCGGAGAAGAGGGAAGAAAGACCTTAAAAGTCGCCGGGCTGACTGAAATATTTGAAAACGATATCGAGGCCGGTAAAAAACTGGCAGAAATTTTAAAGGAAGTATAATGTCTATATTAATAAATAAAGATACAAAAATAATGGTTTCTGGCATAACCGGAAAAGAAGGTACTTTTCATTCTGAAAAGATGATGGCCATGGGTTCAAAGGTAGTATGTGGGGTTACCCCGGGCAAAGGCGGGCTCCAACATCTCGGCGTGCCGGTATATAATAGTGTCAAGGAGGCCCTCAAAAACCACGAGATAGACGTATGTGGTATATTTGTGCCCGCCGGGTTTACAAAAGACGCGGTTGACGAAGCTGTAAACGCGGGTATTGAGTTCGTAGTGGTAATAACCGAAGGAATCTGTCCGCACGACACACTTAAATTTCTGTCCAATGCGGAGAAAAAAGGAGCGCGAATAATTGGGCCCAACACCCCTGGATTGCTTACGCCCGGTGAATCAAAAATCGGAGTCCTGGCTATTGAGTATGTTAAAAAAGGAAATATAGGTGTAATATCCCGCAGCGGTACCTTGACCGTGGAAATATGTCAGTATCTTCTGAAAGAGGATTTCGGACAGAGCACCATAGTAGGTCTTGGAGGGGATGTCGTGGTGGGCAGTACTTTCAAGGGTATATATAAGCTCTTTGAAGATGATCCGGAAACAGGAGCAGTGGTAATTGTAGGTGAAATAGGCGGTTCTATGGAAGAGGAACTCGCCGGATATATAAAAAGTTCGGATAAGGCAATGCCCACGGCGGCTTTCATTGCCGGACAGAATGCCCCGCCGGGAAAAAAGCTCGGCCACGCCGGGGCTATCATAGAAGGGGGCAAAGGTTCGGCGGAATCCAAGATAGATGCCCTTACCGGGGCGGGGGTAAAGATAGCCCGCGTTCCCTGGGAAGTGGGAAAACTGCTGAAGGAAGATTTAAAGGTAAAGCCATGAAAAAAGATATAATTGTCTGCGGTGCCCAGATAGAAAGTATTACGGCCGATATAGACGCCAATCTTAAGAAAGGTGCCGAGTGGATTGCAAGATGTGTTGATGAATATTCCGCGGATCTTGTAGTTTTTCCGGAAACCATAACTACGGGATTTAGCACCGGATTAAGCCCGAAAAAGTTAAACAGGCTCGTTGATGAAATTCCGGGGAAAACCACAGAATCCATCGCTGCCGCCGCAAGGAAAAACAAAACTCACGTCATATGGACCACTTATGAAAGAGGCCCGGATAATAAAGTATATAACAGCGCCGTGCTTATAACCGATAATGGCGAGATCACGGGTATTTACAGAAAAATCCACCCTTTCCCCACAGAAAAAGAGTGGACGGTGCCGGGAAATAAGGCGGAAGTATTTGATACCGATATCGGAAAGATAGGGATATTTATATGTTTTGACGGAGATTTTCCCGAGCTTGCGCGGATAATGGGCATAAAAGGCGCGGATATAATTGCCCGGTCTTCGGCGTTCCTGCGGTCATTTGACACCTGGAGCCTGACTAACCGGGCCCGCGCATATGACAGCCGCACGCACCTTATAGCGGTAAACCAGGTGGGAAGAGATAATTCAAACAGTCTTTATTACGGCCACAGCATGGTTGTCACCCCCCAGGGGCAGAGAATAGCCCAGGCGCTTTCCAACGAAGAGATTATACACACAAAAATAACGGAAGAACCCTTAAGATATGCAAGCTACGGAGACAGTACGCCAATGCTTTCGGACAATATTACGCTTCGGCGACCTGAGGTATATAAAGATTTATTATGACAGAGAAATTTAACATATCCGAGTATGTTGATTACAGCGACAATTCGGTAGTGAGCAGCACGAGTCAATCCTAATTTGTCTGTAAAAGTCATTGAGCCATCAATTCCTCCGCTAATTTTACCTGCTTGATTTCTTTAAATAAGTATTTTGGTTCTTCAACTGACCTTTCCTCCATTTTCATGTATTTTCTGCCGGTTTGCCAGTCTTCAGCTATTTCCATAAGCAAACGGCAAGCATAACGCAGACAGGATTCCCGGTTAGGAAATATTCCGACAACTTTAGATTTTCTTTTTATAATGCTATTCAAAGTTCCTTCTAATAAATTTGTCGTGCGGATCTTTCTTCGATGCTTTTCGGGGAAATCGTAATACGCCAGCATTTCCTCCACATGTTCGTCCAGGAGTTTTGATACCGCGGGATATTTATGGCGATATTCTTCTGATATCATAGCGGTAATTTTAAGCGCCATTTTCTTCGTGGGAGAATTATATATCTATTTTAAATAATCTCCCACTATTTTTCTCTCTTTATAAGGCACTTTAGAAAATACATTCCTTTCAAAATGAACCGTGCATCTTTGATGTGAGCTCCCCGAGTATTCTCCCGCCGGTATATTTACAAGCCCCTCGTATTTATCTGAAACAGTAAGTCCTGCCATTTTAATACCTGTTGCCATTAAACTTCTATGGTGATCGCGCCAGGTCTTTGTAACTCTCTGTAACAGCCATATCCGCTCCCAGAATATCCCTGCGGCCTTCAATATCTATTCCTACTGTAGCCAGTAAAGGCATATTCACAATTTTTTGTTTTCTCTGAGATAGAAGTAGCAAGCATCCGATATTATATATGCGTAATGACTTCTCAGTTGTTTGTTTCTTCATTCTTCTACCATAGGATCCGGTTCCTACATTCGTCGGCTTATGGTCGATTTAGAGAAAATGAGATCTCCGGCAAGCTGCTTTGTGATATTTTGCACCTTATTTGTTGATACTCCGTTAATAATCATCTTCTGAATTACTAAGAGCAACGCTTTCTCGCTGCGCTGATAATTTTTAAAGATATTTGTCTTGAAAGGAAATTCTCTGATTTGCGGTTTTTTTAGCTGTAGTTATTCTACCCTGGTATTTAACTTTCTGTCTTTATAGCCGTTGCGCATTCCCTGCTTCTTATCATTTCTGATATGTTTGTCGGCTCTTATCTGCTGATCACGTTCCATATCAAGAAATTTTTGCGGGTTTTCATTTAAAAGATGATTCATAAAATCTTCATCTTTCTCCAGCGCCTTTTGAAAAATCTCCATTAATTTCGTATCACCTAATTGGGCTATCTTTGCCTCCTTTTGTTATTCTATCAACTCCATTATGAAGGTTTTTGATAGCCTATTCAGATTTTTAATGAACTACTTTTACAAAGTATAGGAAACTCTCCATAAACGTGACGTTGAAGTGGAAGTTATTCTTGAAATAAATGATAAAGACAGTCTTATAAAGAAGCAAAGTATGAAAGTTCGGGAAATGCTTGAGAAAGAAGGGATAAAAGTTCATTTTGATTCCGATAGAACAGTTACACATGTGAAATTAGTAATAATTGACGGTTATATTACTGTTGTCGGCTCACATAACTGGATATACACAGCGTTTGCGTTGAATAATAAGGCTTTGGTACTTATTGAAAGCTCCGAAGTTACTGCGGAGTTTTACAAATATTTTAAAACCATCAGATGAAAACTTGCCATACTTATGTGATTATGATAAAATTTAAAAAATGGAAAAGGGAAGAATAGAAATGAGTAAATATCCGAGATACAAAATAATAATATTGGCAATCTTATTTTTCGTCGTTGTTTTTGCTGGTGCTGTTGAGCCAA
>JAGXOG010000031.1:0-1099 GCA_023660015.1 Elusimicrobia bacterium LH_S2 | reverse complement strand
AAGAGGGTGAAATTGTCTTGAATATAGAGCCGGAAAATAAAAAAGCAAAAAGATATCTTAAAAAAATTAAAAAAGCAGAAAAACAACAATAAAAAATAACTCTATTGTTGGCTCACATAACTGAATATACACAGCGTTTGCCTTGAACAATGAGGCTTCGGTCGTCATTGAAAGTTCCGAAGTCGCCGCAGAGTTTTACAGATATTTCAGAACTGTCAGATGAAAACTTGCCATACTTATGTGATTGTGATAAAATTTAAAAGATGAAAAAGGAAGAATAAAAATGAAAACGATGTGCGCCGTGGCTGACGAAAATTCATAGTTGCTACGATATCCGTATTCGGCATACTTAACTTTTATTGCAGGGAGCGGCTTCGCAGAATATATTCCTGAAGAAAGACTTGTCTATAAAAGAAAACCTGCTGATTCAATCAAAGGTAAGGTAGTTGAAGATGAAAGGTATGATACTCCAACAGACTGCGGAAGCCTGAACTTTGATTTGTTTCAGCAATAAAATTATTAAGGAGAGAAACAACTAATGTTAAAAAGTTTACATGCCAGAACCTGTAAAGTGTTACTGTTGAATCTAATAGTTCTAGTTGGGATAGGAATCTTTTCTAATATTGTATTAGCTAGAGATGCTAAAAAGTATGTTGTAATAGAGGGCAAAGAAGGGAAAAAACCAGGTGAGTTCGGTATCGCCTGGAAACCACCAGAACGAAAGGAATGGGAACCAGTTGGACCAAAAAAGTTTATAGTAGATTCCAAAGAAAATATCTATATCGGGGACTCTGCCAACCATAGGATTCAAAAGTTTGATCCAAAAGGGAATCTTCTTCTCGTAATAGAGGAAATTAAATATGTCAGCACTATGATAGTAGATTTTAAAGATAATCTTATTGTTGGTGATGGAGGCGATTGCATAAAAAAGTTTAATTCCAAGGGGGAGTTATTACTAAAGTTTGGTGAGGAAGGCAAATATGGTGAAAAAGGTGGAGATAAGCAGTTTCTGAATATTATTACAATTTCTGTAGACCCAGAAGGAAATATCTATGTAGAAGATCGTACTGGTCCCACGAAGAAGCCAATATGTGGTTGT
>JAGXOG010000030.1 GCA_023660015.1 Elusimicrobia bacterium LH_S2 | reverse complement strand
TCTTGATGGATACAGAAAAAACGGAGATGCCCGTTTGAAAGCAAAAATAAATGAGATGGAACGAGCCTTAGGCAGGGCTACCATGAAAGTGGAAATCCTAAAAAAAAACGAAGAAATGATAGGAAGATAGTTGAAACAGTCGACGAATTTCATGAAAAAGGGTATCCTGTTACTACGATATGCGATGCGCTCAGGTTTTCCAGAAGCAGCTACTGTCGTCAAGTCAGCAGCGGCAAGAAAAAAGGATAAAGTTAAAAAGGCCATATTTCGGTTACCGCAGGATGTGGGCTTGGCTAAGCCGGCGTGAAGACCAACATATGAACAAAAAAAAGGTCTATCGGCTTATGAAAGAAAATAAGTTGCTTTGCAAAAATAGAAGATACAATGCCAAAAGGAAGTTTAATACGAGCAAGCCGAAACCAACGAAAAAGAACCAGTAGTGGAAAATAGAGATGACAAAATTCATGGCACAAAACCTTGGCTGGGTCTATTTTATTGTCGTTATAGATTGGTATACAAAGAAAATTGTCGGTTTTAATCTCTCTTTAAGATGTCGAAGCAAAAAGTGGAAAAAAAAGCATTAGAAATGGCGGTTAATACCGCCTGTCCTGACTACAGCCGTAAATACAAAATAAATCTAATGTCGGATACCGGGTCCCAACCGACAAGTTAGCGCACCTTCGGTGCGTAACTTCCATAGGGTGCAAAACCGCCCGGAAAAAAGCGTTTTCATAGCTTTTTTCAGGTTGAGCATACATTGTTTTTTATTCGGTCGCTTACTGCCGTTCCCTTCGGTCACTATCTCCATTTAGGAGCTGCGAAACCGTCTCGGAGGAATAACCTAAATGGTTGTTCCTCAGGTTGAGCACACTTGTTCTCTCCCTTTGCCCTCGTTCATTTCATTCACTCACGATTTAGTCGCTCACTCCTCCTGCATTTAGCAGCGTTCGCTCCCTCATCTCCATACAGGGAAAGCAGATTCTTTCCCTTGCGAAGCCGCTCGGAGAAACAACCTAAATGGTTGTTTCACAGGCGTAGCACACTCGCTTTATCCCTAATCATTGTATCGTAATTATTGAAATTCCGATACAACAAGTATAGCATTTATGAATGAGTACTCAACATTGGGAATTAAAGAGGCTTTCACCGCCTACGACAATCCCAAAGACAATGCCGACACTGAACGGGTTATCCACTCTTTGAAGGAAGAATGCATTTGGTTAAATGAATGGGAAACCTTCAAAGAAGTTATTACAGGGACTCGGAAAGGAGTTAAAGATTACAACATGGATCATATTCATTCCGCATTGGATTATTTGAGTCCGGATAAATTTGAAAAGAAACTGGAAAAAGAGAATACTATCAAAAATGCGGCTTAAAACTATCTTGACTTTTGGGGAGTACTACACCTGTCTGCCCTATATTTTTCAGCAGAACAATCGAGCCCCTGCCAAAAAAGTTTCGCCGTTATTATCCTTAAGATAAATTTTAATATCAATATTCATGCGCTGTATTTTACAAAATATAACGCCGTATTAAATTTTTTTTATTTCTTAAAACCCCATCAAATAAAGCGGTCCCCCAACCAGAATCCCTACAACCACATTAAACAGTTTAACTTTCACGGAATCTTTTACCGAATAGGAAAGCAGCGGTAGCATACCATGGCCGTCCTGCACCACAGAACCGGCAAGCAATACGGAGAAAGGAATCATCCCTTTAGAAAACATCATCACAAAAATAAGATGCGGCCCGGATTCCGGTATCACACCGACAACTACACTTAAAAGAAGGACCCAGACCATACTATCCCTGACAAAACTCTCTATACTCCAGAAAGCCAGTCCAAAATTTAAAATCAGCAATACCCCGAAGCTCCATAAAAATATCCTGCCCACATGTTTTTTAAATATATGATTCCAGACATGTTCCTGGAGATAATGCTCATCAACCGTAAATATAATAAATAATGAAAGGCCTAAAAGTCCCAGTGCGGTAACCCGCATCCAGTTCCACTTCTGCGGCCCTATGATGCCGGCGCCGAAAGTATAGATATAAGTCAATATTACCACAAAAAGCAAAAACCGGTTTAAGCTTATATCTTTGAATTCTTTAATTATTTCTTTAAACCTCAGCGGCCGGCATTCACATTTTTCCGATAAATTCCGATAGGTTTTACATCCCGGCGATTTATACTCTATGCCTAAAAACCGGAAAATCTTATCCGATAAAAACCCGCCGGCAATACCCACTGCGAAAAGAATGCCGAAAAGCAAAAGAGCGTATTTCGGAAACTGAGCCAGCATAACAAAGGCTTCGTCCCCGGAGGTAGCAATCATACCCCCGGCCAAGGCGCCGAAAGTTATAACCCCATGGATGTAAAAAGAAACATTCATAAACGCCCCTAGGCATCCCGGGGTAGCCCCCAGAAAAGAAGTAACAATATACTGAAATCCCTGTCTTTTGCTGACCGCCCCGTCAAGCCTTCCCCTGGTAAGTATATTTACATAATCTATGAGAAGCATCATGGTAAAGACAAAACCAGTAATAATCAGGGCATGCACCAGGCTGTGAATTAATATTTCCGCTATGTTACCCATTAAAACCACCAGTCCTTATAAAACTGTTTTATATGTTTTTTATACTTTTCCCGGGGCGAGACTTTCTCGACCACCTCTTTCTTAAAGGAGAATTTATGAATGTCGCAATATCTTAAAATAATTTTATAGGCCTCGGTAATTTCCTTAAATTTCTCTTCGCACTTTTTTTTATCATTTTCTTGACACCTGTCCGGATGATATTTCAGTGACATTTTCTTATAAGCACTTTTTATCTCGCTTAAAGACGCTTCCTCTTCTAAATTAAGTAGTTTTCTGGCCTTATCTATATTGTCATAGCTTAAACTATTATTCATCTTCGGTAAAACTTTCCTCAACTATTTTGCCTATATTATTAAATGCTTCCGCCGCCGGGCTACCGGGGAACCTACTTAACAGATTCCGGCCCCGGTCCATAGTTTCTACAAGTTTAGTATCCAGCGGGATTTTGCCCAGATATCCTACATCCAGTCGAGCTGCAGCCTTCTTTCCCCCTCCTGCTTTAAAAATATCTGTCTTTTTATTGCAGTGAGGACAGATGAAACCACTCATGTTCTCAATTATTCCCAGAATAGGGACATCCATCTCTTTTATAAAATTTACTGCTTTTATCGAATCAAGTAAAGCTATCTCCTGCGGGGTGGTAACAATTATTGCCCCGTCTATGTTATCAAAAAGCTGTATAACACTCAACGGTTCATCGCCGGTACCGGGCGGGCAGTCCGCAATCATAAAATCCAGCTTACCCCACTCAACGTCGGCGACGAACTGTTTTATCGCCTTCATCTTCATGGGACCCCGCCAGATAAGCGGAGTATCTGGACTTTTAATAAAAGAAGCCATGGAAATAACTTTAAGGTTATTTCGTTGAAGGGGTATTATCTTTTCCCCGTCTGTCTTGACTTCGGCATTTTCCAGTCCCAACGCCTTAACCGCCATAGGACCGTGAAGGTCGGCATCAAAAAGCCCTGTCATGTAGCCTCTTCCAACGAAATAATTCGCTAAATTTAAGCTTACCGTAGATTTACCCACGCCTCCCTTGTTGGAGAGCACTATTAACTTTTTATCTATATCTTTAAAATTTTCTTTTATCTTTGCATTGTCCTCTTTCATTTTAGCTCCCATATTTTGTTGTTCATTTCCTTTATCCTGCGGGCCTGTTGCTCTCACTTTCAAATTCAACTATAGCTTTACATTATTTTACGCGCATCCACGAATTTCCCGGTGAACGGTACCTTTTCAATCAGCTTGCATTTTTCCTTTTCCAGATAACTTTCTATTTCCCTGCTTTTTCCGGGTTTAAATTAAATTTGTTAATTACCACTTTTAAATCCACATTAAAATGCCGACAGAGCTTAAGTATTCTTCCCATATCATAAATGTCGCTGACCGTCGGCTCGGTTACTATTACTGCCAAATCTAGGCTGCTCAGTGAAGATATAACGGGACACCCTATACTTGGGAGGCCGTCAACAAGTTTCTTGCCTACTTTTTTTTTGCCGCCTGTTCCCTTAATATCTCTTTAACCTGCAAAGCAAGTTTTCCCGAATGTTCCGTCCCCGGCCGGGAACAAGCCGCGTATTGTCTCAGCTTCGCTTAAAAATATTTCCTTATTTCCATCGTACCTCTGGTTATATCTTTTGGGGTATATGTCAAATACACTCATATATCTTTAATTACGGAACTAATCCCTGTTTTTATTCCCGGAAAAAGTTCCGGGCCTATTCAATCCCCTTCGGAGTATTTTTTGGTAAACTCTTTGCTGTAAGGCAGTTTAAGCAGTATACCTAGTTTTTCTTTTAACGCATAATCCGTCAAAATTATATCGTCGCACTGAAAACCGTTGATTACAAGTCCGGCGGGAACGGATATCTTTTTTAAAACTTCAACGGCAACTTTAAGGTCCGAAAAACCGAAAGATGCCGGCTCGACTACAAAAATGACATAATCCGCACCAGTGGCCGTCTCCATCATGGAACTTTCCGTCCCAGGCGGGGAATCATAAATAACCAGGTCCGCTGCGACTCCCGTATTTTTTTAACCATTTCAATCAGTGGCGAAGATATTGCTTCACTTACGTTTAAGTCTCCATACCTCCGTGTTAGGTTTTCGGAAATTTGTTTACTGTAAACTACTCCGATTTCCCTGTACGATTCGTTGATTGCGCCCTCCGGGCAGACCAGCAGGCATCCTTTGCAGTTGTAACAGAGTTTCGAAAAAAAAGTAACTTTTTGTCGAGCACCGTCAGAGTATTAAATTCGCATATTTTTTCGCACTTTCTGTAACGGGTATTCTTTTTTAGATTAAATTCCGGCGAAAATATCTTTACGGTTTCCTCAGTGCCGGCAGGACCTTCCAGGAAAAAAGGGCAGTTAGGTTCCTCAACATCGCAGTCAATTAACTCAAACCTGCATGATTCTGAAAGGATCAGCGCAAAAAAAAGGAGACGGTAGTTTTGCCGATCACCTCTTTACCGGAAGCGACAGCAATTTTCTTCATTCAGCAGCATAGTCCGCCAAGGAGACCTTAACTGTCCCCGAAACATCTTCAACCACTTTTATTCCGTACCCATCAAGGGCGCTTTGCGCATTCGGGCCGACTTTTCCGGTAAGCACCGCCTTCGCGCCTTTTTCATTTATCAATCTTGCCGCTTCCGGCCCCGCTCCTGCGGAGGCTGAAACGTCGCTGTTTTGTATCGGCTCGAATTTTTTAATATCATTGTTGTCGGCTATTATAAAATACCGGCACCTTCCGAAATGTTGCGAAACCTCGTTGTCGTCTGTGGCAATAGCTGCTTTCATAAGTTCTCCTATTTTAATTTATCCAAATTTAAACTTTTCCCGCTGCCTGTCTCAATATAATTTTCCGAACATTCTCTTTTAAAGTTATCTATAGCCTTTTTACCCGTGCAATGGGACGGAGAAAAATACCTCACCCCTTCTTCTTTTAGTTTCCGGATTATTCTCCTTACCTTACCGGCAGTCTTTGCGCTTAAGTGAAACCCTCCCGATATCATCATAACTTTCCGGTTAAATAATTCATTGGTCTTTTTTACCATATTCAGTATGCCCGGATGGGCGCATCCGGTAATCAATGCCAGCCCAATTTCTGTTTCTAATATTAGACCCTGCTCGGCCGGCGTGAAAAATTTATCAAACGCTGGAGTTATGAAAATCCCGTCCTCTATTTTTTTTACCTTCTCTCCCGTGTATATAATCTCATTGCCGTTTTCCTTAACGAGGCTGGTTATCTTTTTGGGGAAAGAACTGGGTATATATATCCGGGCAGTTTTATTTATATTAAGAATCCCCTTCAGCCCGTCCACATGATCCCAGTGCTTATGAGAAAAGGTAATAGCAGCGATTTTTTTAATATCCTTGCCGGACTTTATAAAATTATTGACTATTTTATGCGGATTATCACCGGTATCGAATAATACGGTCTCTTTCCCGTTGTCTGCCAAACAGGAGAAGCCCCATCCGGTCTCCCAGCCTTCTTGATAGGTCCTGTTGTCATATATGATAGTAAATTTCATAATAAATTATTTTTAATTACAATATTTCCCGGGCGGCATTTAATATGCCGGGCCACAACGAGGCATTTCGCCATAAGAAGAAAATAGAGGTTCATTTTTTTAACCCCGCTTAAGGTCTCGTAGTTGTCCTGGCCTTTGGCTACGATCATATCCGAACTGTCAAAATATTCATTGAAAACCGGGGAACAATGCTTTAAATCAGTCCCGGGAGAAGAGTCCCCGTTATCTATAACCTTGCAAAATCCGTTATGCCTCCAAACTCCGCATCCTTTACGGTAACGTCGTTTATAACAAGCATCCCGCACATGGCATAAACAATATCTCTTTCATAAAGAGGCGGTCAAGCACAATTTCACCGGAATTATCGCCTATATATAAAAGGTTTCCGACCCTGTATAAACACTCTTTCATTTCTTGAAAATAATCTATAACCGGCGTTCTTTCCAAAATATCTCCTATATCGTTATGATTATGGCTCTCTTCTCTTTTCCCGACCCCGCTATAGAAAGTTTACATGCCCGGAGCAGCAGGTCGCCCGTGAATTTTAATTACTTCTTTAAAATAGGGCAGAATATCCATCATATCCCGGTTGTCCTTCATCTTTATCTCCCAGTACGGGTCGCTTTCCCCGGTCTCGTCCCTTATTATTCTGTAGATACCCCGGACATTGGAAAACGGCGAAGTATCAAAACTTTTTTCCATCAGCATTGCCATAACCCTATCCATTATTTTTTTATAAACTTCCTTTTTAGGAGAAAAGATACGCGAAGTGGCAAGGGCCTAATTGATAAAACAGGGGAAACAGTCCAGATAGATTTTCATCGGCCGATATTTCCGGAAACTGCCGTTTTGAGGTCACTTGTTGTCACCCTGCGGACTGTTTCATCACCGGCTACGTACGATAAGTCAGAAGTAATAAATACAACATCTGCTCCATAATTAGAATAATGCGGCGGCATTAAGCCCCCGCATTATGTATATTCTACTTACTTGCCGGAATCTTCTTCCAGTTCTCTCAACCTTTTTTTTATACTGCCGAGCTCTTCTTTAAGAACCTCTGTATGCTGATTGAGATATTCCTTTTCCTGCTCCGGGCTGATACGAGACTGAGCCGGAGGTACATACCCGCCTGCTTCCCGGGTTGGTACGCCTCCGTAAACTCCACCCCCTCCGGACCGCCCGGCATAGTAGCGATTCCGGAATCTTCTTCCGACACCCCGTCCCAGGCCGCGACCTAATCCCCGTCCGAACGCTGCGGGCCCGGGGCCCGGATTCATATATCCCGGCGTGTCGTATCCGGCGCAGTACCCTGCGCCTCTTCCTGTCATCGGGCCGACTCCAGCCGGTCCTGTTTTATCTCCTAATGGCATAATTAAACACCTCCTTTTTTGTTGCATTCTCTACATGTTCCGTAAAAATGGAGCTGGTGAGTCTCTAACCGAAAACCGTGCTTTTTAGATAACTTTTTTTCCAGCGTTGAAATAAGTTTCTTTTCTCGTTCGATAAATTCGGAATAATTTATAATTTTACCGCAGAATTCACATATTAAATGATGATGATGCGTATTACTTTCTGTCTCTTTCATCTCATACCGAGCTTTTGCGTCGGAGAACCTGAACCGGTTCAAAATACCCTGCTCGGTCAAAAAATTCAGGTTCCGGTAAACTGTGGCCACGCCTATATCAAGATTTTACTTCTTTACCCTCATATAAGCCTCATCGGCACTCAGATGCTCTTCCCCGCTGAAAAGTTCGACCAAGTCTCGTCTCGGCCGGGTCCATCTGAAATCTTCGCCGTCTCTATTTTTGTGTCTTTTATTATTCATGCTTCACTCTTTTATATTAATGATAACCATTATCAACTACTTTGTCAACCCCTGCATTGCTTCACCAAAAATCTAAATGAAATACTATCGTTGCCTCATTTAAAAATC
>JAGXOG010000002.1 GCA_023660015.1 Elusimicrobia bacterium LH_S2 | reverse complement strand
CGGTAATCCTTCCCGTCTGCGGACATTCCTTTAAAGTTTTTGCCAAAGGGAGAGTAAGCACACAATCCCCTAAATACGCGGTCTGTATAATAACTATATCTTTACGGGGCCTCATTTAAAATTTTATGCAGTTCCCCCATAACTTCGTGGGGCTCAATCCTTTTCATGCAGGCCCGGTCTTTAAATTTACACTTATTTGAACCGTGAAGGCTGCAGGGGCGGCACTCCATTTCTTTCTCTATTATTCGGACTCGCTTGTCTTCCGGCTGAAAGCCGAATTCTTTAACTGTGGGTCCGAAAAGTGCAATGACATAATTTCCGGTTGCCCACCCTATATGAAGGGGAGCCGAGTCCGTAGTAATAACTGCCCGTGAATTTCCTATTACCGCAAATAATTCTCTCAGCCCGGTCTTTCCGGTCAGGTTTATAATATGGCTTTTTAAAAGGCCGGCTCCTTTTACAAGTCTTTCGCATAGATTCAAATCACTGCTGTCCCCTGTTAATACTATATTAAGTCCGGTTTCGTGAATTATTTTTTTAATAAGGCTAATGTAGTACTCCTCTAACCACTGTTTTGTATGCCATTTAGCACCCGGGGAGATGAGTACGTATCCTTCGCCTTTGGTGTCCGTGAGAGCTTTATCCCGTTCGCTGTCGGATATATTTATCATGGGTTTTTTTGATTTAACCGGGATATCCAGTTCCCTGAGAGGTTCCAGATACCTGTCAATTACAGTCTTTTTAAGTATTGCATCTTTTTTACCGGAATGAAGAAACACGCGACGGGCGTAAGCTGCTTTATTATAAGTTAAAATTTCATCAGATGGAATAAAATATTTTATTAAATTAGATCTTATGCTCTTATGCAGGTCAATTATATAATCATATCTTTTTCTTCCCGGCCAGCCGGTTTTTATATCATCGAAATACTGATTATTAAAAAAAATATCTTCATATAGAGGTTTAGTAAGTATATCTACTCTATTTGACCTATCGGCTAACTTTATATTTTCCGCAACCGGAGTTGTAAGTATAATATCCCCCAGCGAAGAATATCTTATGAGTAAAAAATCCACTTATTTAATATATTCCTTTAGTTTTTTAACTCTATATTCCCATCCCATTACAAGAATCACGTCTCCCGGATTAAGAACAGTTTCCAACGATAGATTATAAATATATTTAGTGGTGCCGGATTTTTTTACCACAACCACAATCAGGCCCGTATTTTTAGGAATCTCTATCTCACTTAGGGTTTTTGAGGCAACACCGGAATTTTCCTCCATCTTTATGGCATTTAACTGCATCTGTTGGTCACTGCCTTCGGTCAGAATAACCACCAAAGACGACAACCAAGAGTTTATCACCGCAGTTGCCATCCGGGACTATCCTATCCGGGTCGGTGAAATAATGTAATTACTTCCCGCCCTTCGAAGTTTATCTTTAACTTTTTCATCTATGGCTTCAGTTAATATATTAAGCGAAGAGTTTAATTCTCTTGCCGTAATTACCACAAAAAGGTTAAAACTGTCGTCACCCAGGCAGGTTATCAAAGTAGACGTTTTTGGGATAGAGGCTTCCTCCAGAACTAAACTTTCCCGGGCGTCACCTTTAATATATAAAAAATCAAACCCGCCGTTTATGGCATTCTGTATTCTCTCTTTAGAATTTTCTATAACTATAAATTGATTTCCTTCATCGGCAAAATTCCGCATAACATCCTTACCTAAATCTAACAGACCGCATATAATTATGTGGTCTTTTAATTTCTTAATATTTTTAAATATCTTACGCCTCCGTAAATAATTTACCGGGCCGCCTTCAAGTACAAGGGAAGTAACCATTCCCAGTACCACGGCAAGTACGCTTATCTCTCCCGTGAAGTTCCCTCGACTGAAGACGGGGGCTTCTGCTGTTTCCTTCGGTGTCCTTCGGACAACATATCCATCACCAAAGTGAAGTCTGGTGTTTTATCAGCATAATAAACTGTTCTCATATATAATATCGGCAATCTTCCTTTTATGTTAGATTCTGCGGGATATTAAAAAAATCCTCTATTATTACATTATCTCGCGAGTTATCTCTTTAAACCTCTTATTTGCCTTACTTCTTTGTTCCTCTATTATCTCTACGCTTATTTTCCCTATATCAGATGCTTTGCGTTTATTTGATAGAAGTTCATAAAATATCTTATAGAGATCCTTTTGATTATCAGCTATCAAGACCGCGCCCTTTTTTTTGAAAATATTATAAACTGCACTGAAATTATCGATATATTTACCGGTAACCGAAGGGATTTTCCAGAGAGCTGCTTCAATAATATTGTGTCCTCCTACAGGAACGATGCTTCCGCCTATAAAAGCAATATCGGCAATAGAATAAATTTTAGACAACTCTCCCATCGTATCAATCAACACTACCTCCCCGGAGGAAATACTGCCGGATATTTCACTCCACATTTTAAACTTAAACCCTTTATTTTTCAAAAGCAGCTCTATCTTTTCGGCCCGTTTTAAATGACGGGGAACCAGTACTAACGTTAAATTTTCAAATAAAGCACCGAGTTTTCTATATACATCCAGCAGTATCTCCTCCTCGCCGGTATGGGTTGAGCCGCAAACTATTACCGGGAACGCCAGCGGCCGGTACCGGAGGTCGGATTCTTTAACGGAAGGACGAATTGCCATAAACTTTAAATTGAGAGGCTCCCGCAGAATGTTCTTGGCAACACCTAATTTTTTAAATCTTAAGTAATTTTCCCTGTCCTTTGGAAATATTTTATCCATTTTGTTTAATATTTTAACAAAAATCTTTCTAAATATATAGTATATTCCGAATTTTTCCGGCGAAAGCCTTCCGTTTAAAAGTACCGGTTTATTCATCCGGTTTACATATATAAATGCCGGCCAAAGTTCGGTCTCTAAAACAATTAATTTTACCGGGGATATTAATTTTTTAAATCTTTTAAGCAGAAAAATAAAATCAAGAGGCAATAGTAAAGCCGGAGTACCGGGAAATTTTTTTCTGGCCAGGTCCCGCCCGGAAATATTTGTGGAGGTAATTACTGTATCCCTGTATGGAAACCCGGGCATTTTATCAAGAATTTTGACCTCTCCTACCGAAGCGGCGTGGACCCAAACCGAATTATCCGACGTTTTTAATTCAGATTTCAAACTCTTGCCGTAAATTGTAAATCTCTCTAAAAATCCCTTTCTCAAGCTTCTGCTAAAAAGAATAGATATAAGAACCGGGAGTAAAATTATAAGGGTAAAAAAAAACAACAAAATTTGATATATATATATCACAGCTTATCGGCTATCTTCATAAAAGATTATCGGCTTTTGATGAAATTTCATCTAATTCTTTTTTAATTTTACCAGCAGCGTCATCAATATTCTCATTTTGTCCGACATAGACAGGCCTGCCGCTTAATACCGTCATTTTATTGAAAGGAAAAAGAACCGGCAGTAAAAATCTGTCCCAACTATTTAAACTTTTTCTTTTTTTAACAGCTGCGGCAAGAGGCACTATCGGATAGCCAGTTTTGATAGCCAGAAATGGCAACCCTTTTTTTACCTCAAACGCCGGTCCCCGGGGGCCGTCGGCAGCAATTGCCGCTATCCCCTGACTGTTTAATGTCGCCTTTAATTTTATAAGAGCCCTAACTCCCGTAGTCGGCGAAGAAGCAGTGCCGGAGATAATATTAAACCCCAACTTCTTTACAACGCCGGCAGCAACTCGTCCGTCACGAGAAGTGGAAGCAAGAACCGTTATTCCCCGGCCCCGGTGTGAATAAGTCAGAAGAAAAATATATCTGTGCCAAAAAGCATAAATAAACGGAGTTGACGGGAGTTTTTCTTCCCCTATAATTTCAACCCCGGACAACCATCCAAAAACCCGTTCGTATATTGTAATTAAATATACAAGTAGCAGTACTTTCATGCTTTAAATATTTCAGATACCGCATCCACTGCAGCTATTACGTCTTTTGCATAACTGGCTCTTATACTCCAGACGTATTTTTCTGTTACCGCAGCGCCTCCGATAAGAAGCGGAAAATCTTTATCCCTGCTCTTTAATAAACCGGCCACATCTCCCATTTTTTCCATAGTGATGGTCATAAGAGAAGAGAGGGCTATGACGTCAGAGCCCCATTCAATAGCGGTATCTACAATACGGCTTGAAGGAACATCGACCCCAAAATCTCTCACCCGGTAAGAATAATTCTTTAATATTAATGCGACCAGATTCTTGCCTATATCATCTATGTCACCTTTTACAGTGGCAAAAGGTAACTTTCTCTTATATTTCATCTTTCCGCCTGACTGATTTAATTTAACTTAATCTTACCCATTACTTTTTCGACAACTTCGGCTGATTCTATCAGCTGAGGCAAAAATATATGCTTTTTATTATACTCTTTCCCAACCCTGTCCAGGGCGGGAATTACCGCAGAATTAATTATATCCAGCGCCGGTCTTTCGTCTTTTAAAAGTTCCTTTAAGCGACCTGCGGCTGCCTGCCGGTCGCCTTCCAGTATTGCCTGTCTCAATACTTCATTAAACTGAATTTTTTCTCCTCCCTCCGGAGAGAAATAATTCAGATATTCTTCGGCTTTTTTATCTCGCCCTGCAAGCATTGCTGCGGCATGAGATGTATAAAAGTCTTTTGAAGTATTTCTATCTGGGCTTTAAATAGATCTATCATATCCTCAAATTCAATTTTCCCCAAGGGGTTTAACCATTTTACCTGTCGCCCTACAGAGCCGGCTATCTTTACGGATTTTCTCCCGGATTTAGCAACGGCTTTCTTTGCAATTTCAACCCCTTTTTTATTGATTTTTTCATAATTGCCGTATTTAAGTAAAGTAGCCGAGAAGGTATTGGTTTCTATTATATCGACCCCTAATTTAATAAAATCTAAATGTATTTTTTTTAACTCCTTCGGCGTGCTCTAAATTTGCTTCCGGGCCGGGGGTAAATCCGGCGGCACTTAAGTTTGTGCCCATGGCTCCGTTTATAAATGTTATTTTTTTATTTCTCATATTTATTAGAAAACCTTTTTTATTAGAGAACCCCTAATATTCTTTTATTTTAACAATAAATTTTTTCTTAAACGCCAAAAAAAACAAGTGTGCTTCGTTACGCAAACAACCATGACTCTATGGCGATAATGGTTTTTCGGGGATTTATTATTCCCGATTTTCTGACTTTTATATCAACCTTACCCGAATCTAAACAATCAAGAATTCTTTTGGAAGCAGAAAGTGGCCAGTCACCGTATCCAGGTAAAAATCGATGGCTAAGGTAACATTCCCGGCGCTTGGCCTCCCGTTTAATAATTCCGGAGACAAAATTTGCCGACTGCTCGGCTGCTTCCGAGCCCACAGCGTCCAAGACAAAAGCGGAGGTTAAATCGTTCTCTTTTAAACTCTCTATCTCTTCTTCTATCCTTTTTCCAATGGTGGCCGCCATAAGGGTGAAACCGTATGCATCTTTTAATATATCCTTGATGTGAGCGGAGCCTAAAAGCAGACTACTTACAATATCCTCATAATCAGCAGAACTGCTTTTATAGGTTTCAAAAACTACCGATGGCTCTATTAAACTATAGCCCTTCTCAATTTGTCTGCTGATTATATTTTCTATATTTTCAGGTATATTCCCTGTATTAGAACTGTATTTAAGGTTCCTTAATACCTCGTTCTTTCTAATCTTTATTTTAAACCCTATAATTTTATTCACTTCTTTAGAAATATATTTACTTCTTGTTTTTCCACAGATAGACAAGCGGCGAAGCTATAAATATGGAAGAATAAGTCCCGATAATTATGCCTATAAGAAGGGTAAGGGAAAACCCGTGAAGCACCTCTCCGCCTTTCAAGAATAAAGCTATGACTACCATTAGAGTAGTTCCCGAAGTTATTATTGTCCGGGAAAGTGTCTCGTTTATGCTCCGGTTAATAATCTTAAAGAGAGGGTCCTTAAAATGTGTCTTAAGATTTTCGCGAATGCGGTCATATACCACGATTGTATCATTTATTGAATACCCGGCGAGAGTAAGCAACGCGGCAATAACCGGCAGATTCACCGTCAATCCCAAAAAATTTAATATTCCGAAAGTTATAATGACATCGTGCAACAACGCAACTACGGCAGCGATGCCCCATATTCCTCCTTTAAACCTCCAGGCGACATATATTATTATGGCAAAAAACGCAAATATAAATGCCTTTATTGCTTTTTCCCGCAACATTCCGCCTACCGCTGGACCTATCATCTCATTTCTCAGAATTTCAAATTTATTATTCTTAAGTTTTTCGGAAAGCGCCGTTTTTACCTCATCGAGCGTATTCTCATAATCTTTGCGCACCCTCACCATAACTACTTTTTCATTAGTAAATTTCTGTATTTGTGCCCCTTCTATTCCTGATGAATTAAATATTTTTCTAAGCTGCGCAATATCGGGTGGGGTTTTAAATTCCATATGTATAAGCGAACCACCGGTAAAATCTATTCCCCACCTGGGCTTGTTGGTAAAAGTTACAACTATTGAACTTACTACTACTATAACTGAAAATATATAGGTTATACTTTTTTTGCCCAAAAAATCTATGGATATATTTCTTAAAAAACGCATTATATGCTTAACTCCTTTATCTGCCGCTCCGAAGTGATCATGTCAAAGATCGTCTTAGCCACGATAATTGCCGTAAACATCGATGCTAATATTCCTATAAATAAAGTAACAGCAAAACCTTTGACCGGGCCGGTGCCAAACTGAAACAGGAACATGGCCGCAATAAGAGTGGTTATATTTGCATCCAGTATAGTGGTCGTTGCTTTCTTGTATCCGGCATCTATGGCCACACGCGGAGTTTTGCCTTTTTCAATCTCTTCCATAATTCGGTCAAATATAAGCACATTGGCATC
Organism: Elusimicrobia bacterium LH_S2; assembly: GCA_023660015.1. Classification (GTDB taxonomy): domain Bacteria; phylum CG03; class SLGR01; order SLGR01; family JAGXOG01; genus JAGXOG01. Next base: position 50,525 of record JAGXOG010000002.1, on the reverse strand, counting down.
GACCGCCATACCGATTATAAGTATAATTCCGGCTATCCCCGGCAAAGTGAGGGTAAAATGAAAATATGCCATTGCCCCGAATAGAATAATTATATTCAGCAGCAGCGCTACAACTGCTATGATACCGGATTTCTTATAATAAGCTATCATAAAAAGCAATATAAATATGAGCCCTATAGTCATAGCTTTTATACCGGAATTTATGGAATCCCTGCCGAGTTTCGGACCCACTACTCTTTTTTCTATAATTTTAACTGGCGCAGGAAGGGCTCCGGCCCGGAGAACTATGGCGAGGTCTTTTGCTGTCTCCATTGTAAAATTCCCCTCTATTATTCCCTGCCCGTTGGGAATTCTTTCTTTTATGTTCGGCGCCGACTGCACTATATCGTCTAATACTATTGCCAGGCGACGGTTTACGTTCAATTCTGTAATATTTTTGAATTTTTCCGCAGAATCATTCTTCATGGTAAAAGATATCCGGGGCCGGTTAAAATTGCCGCCGACTTTGACCTCCGCGTTATCTAATGCCGCACCGGTAAGCTCTGCTTCTTTTTTTACCAGATATTTTTTCCCGCTTTCCCTTCCCTGTAAAATTTCATAGCCTTCGGGCGCTTCTTCATCTTCCCCTATGGTCTGGTCGCTTACCAGTTTAAATTCCAAAAGAGCGGTCTTGCCTATAAGGTCCAGCGCCCGGCCGGCATCACTTACTCCCGGCAATTGAACTATTATCCAGTTCAGGCCCTGCTTGGCTATAAGCGGCTCGGAAACACCAAACTGGTCAACCCGATTTCTTATAATTTCCAGCGCTCTGTTCATAGCTTCGTTAGCCTCCATATCTTCAGGTATCTTATCGAGTTCAACTTCAAGCCGCAGGCGCATACCTCCCTGGAGGTCAAGGCCTAATTTTAATATCTTCTCTATTACAGGATCCTCTATCTGCTGTAATTTCTGCTTTTCCTCGGCGGATTTAGTATACCATTGAAACGAGGGGTATAAAAACCAGAGCGAAAGAGCGACTACAACTAAAGTTATTGTTATTTTCCACTGGGTTGCCTTATTCATAGTGTATCTGTCTTTTTCCTACTTACTGACTACTTCTGCCTCAACGGATTTTTCCCGGGAAAGCGATTGTTTATTAGCTGTAACCCTCGTTCCGGAAGCAATTTCAACTTCCGCTTGTTTTCCTTTAAGAGAAGTGATTCTGCCATATATTCCCCCGCCGGTAACGACCCGGTCACCTTTTTTTAGGCTGTTTACCATTTCCTTGTGTTTCTTCATTTTCTTTTTCTGCGGCCTTATCAAAAGAAAATAAAAAACCCCAAATATTAATATTATCGGTAATATCCCCATTAACGGCGAAGCCGCCTCCCCATTGCCTGCCGACGTCTGAGACGCCATTGCGTATGCCTTATCTATCATTTTAACTCCTCCCTTGAGTAAGGTTCAACCTTACTCGTCTTTATCCTTCGGATATTTGCGTTTTTTCCCCCTTAAACTTTTTGCCCACCTTAAATCTTTTACGGTCATTACCTCGCTGTCTATAAGGTGGTAAGCTTTTTCCATACCTGTTATAGCCCTGTTTATAACTCCCTTAAAATCTGCGGCGTCAGGATACATCTCTTCAATCTCGATCAGTCGCCCGGCCATCTCTTTTAACCTCAGATACATACATTTAAGTTCTTCTTCTTCGGTTAAAAATTCGTTTTCTTCTTCACTCATAAAATTTAAATATCTCTTCCTCTATCTTGTCGAAACTGTCTTCCCGAACAGCGTTTTGTATTTTAAACATTAAGTTTACCATAAAATATATATTATGTAAAGAATTAAGCATTGAAGCCAGTATTTCGTTATTTCTGTAAAGATGGTTTAAATACGCCCTACTGAAATTTGTGCAGGTATAGCAGTCGCAGGCGGGGTCCGGCTTTTTAAAATCTTTTTTATACTCCGCGTTTCTAATAACTATCCTTCCTGTCGAAGTATAGAGCCATCCGCTGCGCCCGTGACGGGTGGGCATTACACAGTCAAAGATATCTATTCCCCGGGCAACCGCTTTTACAAGAGTCGCCGGGTCGCCCATCCCCATAACATAACGGGGCTTATCTTCAGGCAGAAGCGGCGCTGTATATTCAACTATTTTATTTACTGAACTTTCGGGTTCGCCTACACTGACCCCCCCTATCGCGTAGCCGTCAAAATTAAGATCTGTAATCATCCTGGCGGATTCTTTCCTTAAATCTTCAAAACTGCCTCCCTGAACTATACCGAATATGCTCTGCTCTTTCCCGGTTGTGGCGGATTTACCAGAGAGGCGGTCAAACTGTCCTTTGCTTTTTTTAGCCCACTTTCCAGTACGAATCATTGCCTTTTTGGCCTCGGCACGGGTATGGGGGTACGCAATACATTCATCTAAAACCATCATAATATCAGACCCTATGATACTTTGAGTCTCTATCACGCTCTCGGGAGTAAAATAATTCCTGCTTCCGTCATAGGGGGACTTAAATTCCACGCCTTTATCCTCTACTTTTGCTATATCCGAAAGGCTAAATACCTGATACCCCCCCGAGTCAGTGAGTATAGGCCCATCCCAGCCCATAAATTTATGGAGACCGCCGGCCTCCCGTATAATATCCATTCCCGGTTTTAAAGTAAGGTAAAAATTGTTGGCCAATATTATCTGAGCGCCGGTACTTTTTATCATTTCCGGAGTCATGGCTTTAACCGTACCTTTAGTGCCCACAGCCATAAAAGCCGGTGTAGTAAATGTGCCGTGTTCTGTTCTGAATTTGCCTCTACGGGCACGGTTCTGTCTTGATTTTTTAGTTATCTTAAATCGACCGGACATCTTTATACCCCGGTTTAGCCGGATCCCCTATAAGCAACATCGCGTCACCATATGATAAAAATCTGTAATTATTATCCAATGCCTCCCTATAAAATTTTAAAATAAGTTCCCTGCCCCGGCCGGGGTAATACTGCTCGATAAAAGCAGCCACCATTAAAAGAAGGGGGGTCTCCGGCAGGTGAAAATTAGTAAGAAACTTAGAGACCGGACTGAACTTATGCCCGGGGGTTATAAATATATCGGCCATTCCTCTCCCCGGGTGGTATTTTCCTCCGCTATATACGGTTTCCAGCGTTCTCATAACCGTTGTACCGCAAACGCATATTCGTTCCGGAGAATTTAAAGCCTCGGCGGCAGCCGGCGACACGCTGAATTCTTCGGGGTCGGGAATGTCATAGTTCGGTTTAAATGTTCCCGGCCCTATATGAAGAGTGACGGGGATAAATTCAATACCCTCGTCCTTTAAGTTCTTTATAAGCGGCCGGCTGAAATGAAGGGCCGAGGTTGAAGAAGCAACTGAGCCGTCTGTCCGGGCAAAGTTTGTCTGATAATCGGTGTAATCGCTCTTTTTTAATTCTCTCCTGGAAACTATATACGGCGGAAGAGGAATATATCCATAATCAAGTATCTCCTCCGGCGCTCGGAGAAAAAACAATCCTCCTTTATCTTTGGATTTTATCTCTACTCTGGTAGATTCTCCCCGGTCGGAATATACGGTTATTTTCATCCCTTCTCTTAACCGAGAGGCGGGCTTACCGTATGCTTTCCACAACCCGCCTTTTTTTCCCAGGAGGAGAAACTCTGTTTTTCCCCCTGTGCTTTTTTTCCCTTTTAATCTTGCTTTTATAACCCGGCTGTTATTGACTGCAAATTTATCCGAGCTCTCCATATATTCCGGTATATCGTTAAATTTCCGGTGGATAATCCGCAGGGAGGCAAGGTCAATTACCATTAGCCTGCTTGCATGGCGGGGTTTTGCAGGATAAAGCGCTATCCTTTTTCTCGGAAGGTTATAACTTAAAGACGGCGTTTCTTTTCCAAATTCGGCTGAACTGTTAAAATTCACTTTTAAAAATTAAAAGCAGTCAATAAGCCCATTTTTTTACTTTTGTCCCGGGAAAATAAAAATTTAATATTTCTTTATAATTTCTGCCCCTATCCGCCTGCCCTTTTGCCCCCCACTGGCACATTCCGACTCCGTGCCCCCATCCACGGCCGTAAAAAAGAAATTTTTCTTTAGTCCGGTCTATGGACATCATCGTGCTTTTAATAATATTAGGGCCCACGGACATCCTGAATTTATGGCCGTTAATAGTTGTTCTGCCCCCGGAATGAACTATTTCCATATCTTTTATTCGCCCGGAATCCGTGCGGGATATAAAATTTATCCCCCTTACTTTTCCTATGGAGTATCCTTTTTTATTTAAAGTATCTTTTATCAGCCCGGGAGTTACTTTTTTTTCCCACCGATAGCGCGGCGAGTCCTTGCAATACGGGCAACTCACCCCCCTCATATAAGGTATGTCATCTCCCCATACTTCTTTTACATTGGCTGTATATCCGCCGCAGCTTGAGAAAAAATAAGCAGCCGCCAGGTTCCCTTTATAAGTAAGAACCTGACCGACAGTTTCGGTAACCGCCTGGTTGCTTTTGGGGTTTTCAACTTCTACCCCCCGATAGATCTGGGAAAAGATATCCGAAGAAAGGTCGTATCCCCGACTTTCGTATTTACCCATATTATTCATTACATAAGTTCTGGAAACAACTGCCTGGGCTTTTAATGATTCCAAAGGCCAGTCCGGAGAAATTTCAACAGGCAAAACGCCGAAAAGATAACCATCAAGTCCCAGTTCGTTTATTGCGGTAAGTCCTTCGGTTGTCTTTTTAATCATAACTGTATCTCTGTATCTTCTGCCGTTTACGGTGAGCATTTCTTTCCGGTTGCGGGATACAAACCGGACCTGACATCCTAAAACTTTATCCCCTATTTTTATTCCTTCTGAAGCGGCCTCGAGGGCATAATCTCTGCCGGCTTTTAGTTTAATTGCCTCCAGCGTATTTATATCTACCACTTCCAACTTTCCGTAGCTTTTTAGATGGACTCTTTTTTTGCCGGATAAAATCCCAATTTTAATTATTGTCTCCGGAGTTCCACAGAGGGCATAAGTATTTAAAAAAAAAGCCGCAAATAAGAGTAAGCAGGTTGCTTTTAGAAGAGTATTTTTTTTTAGTAAAAACAGAGTCAATCTACAAAAGGGATTAATGAATTAAAAATTTTATTCCAGTTTTCCCTGTTTAAATCCTGGACAGGTATATAAGTATATACTACTGTCCCCCCGTCATCAATTGAACCCGCAGAAGCCGAAGGGCCTATAAAAGAAAACGGCGCCGTATTTAAAAAATTTTCCATATCTTTATTGCCCCTGAGCTTAGCTAAAAACAGCCCGACTGTATTAGAAATTGCGTTTGGGTCCACATAAGAATACCTACTGTATTTTTTAGGTAAAAATTCAGAGACCCCGCGCCAGGCGGACGATTTTTTTAAGCTTGCCTGCCTGCCCCGGCTGATATCTATTATCTTTTCAATTACCCGAGACGGACTGGCAATTACAACATATATCTTGCCTCCATATTCTATCGTTGCCCGGCTTATCTTAATATCCTGGCTGAAAAGTAACGGCAGAGAAGCGCTGCGGTATGAATTTTGTTTATATTTTTTGCTTTTCATCTCAACCCCAAGTATATCTTCAACGTTGGCGGAAACTTTTTGGGCAACATCACTACTTTTAACTTCAAGATAAATTGCCAGGCCGGGCAAAATAGAGCTCATCTTGCCTTCTTCAGGCCCCAGAATTGCATATCCCGCTTCTCCGTCAATATTGCTTATTATATCTTTATCTATTCTGTGATATATGTTCTGCCCGACTATATTTCTGCTGCCGATTTTATCATAATTTTTTAATACAGTGGTATTATTAACTGCCCCCGCAAGGAGAGGACTTTGCGGCACGAGGTTTAAGGTGAGCGAACGCACGTTTTTTAAATCACCAGATTTTGTTTCTTCTTTTTTAACGCTTCCACTCCCCCGGGATTTAATATATATACCATCTTTAAAATATATTTCCTGATAAGTATATACACCTTCTGTTTTTCTTAGCGCCGAAAGGGCCTCGGTGTTATTTGAATAATTATCAATAATTTTCTTTAATTCCTTATTAACGGTAAATATATAACCGTCAGCCCCGACATCCATGCCCTTCTCCAATTCAGGGTAAAGAGAATTAAAATTCGTAACATTCTCGCTGCCGGAAATCAGCTCCATGGTATTTTTAATCAGTCCCATTGAATTACCGGCCACCAAGTGAGAGTTGTACAGAGTATAATACCCGTCCCGTGAATATGAATCTATGCCTCTGTCTTTATAGCTGTCAACCGTGAGATCGCTGTTCTTTAAAACATCGTTAAGAATACTTTTTATCTGGGATTTATCCTTAACTTTAGATATTATTACATATTCCGGATTCGGGCGGGCTCCGTAAAAAGCAACAATAAAACTTTTGCCAATAATTTCCATTACTTGCCGAGATTCTATATCTCCGGTAAAATTTATATCTAACTGTTTGTTTTTTAGGGCACTTTCAAAAGAAGCATTCTTTTTCAAAACTTTATAGAGCTTGCTTTCCAGGAAAGATTTATAAAAACGGGTTTTTTTAATATCAAAATATTTATCCGAAAGGCCCCTAACCCCTACTACCCCGACGAGTGAACCTCCCGGACTTTTATGCGGCAGGTAAGTAAGCAGGTTATCACCCTTAACAGCAGGTAGATTAAATTTATATCCAAGACCCCATATAAGAATCCCTGTAATTATTAAAACCATAATTAAAATAAGCGCTCTTTTAGTTGATTGTTTCATCATAATAAACATCTTTTAACCTCTTAATTTAAAATTTTTGTATCTTTTTTTGACAAATTTTATTTCTCTAACTCTTTTATAAGCGTGGGAACAACTTCAAAAAGGTCGCCGACTATCCCGTAATCTGCTATATCAAATATAGCCGCGTGAGGGTCTTTGTTAACGGCTATTATAATATCTGAAGATCTCATCCCCACTTGGTGTTGTATAGCACCTGAAATTCCAATAGCAAAATAGGCCTTAGGCCCTACTGTCCGTCCGGTCTGTCCCACCTGGTGGGAATACGGTATCCAATCCGCATCAACTGCCGCGCGGGAAGCTCCTACGGCCGCTCCAAGAAGGTCGGCAAGTTCCCGTATCAGCTTAAAATTTTCCGGCTTACCAAGTCCCCGGCCTCCGGAAACAATTATATCCGCATCGGCAAGATTTACTTTTACCGACTTGTCTTTTATGGATTCTACAAGTTCTGTCCGGGACGAAAGTTCCTTTGGATATTCTACTTCTATTATTTCCCCTTTCCGCGAAATGTCTTTTTTTAGGGGCTTAAAGACCTTATGCCTTACGGTCGCCATCTGCGGGCGGTGATGCTCTGTAAGTATGGTAGCCATAATATTCCCCCCGAACGCCGGGCGGGTTTGAATAAGTATTTTACCCTCCGGGTCGATATCTAACTCCGTACAGTCCGCAGTAAGCCCGGTAAATATCCTTACCGCCACCCTGGAGGCAAAAGTCCTGCCTATGGTAGTTGCTCCCATAAGTATAATTTCGGGTTTAAATTTATCTATGAGATGGCTTAATACATCGGCATAGGGTTCGTCCATAAAATTTTTAAGCTCCGGATCTTCTACGACATAGACTTTATCCGCTCCGTATTCAATGAGGGTTTGGGCTTTATCCTTAATTCCCTCACCGAAAAGAACGGCAGAAAGCTCGCATCCTCTTTTTTTTGCAAGTTCGGCCCCCTTACCTAAAAGTTCCAGAGCCACTTCCTGAATTTCACCGTCAATCTGTTCAGCAAAGACCCATAAACCGCTGTACTCTTTAAGATTAACCTGCGGTTTTTTCTCTTCTTTTGTAATAGTAATTGCGCCCAGCGGACATACTTCCACACAGGCACCGCAAAGTGTGCAGGCCTCGTTTATGAGGGCAACCTTTTTAAATCTGGGATGGATGTCGCCGGTTTCTTCCCTGGATTTTACCTCAATAGCCGCAAACGGGCAAGCATCAACACAGAGCCCGCAGCCCGAACATTTATCCTTCTCTACTTTTATTCCCATCTTAAGATAGGCCGCCTTCAGCGACAATGCCGCCATTCTTAACTTTTAATATACACTTTTTAAAGAACCTAGAAACAAAATTCATATAAATTTAAACTATTCCTTTATCTTTCAGTTCAGCAGCCAGCTTTTCGGCAGTATCTGCCGGTTCACCCTTAAATATCTCTCCTTTGCCTTTTGCGGGCGGAGCAAATATTTTCCGGACTACAGTGGGCGAACCCAACTGACCTATACTCTCTAAATTGCAGGCCAAATCCGCAGCGGTATAATGGGTAATATCGGCCTTTTTGGCATTCATCTTACCCCGCAAAGACGGCATCCTCGGTTCATTTATTTCCTTAACGACGGTTATAAGGGCTGGAAGCGGAGATTTTATAACATTATGGCCGCTTTCTGTCATACGCAGAGCGGTAAAGCCATTCTCGTCTATATCCTTAATCTTTCCCGTATAAGTAATACAGGGGATATCCAGCATCTCGGCAATACCGGGCCCTACCTGAGCGGTATCTCCGTCTATAGCCTGTTTCCCGCAGATAATAAGGTCAACTTCGCCTATCTTTTTTATCCCCCGGGATAATGTATATGAAGTAGCCCAGGTATCTGCGCCGGCAAAATTCCTGTCTGTAAGAAGTATAGCTTCCCCGCAACCCATAGATAGAGCTTCCCGAAGAACGGATTCCGCCTGGGGAGGCCCCATAGTCATAACTATGACCTCTCCGCCGAGTTTCTCTTTTATTCTCAGCCCTTCTTCTATGGCATAAGTATCAAACGGATTTATTATCGAGTCAACCCCTTCTCTTATAAGAGTATTTGTTTCCGGATTAATCTTTACGTCAGTAGTATCGGGAACCTGTTTTATACAGACTACTATATTCATTTTAAAATACCGCCTTTTAAAATATTGCCGAGCATATACTTTTCCGGATCTATGCCGGCATCGCCGGCATACCTCAGAGTTAAGTGAGAATTAGAAAAGTATGCGAAAAAGCAATCTTTACTTATATAACTAATTTGCGCGGGCATACTTAAATGACCCTTTATTTTTTCTTTCCGGACTTATTTTCTTTTATAACTTTCAACCCTATAACATCTCTCTGTATCTGGTTTGTCCCTTCGTATATCTGGGTGATTTTGGCGTCTCTCATAAACTTTTCGGCCGGATATTCTTTCATATAGCCGGAGCCGCCGAATATTTGGAGAGCGTTGGTTGTAACTTCCATAGCCACATCAGACGCAAAGAGTTTGCTCATGGCGCTTATTTTAGAGATGTTTTTCACTCCGCTATCCACCATCCTGGCGGCGTGATAAACAAGATTTCTTGCTGCTTCGGTCTTTGTTGACATATTGGCTATCATATGGCGTACGGCCTGAAAAGACGAGACCGGCTGGCCAAACTGAATCCTCTGCGAAGCATATTCAACTGCCTCGTTTATCGAACCCTGAGCAATGCCTACTGCCTGCGCTCCGATGCCCGGACGGGATTTATCAAAAGTCTTCATGGCCACTATAAATCCCAGCCCTTCTCTTTTTAAGAGATTTTCGGCCGGGACTCTGCAGTCTTCAAAAACAAGTTCACGCGTCACAGTGGCCCTTATCCCCATTTTATCTTCTTTTTTGCCGAAATCAAAACCATCCATCCCTTTTTCAACAACGATAGCCGAAGCGCCACGGGCTCCTCTTGATTTGTTGGTCATGGCAATTATTGTATAAATATCCGCTACACCGCCGTTTGTTATAAAAATTTTATTGCCATTTAAATTATAGTCGTCTCCGTCTTTTTCGGCGGTGGTCTCCATCCCTCCAACATCGCTGCCGGCATTGGGCTCTGTAAGACCGAAAGCAGCTATCTTTTCTCCGGAGGCTATGGCCGGAAGGAATTTCTTTTTCTGTTCATCGGAGCCGAATAATATTATGGGAAATGCCCCCAACCCCGATGCCGCGTAACTTACCGCCACGCCGCCGCAAACTTTGGAAAGTTCTTCTGTAGCTATACATAGTTCCATTGCCCCTCCTCCCAGGCCACCGTATTCTTCGGGGACAAAAATAGCAAAGAGGTCGCTGTCGGCCAAAATCTTTATTATCTCTTCGGGAAACTCGTCCTTTTCGTCAAGCTCCGCTCTTACAGGTCTTATCTTATCCTCGGCAATCTGCCTTGCAAGATCTCTAATCATTAACTGGTCTTCGGTAAAATTATATTCGTTCATTTCTAACTACTCCTTTTCTAATCTGCCAGCTGACTGTAAGCTTCTTTTGCCGCCTCCTGCTGGGCATTTTTTTTGCTGTATCCCTTACCTTTTCCGTAACTTTTATTATTTATTATAACTTCAACTTTAAAAATTTTTTTATGCGCAGGCCCTGTCTCGGAAAGTATTATGTATTCCGGAATCTGATTAAATTTTTTAACTGTGTATTCCTGCAGACTTGACTTAAAATCGGTAATCTTATGAAAATCCCTTTCCCTCATATAATTTCTAATAAATTTATTTACCATCTCAAACCCGCTGTCTAAATAGATGGCTCCTATTACCGCTTCCATAGTATCTTCAAGAATACGCGAATTTCTTTTATTATAGAATTTTTTTGCCCTGGTCCCCAGCTTTATGTAATTTTCAAGGCCTAACTTTTCTCCCCATTTTTTTAAGGATTTTCTGGAAACCAGCTTTGCCTTTATCTTAGTTAAATCCCCCTCGTCTTTTTCCGGGAATAATTTATAAAGCATTATAGTCACCGAAGCATTTAAGAGGCTGTCGCCTAAAAATTCAAGACGCTCGTTATCTTTAGATATAGAATACTCAGTTGAATACGACCGGTGCAGCAAAGCTTTATCTAATAACGATCTATCTTTAAAATCTACGCCTAATTCCCGGATTAAATCATCAATAGATTTTTCTTCTTTTTTACCCACTGTACTTTTTAACAACAAGAGAGACATTGTGCCCGCCAAAACCGAGAGAATTCGACAGCGCAGCGTTTACTTCCATATCCCGGGCCTCATTGGGTACATAATCCAGATCGCATTCGGGGTCGGGATTTTCGTAATTTATAGTTGGATGGACTACTCCGTCATTAATAGTTTTTACGCAGGCTATAAGTTCCACGGCTCCGGCAGCTCCCAGAAGATGGCCTGTCATGGATTTTGTAGAAGATACGGGAAGTTTTTCGGAATTCGTGCCGAAAACATTTTTGATGACTTTGGTTTCAATCTTATCATTTAGCAAGGTCGATGTTCCGTGAGCATTGATATAATCTATATCCTCCGGGTTAAGTCCAGAATCTATTAGAGCGGTTTTCATTGCCGCGGTACCGCTTTTCCCGTCCGGCTGCGGCGCAGTTATATGATAAGCATCAGCGGTAGCCCCGTGACCGACAAGTTCGGCATAAATTTTGGCCCCTCTTTTTTTTGCATGCTCTAACTCTTCAAGAACAATTATTCCCGCTCCTTCCCCAATGACAAACCCGTCGCGGGCGGCGTCAAAAGGCCGGGAAGCACTTTGCGGATCGTCATTTCGTGTAGATAAAGCCCTCAGCGAACAAAAACCCGCAAGGCCCAGAGGGGAAAGCGAATTTTCAGCTCCGCCGGTAACTACAACATCAACGTCGCCGGCCTGGATCATTCTCATAGAGTTCTCTATAGCATGGGCCGAAGACGCACAGGCGCTTACCACCCCGTAGTTTGGGCCTTTCAACCCATATTTTATAGCTATTTCTCCGGCCGCCATATCAATAATCATAGAAGGGATAAGAAAAGGGCTGACCCTGCGGGCCCCCTTTTTTAAAAGCTTTGTATGGTCTTTTTCAATTGTATTTAACCCCCCTATACCGCTTCCTATAATTGTTCCGCAACGATATGGATCTTCTTTACCCATATTTAGCCCGCTATTTTTTATAGATTCTACAGCAGCAACTAAGGAATAAATAATAAAATCGTCGGTTCTTCTTCTTTTCTTTTTGCTAATACCAAAATCTTCCGGGTCAAAATTTTTCAACTCGGCTGCAATTTGAGAACTGTATTCACTAACATCAAAACGCGTTATTTTACCTATGCCTGATTCCCCTTCTTTAAGAGAATTCCAATATGTTTTAACATCCGGGCCAATAGGAGTTAAAGCACCCATCCCGGTAATAACAACTTGTTTTTTATTCATCTATTTCTTAAATTTAAATAATATATAAAACAACCATCCGGCACTTTGACGGACCGGACAATTATTTAACTCTTTTTTAACTTAATTTTATTTGTCTTCTTTTATATATTTAATTGCTTTGCCAACCGTCTCTATACCCTCGGCTTCTTCATCCGATATTTCAATATCAAATTCTTCTTCAAGAGCCATAACCAGCTCAACCGTATCCAATGAATCCGCGCCAAGGTCATTAATAAATGATGATGATTCTTCTACTGATTTGGGATCTACATCCAGCTGCTCAACTATAACTTCTTTAATTTTTTCTTCAATACTTGCCATTATATACTCCTTTCAATTAAGCCATTACCAGGCCGCCGTCTATATTAATTACTTGTCCGGTAATATAACTCGACCTTTGTGAAACCAGGAAATTAACGACTGCCGCTACTTCTTCGGGATTTCCCAGTCTATGCATGGGAATATTTTCCAAAAAACTTTCTTTTACTTTATCCGATAATTTATCTGTCATCCGGGTCTGGATAAAACCAGGAGCCACAGCATTTACCCTTATATTCCGGTTGGATAACTCTTTGGCCATGGTCCTGGTCATAGCAATTACCCCTCCCTTTGAGGCAGAATAATTCAACTGACCGGGATTTCCTATTATACCAACTATGGATGCTATATTAACAATAGCCCCGGTACGGTTTTTCATCATAGATTTTTTAACAACCTCTTTTGAGAAATTAAAAACGCCTTTAAGATTTATATCTATTACGGAATCAAAATCCTTTTCTTTCATTCTGATAAGAAGACCGTCACGGGTAATACCGGCATTATTAATAAGTATATCAATTTTACTGTATTTTTCAATTATTTCAGATACTGCTTTTTCAACCTCTACTTCTTTTGAAACATCAACTATCTTATAGTCGCCGTTTAATTTTCCGGCAGCTGATGCCGCCCTCGACTCATCTATATCTATAATAATAACCTTGCATTCTGCAGCGGCAAGTTTTTTCGATATTGCAAAACCTATCCCCTGTGCTCCTCCGGTTACTACTGCTGTCTTTTGATTACTCATAATACCTTTTATACCCCTTTTTTAATGCTTTAATATCTTCCGGGGAAGATAAACCGACCGTCTTCTGGCTGCGGCTGATTTGCTTTATTAAACCCCTTAAAGTTTTCCCGGGCCCTGCCTCAATAAAGAGAGATTCCTCAAAATCATTTATAATATTATTAATTGTTTTTACCCATCTTACGGGAGAGTTAACCTGCCGAGCCAAAAGGTCCTTTATCTGCTTAGCATCTTTTGCGGGCCTGCCGGTAACATTGGCATACAATTTAATCCGGGGCTCTTTTATATCTACTTTTTCTAACTTTGCTTCCATTTTAACTGCTGCAGAATCCATAAGGGATGAATGAAATCCCCCGCTTACTTTAAGAGGAACCACCAGCTTTGCCCCGGCTTTCTTAATTTCTTCTCTTAATTTTTCCATAATTGTTTTTTCGGCGCTTACTACCAACTGTCCCGGTGAATTATAATTTACAATTTCAGCGATACCGCCGGCAGCAGAGAGCACTTTAGTGAGCTTATCTTCCTGAATACCGATTACCGCAAGCATTCCTCCCGGATTACGAGAACCGATTTCCTTAAATATTTTCCCCCTGAATTTTACCAACTCCAGCCCTTCCTCCCAACTCAGCGCTCCACTGGTCACAACAGCGACATATTCGCCCAGGCTATGGCCTGCCGTGGCAGAGGGAATTATACCATTATTCACAAGTTCTTTAAATATTATTATCTCAGTTATATATACCGCAAGCTGAGTAATCTCAGTACGCTGAAGTTCCGTGACGGGGCCTTTCATAACTTTTTCTTTTAAATTAAAACCGATAATTTCATTTGCGCGGCGCCATATATTTTCAGCAATGCTGCCGGTTTTTAAAAATTCTGTTCCCATGCCGACTTTCTGAGCTCCCTGTCCCGGATATATAAATATATTACTACTCATATTTTTACAATCACCGATCCCCAGGTAAGACCACCGCCAAAAGCAACAAGCTGAATTATCTCCCCTGTTGAAACTTTACTGCTTTTCAGGGTTTGATCTAAACCGACGGCTGTAGTTGCTGCCGACATATTACCGTAATCTTTAATATTAATAAAGACCCTTTCAATATCAATCTTCAGCATTTTGGCCAGAGCATTAATAATACGCATATTGGCCTGATGAGGAATCACCATTTTTATATCATCTATGGTAATACCGGCCTTTTTTAATGCAGTTCTCGCGCTGACGGCCATCTTCTTTACCGCGATTTTAAAAGATTCCCTGCCCTCCATTTTTATATAATGAAGGCCTCCCTCTACAGTATCTTCAGAAGCAGGCATTTTTGACCCTCCGGCAGGAAGATGCAAAAGGTTACCATATCTGCCGTCTGATCCCAGATAAGTTGACATTATACCTCGATCTTTATCGGTCGAAGATAAGATTGCAGCGCCAGCACCGTCGCCAAAAAGCACGCAAGACTGACGGTCCTCCCAGTCGGTAATACGGGATAATACTTCGCTGGCTATAACCAGCACTTTTTTATAATTGCCCGATACTATCATTGAATCAGCTATGGTCAGAGCTGTAAGAAATCCCGTGCAGGCGGATTCAACATCAAAAGCCGCGACTTCTTTTATTCCTATTTTTTTTTGTATCTGGCAGGCTGTGGCGGGAAATAACATATCAGGCGTTATTGTAGCACATATTATTGCGTCAATTTCATTTTTATCGATACCGGCATCATTAATTGCCTGCCGGGAGGCCTTAACGGCAAGATCGCTTGACGCCTCGTCTTTGGCGGCAATATGCCTTTCCTTTATCCCTGTCCTTTTTGTTATCCATTCGTCAGAGGTATCTACCATTTTTTCCAAATCTTTATTTGTTAAAATTTTTTCCGGCATATAAGAACCCGTACCGGTTATTTCTGTCCTGATCATGTTATCTGCTCCTCGATATGTTTATTAACAGCCTGTTCTTCAAATTCTACAGCAATATTTATTGCATCCTTTATTGCTTTTGCGTTTGAATTTCCATGGCATATAATGCATGTTCCGTCAAGTCCCAAAAGCGGCGCGCCTCCTACATCTTCGTATAACATCCTATCTTTGAGCACCTGGAAAACACCGGAAAGCATTCCGGCCCCTACTTTTCGGAATATATTCTGGTCTATTTCATCATTTAATATATTTATAATTGCGGGAGCTATAGCCTCACCGAATTTTAAAATAATATTGCCGGTAAAACCATCGCAGACAACTACATCAGCCATCCCTTTTATTATATCTCCTCCCTCAATATTACCGATAAAATTAAGGTTACTTTCCATCAGAAGTTCATAAGTATCTTTGACCAGTTTATTGCCCTTAGATTTTTCGCGACCTATACTTAAGAGCCCTATCCGGGGGATTCTTTTTTTATATACATATTTTACGTACTCTTCTGCCATAACTGCAAACTGGTAAAGAAACTTAGGTTTGCAATCTGCATTGGCCCCCACATCGGTTATTACGCAAAAATCTTTTATTGTAGGAAAGACCGAAGCAATTGCCGGACGCTTAACTTTTTTTATTTTATCCAGGGTAAGAGTTGCGGCAGCGGTATAAGCGCCGGTATTCCCGGCGGATATAAAGCCGTCTATTCTTTTGGCTTTTAGAAGCTTGACCCCCACCATTATGGAAGAGTCGGGTTTACTGCGGCAGGCTTCAAGCGGATCTTCATCCATATCTATAGACTGGGAAACGTCTTTTATTTCTATGGGAAGAGTTGTAGCTTCATGCTTGGCAAGCTCTTTCTTTATTACTTCTTTTTGGCCAATCAGCATCACGCTTATGGGCTGCTTTCGAGCAACCTGTCCTACACCTTCGGGACTCAGAGCCTCTATGGCACCCAGTACATTCGGCGCCGCCCCCCAGTCCCCTCCCATTGCATCAACGGCTATTTTCAATTATTTTTTCCCTCTTCCTCTTCTTTACCCATTATGTTTTTTTTACCGTAATAACCGCACTGCATACAGAGATGATGAGGTAATTTTACTTCTCCGCACTGCGGGCAGACACTTAGTGTAGGATCTTTGATTTTTTTTGAATGCCTTCGCTTGTCACGTCTCGAATTCGACTGTCGTCTTTTTGGTACTGCCATTTTTTATTCCTTTTCTTACTTATTATTTTACTCTTTTAAATATTTAAAAAACCTGTTAGCTTTTATCAATTTAAACTTTTTTTGTCAACTGTTTATACCTTGTCAAGATTAAAATATATAAACGGCTTAAATATATAAAATGCAAAGAAAGCCAAAATAATCATTAACAGAATGATTGCAATAACTTTTAAATTCCAGTTTTTTCCAATACGAGGTGTAAAAAGTTCCCGCCCGCAGGAAGGGCAAAATTTAGCTTTTGCTTTTTTGATTTTTTTGCCACAAGCCGGACATGAACGCTGATTACTTATTCTGTCTGTCATTTTCCAATTCTCTCCTTATCGCTTTGCCGGCCTTCCTTGCCGTCCCCATAGCGCTTATCACCGTAGCTGCGCCGGTCACTATATCACCTCCGGCGTAAAGACGGTCTATATTGGTCATCCCGGTTTCCTTGTCTGTTTTAATATATCCCCACTGATTTAATTCCAGGTTCCCGACAACATCAAGCAAAAGCCGGTTGGGCCCGGTCCCTATAGCCATAACCACTACATCAACATCAATATTGTATTCGCTGTCGGGGATCTCCAGCGGGCGGCGACGGCCCGATTCGTCGGGTTCACCCAGTTTCATCTTTATAGATCTTATCTTTTTTATTCTTTTATTCTCATCCCCTATTATCTTTACCGGGTTTCTCAACAGCTTAAGCCGGACGCCTTCCTCAACGGCATTTTCTATTTCTTCGCTGCGCGCAGGCATCTCCACCCGGGAGCGGCGGTAAATATTATATACATTTTCCGCACCGAGCCTTATAGCGGTGCGGGCCGAGTCCATAGCCACATTGCCCCCTCCGACAACGGCCACGGATTTCCCTTTTTTTACCGGGGTATTGTATTCGGGATACCTGTAGCTCCTCATAAGATTGTTCCGGGTCAGATACTCATTTGCTGAGTAAACCCCGTTTAAATTTTCGCCGGGTATTCCCATAAATCGGGGCAGACCGGCACCTATGCCTAAAAATACCGCATCATGTTTTTCCAGCAGTTCTTCAACCGACAAAATTTTCCCGATAACATAATTCAGTTTTAAATCAAGCCCCATTGCATTTAAATTTTCCACTTCACGGTCTACGGTCTCGTTGGGTAATCGGAATTCCGGTATGCCGTACCTTAAGACTCCACCCGGTTCGTGCAGGGCTTCATATAAAGTAACTTTATATCCATACTTGAGCATATCTCCGGCTATGGTAAGTCCGGCCGGCCCGGAACCGACCACACCTATAGATTTTTTATATCTGCCGAATTTTTTGCTTTTTTGCGGCTTAAAATCTTTTTCAACCGCAGTATCAGATATATACCGCTCCAGAATTCCTATATTTATAGGCTCAAATTTTTTTCCCATTACACATAGAGCGGCACACTGGTCTTCCTGGGGACAGACCCTCCCGCATACTCCGGGTAACGCATTTGACTTAAGTAGGGTATTAAACCCTTCTTTTAGATCTCCGTCAATTATTGATTTTATAAATTCCGGTATATCTATGCCTACCGGGCAACCTTCTACACATGGTTTATTCGGACACTTCATACAGCGATTGGCTTCGGCCAGAGCGGATTTATAATCATAGCCGGAAGAGACCTCCTTAAAATCTTTCTTTCTTTCTACTGCCGATCTTTTTTTGACCGGCATTCTTTCTTTTTTTATACCCATACTAATCAGCTCTTGAATTTAATAATTTTTTCTTCTTTTTCATACATTATAAGTCTTTTAATCAGTAATTCAAAATTAACTTTATTGCCGTCAAATTCCGGACCGTCAACACAGGCAAATTTAGTTTCTCCCTCCACTTCCACCCGGCAGGAACCGCACATCCCGGTACCATCAACCATTATGGGGTTAAGGCTTACCGTCAGTGGTATATCTTCGGAAGCGGTTATTTTGCTCACCGCCTGCATCATTACCGTAGGCCCCACTGCGAAAACAAAATCCGGGGTACGATTCTGTAAAAGTTCTTTAAACGGTTTCGTGACCAGCCCCTTTTCGCCGAAAGAACCGTCATCACTGACCGGAATAAATTCATCGGCAATATCCCGAAGTTCTTCTTCAAGAATAAGGAATTTTTTACACCTGACTCCCTCAATAACCGTTATCCGGTTGCCTAATTTTTTAAGTTTGCGGGCGACAGGCAAAAGCAGCGCTGCCCCTATTCCTCCGGTTATACATACAACATCTCCGAAATTATCAAGTTCCGACGGCTTTCCCAGGGGGCCGGCTACATCAAGTAGGCTCTCTCCTGCTTTAAGGCTGCAGAGCTTTTCTGTGGAATAACCGACTTGCTGAACTATTAACCGGACATTGTCATCTTCGGTTCCCACTATTGTCAAAGGTATACGTTCACTCTTTTTATTGTTATGTACTACTATAAACTGGCCGGGCTCAAACTTTTGGGCAATAAGAGGGTTACGGAATTTTATTTCCACAATATCCTCGGCAATATTTTTTTTATATATTATTTCATTCATTATTTCTCTTTTTTGCTTTCTATTATATTGTGGGTCTCTTCGGCAATTAAAAGTTCTTCGTTCGTAGGCACGCACATGACACGGACCGGGCTTCCGGCAGAAGAAATTATCCCTTCTCCTGCACCACAGGCCTCATTTTTTTCCTTATCCAGTTCAATTCCCATATAATCCATATCTTTACATACAATTTCCCGCAACTCTACAGAATTTTCCCCTATCCCGGCTGTAAAGACAAGGACGTCAACACCGTTCATAATTGCAGCGTAGGCGCCTATGTAATGCCGTATCCGGTAGGCAAACATATCAACTGCAAGCTTTGCTCTTTTGTGTCCGTTATGACATTTCTCAATAACTTCCCGGAAATCCCTCGACACCCCGGATACCCCGTATAATCCCGAGTGGCGGTTTATCATTGTATTTGCTTCACTCAACGATAAAGCCTCCTTATTCATTATATATAAAAGTATTGCAGGGTCAAAATCACCGGTCCGGGTACCCATCATAAGGCCGGCCAGAGGGGTAAATCCCATAGATGTATCAACTGACTTTCCGTTTTTAACCGCGCATATACTTGCCCCGTTTCCCAGATGACAGGTTATTATTTTTAAATCCTCCGGGGATTTTTTAAGTATGGCGGCGGTCCTTTGGGAAACATATTTATGCGAGGTACCGTGAAAACCGTATTTCCTTATCCCGAACTTCTTATACATATCGTAAGGAAAAGCATACATATAAGCCGCTTCAGGCATGGTCTGGTGAAAGGCCGTATCAAAGACCGCCACCTGGGGGTGGTCGGGAATCAGCTCTTCGCAGGCCTCTATACCCGCCAGTTGATGGGGGTTATGGAGGGGGGCCAAGGGTATATAATCCTTGATGTCATTTTTTACTTCTTTGGTAATATATACAGAATCGGTATATTTCTCCCCTCCGTGAACGACCCGGTGCCCTATGCCGTATATATCATTCATATCCTCAATAACTCCGTATTCGTCGTCTTCTATAGACCTTATAATAAATTGAATTGCTTCCCGGTGAGTGGGTATATTTCTTACCAGTTTTATATCATCGTAGATGCTGTCGTCTTTTAAAAAATGATAATGAAGCACCGCATCTTCCATACCCACTCTTTCCACCAGGCCCTTGGCCAAGACCGAAGAACTTTTAATATTTAACAGCTCGTATTTTACAGATGAGCTGCCACAATTTAAAACTAAAATATTTTTCATAGCTTAAACTCCTTTTTTTTCCACCAGTATATCCCTTCTCCGCCGGGAAAGAAAAACTTTATCTCCCTTTTTGCCGAAGTCAGAGAGTCAGACCCGTGAATTATATTATGCCTGTAGTCCTGAGCCCACCTTTTTCTTATGGTTCCTTCCTCCGCATCCCGGGGGTCGGTACCCCCCATAATCTTCCTGGCCCGGGAGACAGCATTTTCTCCGGAGAAGACCATAACTAATATCGGATTTGATGACATAAAGTCAGATACCGCCTCGTAGAACTCCTTACCCCGGTGTTCCCGGTAAAATTCCTTTGCCTCCCCCTTAGACAATCTTACCTGGCGGCATCCAAAAATCTTAAGCCCAACTTCTTCAAGCTCGCTGATTATCCTGCCGACTAATTCCTTGGAAAAAGCATCGGGTTTTATTATTATAAGCGTATCTTCTTTCATCTTCATCTTACCTCTTAAAAATATTTCCCCCGCTGCTGTCTATCCCCACTACTGCAGGAAATTCGGCGACGGCTAATCTATATACAGCCTGAGGACCTAATTCCTTAAACCCTATTATCTCGGCACTTTTAACCGTAGAGGAATAAAGCGCTCCGCATCCGCCATAAGCCGCAAGATAAATGCCCCCGTATTTCTTAATTGCCCTTACAACTTCCGGTCTGCGGGGTCCTTTTCCTATTGTAGCCGCCAGACCTTTTTTGTAAAGGGCCGGGGTATAGATGTCCATCCGCCCCGAAGTAGTCGGCCCGCACGAACCAAAGACGGCTCCTTCGGGTCTTGGCGTCGGCCCGCAATAAAATAATGCGTTACTCTTAAGATTAAACGGCCACTCTGCCTCTCCTTTGGCCGTTAAATCATGAACCCGGTCGCGGGCGGTATATATGATTCCTTCTATTTTCACTTCATCACCGACGCTAAAATTTTTTAAATCCTCTGCTGAATTTACAGGAAAATTAAGCGTCTTCAAGGTTAAACCTCCGCACCCGGTTGCACCAGCATCCTATATGAACACCCAAAGCCTTTCCTGCAATATGCGACGGGGTCTCTTTTATCTTTACTCCCAGGCAGGTAATCTTTCCGCCCAAGCCGCCTGCGCCGTGAGAAAGTTTATTTATCTCAGAGA
Source organism: Elusimicrobia bacterium LH_S2 (assembly GCA_023660015.1). Taxonomy (GTDB): domain Bacteria; phylum CG03; class SLGR01; order SLGR01; family JAGXOG01; genus JAGXOG01. Next base: position 29,297 of record JAGXOG010000002.1, on the reverse strand, counting down.
GTAAATCTTTCTCACGCCCGGAAAATTTGAAATCAATTTCGGTCAATGCTTTTACTGAAAGTTCTACCGCACTCGAGGCCGTACCGCCGATTCCTATCCCTATCAAATACGGCGGGCAAGGGCGGCCGTCGGCATCTTTTACATCCCCGGTTATAATATCTCTTATCTTTTCAAAAGAACTATTAGGGTCAAGCATATGAAGTTTACTGTAATTTTCACTTCCGAAACCCCGGGGAGTAATAGTTATGGTGCTGTTTTTTTTACCGCTGCTTTGGATATGTATTACCGGCTGCGGCGGGCCGCTCATCGACTCCCTAAGCCTCCCACGCTTATGGCCTTCCCTGACCGCTTCGGTTATAAACTCATTAATATTTATATCTTTTAAAATACTTCTGGAACCCAACTCGACCCAAATTTCAAATATGCCCGTGTCCTGGCAAAGAGGTATGGATTTTTCGGCGGCAATTTCGCAGTTTTTAAGCATACTCTTTAAGACGTTTTTTTCCGTCGGCGAAGCCGCCTTATCCAAACTTTTTTTAATTTGGTTTACAAGTTCTTCCGGCAAAACGGTTACCGCATTAATAACCTCTCCGGCTATAATCTTTTTAACTTTTTTCAGCTTTTTAGTTCGTATACTCTTTTGCATATGGCCTTAGCCATCCGGCGGGTTCGGGCCGGACGGTCCTGCTTACCGGACGGCTGTAAATCAAAGGTTACCGTCTTTCCTTCTTTTATAATTTCTGCGAGCGCCTGATGAAGGAGATCGGCTTTCTTATTTTCCCCTATATGTCTAAGCATCATTACGCCAGATAAGATTGCCGCCGACGGATTAACTCTATTTTTACCTTTCAAATCGGGCGCCGAACCGTGCGTAGGCTCAAATACTGCAAGATTATCGCCGATATTTACTCCGGGAGCCATCCCGAGCCCTCCGGTCAGCCCGGCCAGAAGATCACTTATTATATCTCCGTAGAGATTAGGCAACAGCAGTACGTCAAATTTTTCCGGATTCTGCAGAAGCTGCATAGCCAGATTATCGACCAGTATGCTTTCACTTTCTATATCGGGATATTTTTTTGCGATATTGCGAGCAATATTAAGAAAAAGCCCGTCTGTAAATTTCATAATATTTGCTTTTTGAACTATGCTGACTTTCTTTCTTTTGTTTTTTTTAGCATACCGGAATGCGTAATCAGATATCCTCTGCGACCCGGATACGGATATGGGTTTAATGCTTATGCCGGAATCGGCGCTTACCTGACGACCATTATTTTGCAGAAACTCTATGAATTTTTTTGTCTTTGCTTCTCCGGCTTTAAATTCTATTCCCGCATAAAGCCCTTCTGTATTTTCTCTTATTACCACTATATCTATATCCTTTATCGGGGTCTTTACTCCTTTAAAATATTTATACGGCCGAAGACAGGCATATAAGTTAAGTTCTTTTCTTATAGCTACGTTTACGCTTCTGAATCCATACCCCACCGGGGTGATTATCGGGCCCTTCAGGGCAACTTTATTTTTTCTTATAGACCGCAGAACCCTTTCCGGAAGCGGAGTGCCTTCTTTTTTAAGGACGGCCCGGCCGGCTTCCTGAATATCCCAGTCAATCTTTACTCCCGTAGATTCAAGGCATATTCTTGCCGCCGCCGTTACCTCGGGGCCTACTCCGTCTCCGGGTATTATGGTTATCGGATAACTCATTTCAATTCTGTTTCGCCTAAAATATTCCCGCAAAAGCAGTAATGCTTTATTTTCATAGTTTCTTGTGAGTTTGCGCTCATGAGGTCTTCATTACATATTCTTTAAAGCCGCCGGCATTTAATATGTCCAGCATCTTATTCATTAGTGGCGCGGATTTTATATCCTTACCGGCAGTAATATCCTTGATAATTCCTTCGGAAGGTTTAATAATAAGCTCATCGCCGTCATTTAAATCGTCGGTATTACATTCCATAACCAAAAAACCTATATTTATCGCGTTTCTAAAAAATATACGTGCAAAACTTTTAGCTAAAACCGCCCCGGCCCCAACCTCTTTTATAATAATAGGCGCATGTTCCCTGGAGGAACCGCAGCCGAAATTTTCTCCGGCAACTACAAAATCTCCGGGCATCATTTTTTTTGTAAACTCTCTATCGGCGTCTTCCAAAGTATGTTTTGCCAATTCGGGTATATTTGACCGTAAGTGAAAATATTTTCCCGGACATATTAAATCCGTAGATATATTATCGCCGAAACGGTGAACTCTGCCGGTTAATTTTTCTTTCATATTTATTTTCATCCTGCTGCGGTAATAACGCCGTCAAGCGCCGAGGCAGCAACCGTTGACGGGGAAGCCAGATATATATAACTGTCGGTGCATCCCATCCTGCCTTTAAAATTTCTGTTTGCTGCAGAGATACATCTCTCCCCCGAGCCTAAAATTCCTCCCTGGATTCCTGCGCACGGCCCGCACCCAGGAGTCCCTATCATGGCTCCACTTTCCATGAAAATTTCCAGCAGGCCCTCTTTTAAAGCCCTTTTATATATCCGCGCAGAAGCGGGAGTTACTATCAGCCTTACCCCTTTTTTTATTTTCTTTCCATTTAAAACTTCGGCAGCGGTCTTTAAATCTTCTATCCGTCCTCCCGTACAAGTGCCTATAAAAGCCTGGTCTATTTTTATGGCCTCATCTATATCCGAAACCGGCTTAACGTTGTCCACGCTGTGAGGCAAGGCAACCTGAGGGGTTATCCCGGATAGGTCTATGGATATAACTTCCTCGTAATCTACTTCCGGGTCGGATCTATAAAGGTTATAATCTTTTGCATCTTCCTGTGGCCTTTCATATTTGAGATATTCAAGAGTCCTGCCGTCTGCTTCCATTATACCGTTTTTGGCTCCGGCTTCTATAACCATATTGCATATAGTAAGCCGGCTTTCCATTGACAGACTGCTGGGGGCTTCTGCGGTAAATTCAAGAGATTTGTAAGTAGCTCCCCGGGCGGAAAGTTTTCCGATAAGAGATAAAATCACGTCTTTTGCCGTCGATGGTCGGTGAAGCTTGCCGGTAAACTCGACTTTTATTGCTGGGGGCACCTTCAGCCAGATCCGGTCGGTAGCCATGGCTACGGCTATATCGGTAGAGCCAAATCCAGAAGCAAAAGCTCCAAAAGCGCCGGCCGTACAGGTATGGGAGTCGGCCCCCACTACCAGCTGACCGGGCCGCACTTTCTCTTCGGCCATCACCTGGTGACAGATACCGTATCCTACTTCGTTTAAATCCATACCGTATTTTTCTGCATTCTCCCTTAATTTGTTATGGCTGTCTGAAAGTTCAAATTTTGAAGAAGGCGAAGCGTGATCCAGAAATATACAGTTTTTTGAAGGATTATTTACACCTTTGCCCATATCGTTAATTACATCCATGGTCAGCGGCCCGGTGCCATCCTGCACCAGCGCCCAGTCCACATCAACGAATACCACCTCACCCGCCTTTACGTCCTTGCCGGCATGGGCCGATATTATCTTTTCTGTAATATTCTGCCGCATCTTAAAAAACTCTTGGTTACTAAACTTTTACTATATTATTTTTCATCATAAGTTTGGCCTGCTTTTGGGCTCTCTTTATTTTTTCCAACGAGTTGCCAAAGATTTCGTCATTAGAAAGTTTTTTTAGGGCAACCCCCTGCCTGATTGCTTCAATACCGACGGCCGCGGCCTCATAAGCAAATACCTCAACATCTTCCATAGTGGGCAAAATAGAGTTAGCATCTATTCCCTGTTTACGGGCATAACCGGCCAGAGCCTCAGAAGCTGCGATACACATTTCATCAGTAATCTCCGTAGCTTCTACTTCGAGAGCCCCCCTGAAAATACCAGGAAATCCCAGAGAATTGTTAACCTGATTGTCAAAATCGCTTCTACCGGTAGCTACTATCTTCGCTCCCGCCTCTTTTGCCTCCCATGGCCATATTTCAGGAACCGGATTTGCGCAAGCAAATACAATTGCTTCCGTCGCCATAGATGCAATCCATTCTTTTTTTATCGTTCCCGGCCCCGGTGACGAAAAGGCAAACATAACATCAGCGCCGACGGCCATATCTTTTGTTGAGCCCTGCATATTGTTTCTGTTTGTTTTTTGGACCAATTCCCATTTATACTTATTGTTTTTTCTTATATCGTTTCTGTCTTTATTCAGAATTCCCCGGCTGTCGGCCATTATTATTTTACCCGGATCGGCTCCGTATTTAATAAAAAGGTTAGCTATCCTTATATTGGAAGCCCCCGCTCCCATTAAAGCTATACGTACTTTTTTAATATCTTTTCCGGTTATACGGAGCGCATTTATAAGCCCCGCCAGCGTCACGGCCGCAGTACCCTGCTGATCGTCATGCCATACCGGTATATCCATATCTGTTTTCAGCCTGTTAAGTATCTGAAAACATTTGGGAGAAGATATATCTTCAAGATTGATTCCCCCAAAATTAGGCTGAAGTATTTTGACCGTTTTAATTATTTCATCGGTGTCTTTGGTATCCAGACAGAGAGGCACAGCATCAACCCCTCCGAGATACTTAAATATCAGGGCTTTCCCCTCCATTACCGGCATCGCCGCTTCCGGACCTGTATCTCCGAACCCCAGCACCCGGGTCCCGTCGGTTATTATAGCCACCGTATTAGCGCGGTTACTATATTCATAAGAGAGCTTCTTGTCTTTTTGGATTGCCTTAACCGGTTCCCCCACCCCGGGAGTATACCAGATGGCAAAATCGTCTATGGAAGTAACCGGGCACTTGAGGGAAACCTCTATCTTACCCTGGTAAAAACTGTGTTTTTTTAAAGATTCCTTTAACGGCGCGGCAGCCTTTTTTAAAAGATTTTTTTTATCCCGTTGCACTGCGACCTAAATTTTTACCAGGTTGGAAAAACTTATATCCATACCTGCTACGGCTACTATCTTGTCATTATCATCACGTATCGGGGCGCTGACCGTAATACAGAGGCGCTCCGTCATCCGGGAAACATAAAAGCCGGAGACAAAAGACAACCCGGACTTTATGGGCTGGTTAAACCATTCCCGGTCGGAATATATGACTCCCACGTCTTTTTTCTCGAATTCTTTAGAAAAGGCAGGATCTATAATATTGCGGGTTATCTTAATCCCTTTGCGGTCTACGACATAGATAAACTGGATAAAATCATGTTTCTCCCTGACTTCTTCCATAACTTCTTCCTGCTTATCGATATCCATTGAACGTATTCGGTTGCTGTTAGCGAGGTCTTCGACCAGCTGAGTAGCCAGCCGGTCCGCTTTTTTTCCCAGACGGTCGAACTCAGATTCGAAAAAGTACGGAAAATATTCTTTGGTCAGGTATTCCATCTCTTTGTTGGAAAGAGCCGTAGTCCTGCCCCGTTTATATCTTTCCATGACTATCTTATATATTTTCATAAGACGCGAATCTTTTTTATCAATCTTTTCTTCCTCGGGAAGTTTAAGAAAATTATTAATCCATAAGGATATGCCCGCAACCCCGGACTTATCGGTTATGGCTACATTCATAGACCGCCCCAATAATTTATCAGTATTAAATATATTGTAAATTTCTTCGTTTTTAATAAGTCCGTCAGCGTGTATGCCGGCACGGGTTGTATTAAATTCGCTTCCCACAAACGGAAATGAAGGCGGAATATGTTCGTCAAGTACTTTCCTGAAATAATCCCCTATCTCGGTTATAACCTTTGTATCCATACCGTCATGGCTTTTTTTGAGGCTTATATAATCCATAACCAGCCCTTCTATAGGTGGGTTCCCGGTTCTTTCACCGTAGCCCAGCAGCGTGCCGTTTACCCCCGAAGATCCGTAGAGCCAGGAATTAAACCCGTTGGCAATAACTTTATGAAAATCATTATGTCCGTGCCACTCCAGATATTCGGATGGCACCCCACATTTATTTACCAGGGTATCTACTATTTTGGGAACCGACCGGGGAAGTTTCGCCTGCGGATGAGGTACTCCGTAGCCGAGAGTGTCGCAGGCCCTTATCTTTACCGGCATACCCGCATCCTGTGAGCGCTCCATAAGTTTTTTAACAAACGGGATGACAAACCCGTTAAAATCCGCCCGGGTTATATCTTCAAGATGACAGCGGGGAATAATATTATTTTCAAGAGCTGCATCCACTACTCTGAGGTAATTATCCATAGCTCTCTTGCGGTCTAAATTAAGTTTTAAATAAATATGATAATCCGAAGCGGAAGTAAGAATACCGGTTTCTTTTAAACCCATATCTTTTACAAGTTTAAAATCCTCTTGCTTAGCTCTTATCCAGCCGGTAATTTCCGGATATTTAAAACCTTTATCCAAACATCTTCTTACCGCCTCACGGTCGCGGTGACTGTATAAAAAAAACTCGCTGAAACTTATTATCCCCTGAGGGCCGCCAAGCCGGTGAAGCATGGTATATAAATCGACAATCTGCTTAACGGTGTACGGCGCTCTGGACTGCTGACCGTCGCGGAAAGTCGTATCCGTTATCCTTATCTTTTCCGGTATATTAAGTTTCGGAATTTTATTGTCAAAGTTAATATACGGTACGTCTTCATACGAAAATATATCTCTATATAAATTTGGTTTATCTTTACTCATTGTTATCTCTCTGTATAATCTCGTTATATATTTTATTTAAATTTTTTGACATTGTTCTTATGTCGTATTCATCCTTAAATTGCTTCTTTGCATTTAAGGACATCCTATCTCTCAATTCTTTGTTTTTCAATACTTTCAGAGCAAATTCAAATAGCCGCCGCGTATTCCCGGCAGGGGCCATATAACCGTTTTTCCCCTCTTTAATAACATCAATTGCGCCGTCAACTTTAGTTGCCACCACCGGTACCCCGGAGGCACATGCTTCTAAAAAAACCCGGGGAAGACCTTCAAAGTAAGCGGTATGGACCATAACGTCAATGCCGGCCATAATCGTCTCAATATCCCTCCGCCAGCCAAGCAAAAAGATACGGTTGCTTAATCCGTACTCTTTAATCTTTCTCTCTATAGACCGGCGAAGCATCCCGTCTCCCGCCATCAAAAAATAACAGTCCGGGATCTCTTTGCTTAACCTGCTGCATACTTCGAGGTAATCAAAGAGCCCTTTTTGAGGTTTAAAACAGGATATATTTCCTACCAGCAAATCACTCTCTTTTAAATTTAACTCTTGCCTTATGGTATCAATTTTCCTTGTTTTTTCAAATTTTTCAGGATCAATACCACTTCTTACCACCCTGTATTTTTCCGGCTTGCCTATACCCACCGAAAGCGCTTTTGTTATATTGGCATAGGCAACCGTTAGAAGCAGATCTGTTACTCTTGCCGTTAATTTTTCCGCCATTATAAAAATCCTTCTTACCAGCGCCCTCTGCAGTGGAGTAAACCCGAAACCGTGAAAAGTATGAATTATGCTGCGCGCGCCGGCCAGTTTCGCCGCCCATCTGCCTAAAATACCGGCTTTTGAAGAATGCGTATGCACTACCGCAACTTTTAACGGGAGAATGTAAAAAAAAAGCCAAAAAAAAGTTAGAAAGTCAAAGACAGGATTAATCCTGCGTATTAAAAAAGGACAGACTCTGAATTTATAGTTCTTGGAGCTTTTAGCCTCATTATAAAGCTCTCCTCCGTAACCGGCCACGAGAAACCCCCGGAAAGAATTCTCAAGGTGTTCTAGCGTATAGAGAGTATTTTGCTGGGCACCGCCCAGCTGAAGCTCTGTTATTATATGGAGTACTATCTCAGGCATTTTTCTGATAATTTATCTCCCCATCCGAGAGCATCCTCCATAGCCGAATATTCCCATCCCCCGTAACGGCCCCCGGTATATATATCAAGTTTCTCCAGTTCCCGTATTATAAAATTACGGGATTTTCTCCAGCTCTTGTCATATATCACATAAGATGTATCAATTATTCCCGGCAGAGCATGAATCACCGAATCCCCGGACGGTATAATCCCAATCTTTATAAGTTTATCTAAAATTTCATTTTTGATATTTGATATTTCGTCTTCGGACGGAATATTATCCGGTGAAAAAGAGATTTCAACATAAGCCGAACTTTTCCCCGGCGGAGTAAGGCCGGCTCCCAGGTTAGAAGGAAAACCTACTCTGTAAAATTTAAATTCTTCGCCCGGTAAATAAACCCAGTGCGTTCCCCGGGGAAGATTTTGACCGGGCTCGCCTTCCCACCCAATACTGAAATAAAGCAGAGACGAATGGGAGAGTTTTTCTGCATTTTTTTTTATCTTAGGATTTTGCGAACTTAATATATCTCCGGCAAATTCCTTAAGAGAAGCAGTATTTATAAGTTTGTCATAACTGAATTTTTTCCCGGAGGCAGTGACTTCTTTCTTGTCAGGATTAACATTTGTAACTTTTGTGTTATATATTATGCCGTCAACTTCAGAAGCAAGTTGCCGGGTTAAAATCCCTATCCCCCCTTCCGGGTAGTAAAATACCGCATTATAACCTTCGGCGGGGATTCTTTTCGAAACTATACCGGCGATTATCTCTTCGGGTTCCGGCTTAGGCACAAACCTTCCCATCCAATCGAGCGTAAGTTCCCGGGGATGCACGGTCCACATCTTAAGATTATAGGGAAGCATAAACTCTTCAACTATACCTTCCCCGTATTCTGCCAGCATCCATTTATAGAATGAATTGTAGGGCGGCTTTTCATTTTCTTTTTTTCTATTTAGAAATTCAACGAGACAGCGACGGCGGATTTCTTCGGGTAAGTAATAAATATGGGACTGAAAAGGATAAGGAATATAACGGCCCCGGGCATATATATAAGAATTTCTTCTTATTTTATGTAATTTTACGGGAGCGATAATATCACGTACAAATTTTTTTGAAGTTTTTTCTTTAAAATGGAGAAAATGGCCGGTATGGTCATGCTTAAACCCGTTAATTTCTTTAGTCTGCACCAGGCCTCCCGGCCGGCTGTCTTTCTCCAGAATTGTAATCCGTGCTTTCTGCGATAATTTATAGGCAGCCTTTAAGCCGGTAAGCCCGGCCCCGATTATAACTATATCCATTATCCGGATTCGCCCGGCTCAGATAAAATCCCCATCCCTAATCCGGCTAAAAAAATAATCGCAACTATTATAAGAATAGCATAGGCCCCGCTTAAAACCGTTATTGCAAAAGCGCTCACAGCAAGCGCAGTTGTTACTGAATATGAAATAATATCTATTTTTGAGGCGCTTAATCCCCTTCTTTTTAATCTTAGCGCATAATGGTCGTGGGAACCTTTAAATACAGAATGCCCTTTCCTGTAACGAAAATAACTTACCAGAAGTGTATCGTATATGGGGACCCCCAGTATAAGAAACGGAGCAAATATCCCGATAAGATGCCCGGAACTGTAATCAGCTCCCATTGATATTGCGGCAAGTATAAATCCGGTAAAAAGGCTGCCTGCATCTCCCATAAATACTTTCGCCGGCGGCCGGTTAAAAAACCAGAAACCGGCAAGCGCACCACAAAGTATAATTGCGGCAAAATTTACGTAAATTTTTTCGGTAGGCAAAGTTACAAAAAAGAAACCCAGGGCCGCCATGGCAGCTACTCCGGAAGAAAGGCCGTCCATAACATCTATTATATTTATTGCATTTATTACAAGTATTACCCAGAAGAGACTTAATGTATAGTTCAGCGCCTGAAAGGGGAAAAGTTTAATAAAAATATTGTATTTAATAAGGATAGCCACCGCAATGACCTGCCCTATAAATTTAACTATATAGTTTAAATCAAATATGTCGTCTAAAATACCGAGAAGAAAAACTATACTCCCGCTGTATAGAATCCCTCTTAACTGATGGAGAGTGCCCGTCTGGTAAGAAGTAAAGACTCTTAACCCTATCATTACCATAATAAAACTCAGCCAAATTGAAGATCCGGCATAAGGGGTCGGATCGGAGTGAGTCTTTAAATCCGTATGGGGAATATCGTAAAATCCGATTTTTGCAGCTGTTTTTTTAAATAGCTTTGTAATTATTAGTGTGGCAAGAAGAGAAATTATAAATACGTCCGCATATATCATTTTAATAGCTCTTCTTAAGTTTAGAATTAATTTCCTGTATCTTGTGGTAAATAACCTCTGTCCACTTACTGTCCGGATAATCCCCCAGAATAAGACTAAAAGAATTTTTGGCCTTTTTTAAACGCCCCATATTATAGTAGCAATCTCCCAGAAAAAAATAGGCGTCTTCGACATAAGGCGTCTCCTTAAACTTTTCTATGTACTGTTTATATACAACGATTGCTTCTTTCCATCTCTTTAACTTACGTAAAATTTCGCCGGATTTATAAAGAGCGTTTTTCTTTAACGGGTGGTTCGTGTAAGTAGAGAAAAAAGTCGAATAATATTTATCGGCTTCTTCAAAATCATTATATTTGTAATAATATATATCTCCAAGAAAATATAAAGCATTGCCGGCTATATTCAGCCCCCCGTTTTCATCAATAATCTTTTTTAAATACTTTTCAGTCTTATCAAATTCAAGATTTTCAAAATGTTTCTCTGCTGTAACATATTCCTTTAAAATCTCCCGGTTATCAATATTATTCCGGATAAGATTAATCCGGTCCCGGCATACGTCCTTCCACTTTGTAGACGGACTTATTTCCAAAAGATTTTCATAAGTTTCCAAAGCTTTTTCAAAATCATTAAGATTGAAACAATAAAGATTACCCAGCATAAAAAGAAAGTCATTGTAAAAGTCCCGGTCTTTATAATTTTTTTTCATAAATTCACCGAGAGTAACGGCTTTATTTATATTTTCCGTATTGTAATTTGCTTTATCCTTATAAAAATTAAAGATGGCATACCGGGTCAGTGCGCATAACCGTTCGTTGTTGTTTGCAGCACATCTTTTAATAAACTCTTTATAATGACGAAGTTCATCTTCAGAATTTATCGGTTTATGTTTTTTAATTTTATCTTTTATCTTAAACTGACGATTTTTAATTTTACGCTCTTTTAAAAATCTTACTACCGCAAATATCAGGGTAATTAAAATTATAGCTGTTATTAATATATATATCATTTATTATGGCTCCTTATGGCTCCTTAAATTAAATTATTCTATCTTTTTTAAATGGGTTAATCAAACTTTATTAAAGATTCATATATCCGCAAAGTTTCTTTAACAGTTTTTTCTACAGTAAACTGTGATACTGTTTTATAAATATTTTCAGGAACTGCCGGGTAGGGTTCCTTGAAATATTCAACGGTTTTTTTTGCCGCGGCGGTGATATCGCCCGGGGGATATAAAAATCCGTTCTGCCCGTCTTTTATTATCTCACTTATGCCCCCCAGGTCAGGAGCTATGGCAGGCCTCCTTCTGGCTCCGGCCTCAATAATTACCCGGGGTATACTTTCCATCCTGGAGAGCAAAAAAAGCAAGTCTATTGAATCATAAAACCTTATAAGCTCTTTGGCGGCTTTCCATCCTACCAGATGAGCATTAGCGGGAAGGTGTTTCTGTAAATATTCTTCAAGCTCGCCTCCGCCCGCAATTTTAATATCAATTCTTTTACCGGATAAGGCATTTATCTTTTCGGCAAAAAGTGGTATTAAGTCGGCCCCTTTTTCATTATGCATCCTTCCTACAAAACCTATTGTATTGCCCCCACGCCCCTTAACTGTTGATTCTTTAAACCATTCCCCGGAAATACCGATATAGCTGACCTTAATTTTTTCAGGAGGAACTTTTTCTTTCTTAACCAGTAATTCTTTAACTTTCCTGGAATTAGCTATTATCATTTTACAGAATCGCACCGTAACCATATTAGCTGTTTTATGATACCATTTTCTCCACGTATCGGTGCTTCGACAGGATGATACCACCGTGGTCGCAGTAAGCTTACCGGCAATACGACCTAAAATATTGGCACGGTAAAGATGGGTATGCAATATGTCCGGAGAATATTTTTTTATATACTTGATTATCTTAAAAATTGAAGAAAGACATACTACTTCGACTCCGGATTCTTTAACCCTTTCCCCCGTTTTTCCGAATTCTTTAATATAAGCGACGGTATGCTGAAATTTTTCTTTATCCGACGAAACAATATCTTCGACATATTTCTCCGTACCCCCGACTTTTAAACTGGTAATTAAATGTAAAATTTTACTTTTCATTTACCGGATTTCCCTATATTATTAAATACTTGTTTATATCGACTTATTATATTCTTCGGAGAATATTTTTTAACAGTTTCGACCGCATTTTCCGTTATGCTCACTCTAAGGGTGCGGTTATTTACCAGCCTCGCCATTGCCCCAGCCATTTCTTTAACATCCTTTACAGGAACGAGCAGACCGTCCAGCCCGGGGGTAATAATTTCTGAAGGGCCCGACGAACAATTAGTGGATACGACCGCGGTTCCGCAAGCCATGGCTTCTATAAGAGCGTTAGGGAAACCTTCCCATAGTGAAGATAATACAAAAATATCACTTTTTGCTATGTATTTATAAGGGTTCTCTTTCAAGCCCGCAAACCATACATCATTTTCAAGATTAAGCGTTTTTACCATTCCCTCAAACTTGCTTCTCAGTTTCCCTTCTCCAAAAACTGCAAGTCTTGCCCGGTATCTGTTGTTGACCTTTTTCAAGGCCTGCAGAAGATATTCAAAACCTTTTTGCTCGGACAAACGTCCCATTGCTGTAATTACCGGAACATTAGCTTTCTTGCCAAAAAATTCTTCGTTTACCGGCTCTGAACTTTTCTTCTGAACATATTCAACATCAACCATATTAGGTATTACAGTAATCTTACAGGTATTAAGATGGTAATTTTCAATAAGATCCTCCCTCATTACTTTTGTAAGAGCAATAATATGAGCAGCTTTTCGGTAAGATGGACTTAAGAGTTTTCTCGCAATGAAACCTTCTGTCTTTTCATTTGCTGACTCAAGTATAGCGCTTCTCATAATTTGAGGTGGGGCATCTTTGATGAATAATAAAGCTAAAGCTGTTATTTCATTAATATATGTAAGCGTACTCAGGACCAGATCTGGTTTGCTTATTTTTATAACTCCCACTAACTTGAGCAAGGCATATTTGGCTGCTTTGCATTTTAAATCATAAACCTTAACATGGGTAGGAAGCAGATCATAAAAACTGCCGGAGCCATTAATAAGAACAAGTTCAAGCTTATATCTATCTTTCTCAATGCTATTTAATATATTAACGAACATTCTCTGTGCGCCACCAATCTTTAGACAGTCAAGAACAAAAAGTATCTTTTTACTCATATTTTTTATGTTCACCGTACCATAAGTATGAAGCCAAAATCATATTTACCATAATTATCGTATAGGTCATTAAAGAAAGAGCTAAACTCTTTTCGGCAGCTATCCCATAAATAGAAAGCAGCTTTATCATAGTAAATTCCCTGGTGCCTAATCCTATAAAAGAAATTGGAAGTGCCGACACCATCGAAACAAAAGAAAAAACAAACAGCATATCAATAAAAGGCAGATTTATACCAAGTATACCCGCTATCATATATAATTGGTAAAAATAAATCAGCCAGAAAAGAACTGTAAGCAGAAAAATTTTTAATAATGTGACTAAATTTAAAGAGCTCAGTATTTCAGCAGTTCTTGATTCATCCAACTTTATATTAAAAAGTTTATTTACCACTTTTTCCGCAATATTGGCTGTCTGATTTCCGAATTTAAAAATCATAAGTAAGAACGATATAATTAAGACAATTAATATGCTTAATAAAATACCAATATTTTTCATGCCCGTTATTTCTGAACTAATAAAAAAATAAATCGCGCCTGCTCCAAGAATTAATATCAGAATAACATCAAAAAGCCGGTCAACAACAACCAAAAAAGTAGATTTAATTTTAGAATGCCCCTCTTTTGAAAGTCTCACGACTTTATAAAACTCCCCTACTCGCCCGGGGGTTATAACACCTGCGAGAATGCCAACAAAATACAATTTAAAATTTGCCCAGTATTTTCTGTTAATATTGATTTTGCCGGAAAAATAATGCCATCTTAAAACCCGCAATAGATCTTTTGGAATTATAAGCAGATAAACAGGTATTAAATATAACAGATTGATATTCTTTAAAGCATTTGACAAAGCGGACCAATCCGTCCTGTAAAAAACTATAAAAAGGACAACAAATCCTATATATTTAATTGTTTTTTTAAATTTATTTTTAATTTGCATCATTAAATTTTATAATTTATATCTTTATTGTACAATAAATAATAACCCTTCTCAAAATACTGTGCTGGCTGAATACATAGGTAACACTTTTTCTTTTTGATTAAGCTCATTTTCAATATACTCTATTGGTGTTAGATAATCAAGCGTCTGATGTGGTCAATTGAAATTATATTCTATCAGCCAATCCATTAATCTCCTATTAAATCTATTGCAGATTAAATCAAAATTATCATTATTCAGCCATTTATATTATAGAATTTGGTTAAATCGTTTTACCTCGGGATTATCTTTCGGCGTCTTTACTCTGGGAAAATATCTGTTTATACCAAATTGCCTTGATGTTCTCTTAATAATACGTAAATTCCATCCCGTTATCTGTCTAAATATTGTCTATCTGTCTACCTATTAGATAGTGCATCCTGTATAAAAAATCTTTTACGGATTTTAAGCTTTTATTTTAATACATTTTTGCATATCCCATCTTACTTGTGTGATTCCCTGCTGTTGTTATATATCTTTTGGCGTCTTTCCAATATATTATTATTGTGTCTAATTGCAGTAAGAACCATAACTTATTTTCTTTTTTTAACTTGGTTATCCGCTACTTGGAATTCTGTCTTGTCCGGGATCTTTTCCCGGCTATTTTTTCTACTTTAAGCTGATCCGGATAGAGTTCATATTTCCTTACAACACGTTCTATTTTTCACATAGATATTTTTTCATTATACTTCTTTTCATAGAATACTTTCAATTTTTTCTTTCCGTAATACATATATTTTGCAAAGTTTTTTTATTCTTATTCCCTGCTTTAGACTTATTCCTCATTTTCTTTTGTTATATATGGTTATCTTGATCTATCCAGTAATTCTTTCATATACTCATTTCCACTTTTAAATTAATTATACCATTTATAGAAGGTTTTGTGCAATATCCCAAAATGCCTGCTGGTTTGAGCCGCGTTTTCATTTGCTATAGTGTAATAAAATATTATCCATTCTAAACGTAACCTGCTTTTTACCGGAAGTTCCCATCTCCGGGCTATTTCCCGCCATTCATCATATTTTGTTTTCGGCTTTACTTGCTTGTTTATTGGCAACTCCTTTGGTATCTTTTATAAAATTATTAGTTATACCAAAAGTGTTACCTATCTGTCTCAGCCTCCGCAGATATAGTCTTTCCAGAAACTATTTTATATTATCAATATGTGCGAGCGCTAAGTTGAATTGATTGCTTATTTTTATATAATGGTGATAAAAACATTAAGAATGGAAACTTTATCAAAGTAAGTATCATTTAATTTTCATTCTACTTAAATTTGCTTTGGTATTTCAAAAATATAAAGAAGGAGGTTTCAATGAGTGGAACAGCTTTAATAACAGGTGGCGCAGGTTTTATCGGCTCACATGTAGCCAATGAAGTTATAAGCCAGGGGCTTAATGTAATAGTACTTGATGATCTAAGCGGCGGATTCAAAAAAAATATAAATGAAAAAGCCGAGTTCATTGAAGGAAGCGTAACGGATGCAGAACTAATAAAATCAGTTTTTAAAAAGTATGAGATCGATTATGTCTACCATTTGGCAGCTTACGCAGCTGAAGGATTGAGCCACTTTATTAAAAAATTTAATTATGAAAATAATGTCATAGGTAGCATCAATCTTATAAATGCATCTGTAAACTATGATATCAAATGTTTTGTATTTACTTCTTCAATAGCTGTTTACGGGAAAAATCAGCTTCCAATGACCGAAGACTTAACACCCCAGCCTGAAGATTCTTATGGAATAGCAAAGTACAGTGTGGAAATGGAACTTAAAGCATCAAAAAACATGTTTGACCTGGACTATATTATATTCAGACCTCATAATGTTTACGGGGAAAAACAGAATATTGGAGATAAATACAGAAATGTAATAGGTATATTCATGAACCAGATTATGTCCGAACAACCGCTTACAATTTTCGGAGACGGAGAACAGACCCGGGCTTTTTCCTATATTAAAGACATTGCTCCATTAATAGCAAAATCACCTTTTATTAAAGGAGCTTATAATGACATCTTTAATGTAGGTGCAGATATTAATTATACGGTAAATCATTTAGCAAAAGAAGTTAAAAAAGCGATGGGCGTAGAAGACACAGAAATTGTACACATAGAAGAAAGAAACGAGGTAAAACACGCTTATTCCGACCACTCGAAACAAAAAGAAGTATTTAATTACAAACCAAAATATTCTTTTGAAGAAGGTTTACAAATAATGGCCGAATGGGCAAAAAAGACAGGTTCAAAAACAAGCAAAGAATTTGACAATATTGAAATCAGGAAAAATTTACCGCCAAGCTGGCTTAAATAATACTAACATTTAAATATTATCCACTGTCCATCTTCATAAATTTTTAAATCAAATCCGTTAATTTTTGTGAATTCATTAACAGCTTTTATAACACCAAAATTTCTCTTTTTATCTTTAACATAATCATCTCCTAAAAGCATCCCCCCCCCTGCGATTTTTGGATACCAACACTTCAAATCCTGCTTTACCGCTTCGTAATAATGCGCACCGTCAATATACGCAAAATTCAGTGAATTATCCTTAAATAATTTAGAAGCTTCGATTGAATTAAGCCTCAAAATAACTACTCTTTTATCATTAAAAGTTTTCAAAAATAAAAAAAAGTATATGATATTAAAGTACCACTGCGGTATATTTCCTTTCTGATTACTATATGCTACTTTATCAGCTTGAGTAATATAAGGATCAATAAGTTAAAGTCTCTTCGGAGAGTTTTCTAAAAGTAATTTTGCATTAACCCCTCTCCAAACTCCTACTTCCACACCAACTGAATTAACTTTAATCACTTTCTTATATAATTTTCTCCTAGTATTTTTTTTCTTGTATAATTTATGCCTGTTTTTTATTACTGAAAAAAGATTCATTTTCTACTACTACCTTTTTCAATAACATCCGCATCTCTTGAAGCAATCTGCCTCCAGTCCAAAGTTTCTATCTTTTCTCTTGCTTTTCTCTTCACTTCTTCAATTTTATCCGTCGGCATATTTGCAATTCTGACTATATCATTACAAAATTTCTCACGATTTTCGATATTAGAAAAAAACACCATCGTTTCATCAGCAACCTCCCTTATCCCGGGAAGATCATTTACTATAACACTGACGCCGGCTGCCATGCTCTCTAACAACCTGAAAGTGATCAGGGGGGCTGTCGCAGGATGATTCGGTATCGGTACCACGTTTAGATCGGTTATGGACATGATACCCGGCATCTCGGAACTATCGAGCCACCCAGTGAAAATATAGCTGTCATAAGTCCCATTATCTTTTAGTATAGCGATGATCTCATCAAGATAGCTACCCCGGCCGGCGATAAGGAACCTGGCACCGGGAATATCTTTTATTATCATGGGAGAGACCCGGGCAAGGAACTGCAGTCCATCATGAGACTCTATGCCTCCCTGGTAACCTATGACGTAATCCCCGGGCCTTACGCCGTACTTCTTTCTGACTTCATCTCCGCCTTTTCCGGGACGGAAATACTGCGTGTCCGCACCATCCGGTATTATCTCGGTCTTTGCCCATAACTCGGGCGGCAGTATTTCCTTTAGCGCTTCGGTTATTATAATACACTTATCGGATTTTTTTACCGCATAGCGCTCCAAGAAACGACTTGTCATATAAAGTATATTATTGATCATACCGTCTTTATGCGCATACTTGAAATAATTACTCATAAAATCGACAAACATTATTATTTTTTCCGCTTTTCTATGTTTTATCGCAGGTAGTGAATTAACAAGGCTTATTCCAAACACTTTATCGCAATCCATTTTTCTCACTATCTTTGAAGCCCTTATTACGAACTTCATATAACTTACTATTTTTTTCTTATAAGAATCCCACCTGTTTATTTCAACACCTGCACTGGCTGTCCTGCATCCAAAGTTTTTTTCAGTATAATCTGCACCAGCTTCTGATGCATGGAGAACAATAACATCATGCCCTCTATCAATAAGCTCTTTCAATAAAAAATAGACTCTCCAAGTAGAACCGTCCAGTACTTCAAAACTCCATGCTATAACAACACATATTTTCATAATATAAACCTTTTCATAAATGAAATAAATCCTCCGCTTATCCTTTTGAATTCATCAAAAGAACTCATTGCTTTTATAAATTTCCTGAAGATCAACTTTGGTCTTAAATAAAAACTGATCCAAAACTTTCTGTATATTTTCTGAAGCTTTTCAATATCTATATTTCCACTGCTAATCATTGGTTCACAAGCAGCATACTTCTCCCAGTCATAAGGATACTTCAAAAATCCTTCCTTTACACCGTCTGCATACATTCTTGTTCCGGGATAAGGAATCACATAACTGACCTGAATATAATCACAATCCAGTGACTTTGCCAAGTCTATACTCATATTAATATCATCCTCTGTTTCATGAGGAAAACCTATCATGAAGTCACAATATACTTCTAACCCATACTTTTTACAAATTTTAACAGTATTTCTTGCCTTATCCGGATCAAGACTTTTTTTTATATCTTTAAGCACTTTAGGGGACCCCGATTCAATACCGAAATCAATTTTAAAACAACCGGTTTCTGAAAGCCTTTTATATATTTCCTCATTACTCTGGGAAGCATGACCAAAACATGTCCATCCGATTTTTCTATTTATTCCGCGCCTTTCAATCTCATTGCATAAATTAATTACATGTTTTGGATTCAAGGCAAAAGTATCATCATCAAGTCTGATTTCCCTGACCCCGAATTGTTTAATCAAAGTTTCCATTTCATCACAAATATTTTCTGCCGACCTGTATCTCTGTTTATGCCCGTACATAATATCAGGCCACATGCAGTATGTGCATTGGAAAGGACATCCTCTTGATGTTATTACCCATGCAGACGGAGACTTATAAAGATGGCTCTCATAATATTCCATATTAAACAGATGCCAGGCAGGAAATGGTAGCTCGTCCAAGTTCATTATGGGAGGTCGGTCTTTATTGATTTTTATCTCACCGTTATCCCTGTAAGATAACCCCTCAACTTCCTGAAGCGGCCTACCTTTACCTATATCCCTTATCGTATATTCAAATTCTCTTCTCAAAACACCATCGATAAAATCATATTTTCCAAGTATTTCCATATGATATATAGTGGCATGAGTCCCAAAAAGATAAACTTCAATATCATCTAGTCCCTTTATAATGGAAGCATTATTAATATCCTGATATATTGTAGGAGTTGATGTTTCTATAAAACATAAATCAGGCTTTTCGTTTTTTACGGCTTCTTTAAAAGCCTCAGAGTCATATTCTTCAGCAACTGCATCAATTACCGAAACTTCAATACCTTCTTTTTCCAATACTGCGGCTGCATAAGCTATATATATAGGGAAAATCAAATATTTATCTTTTCTTATATGCGGCCATCTTGTATTACTTCGACAACCGTACCCGATATCATTTTCCCACGGGGGATTGGCAATTAATACTTTCATTTTACCCTCTTATGAATTAATTTTTTATAATTTATAACCCCAAAAACCAGAATCAAGATGACAGATGCTACAACAATAAGTCTATTCAAAAATAGACCTGCCAATACATCTGCACTATTAAATCCAAGCTGATGAAAAAAATAGACTCCTCCAGATTCCAAAATCCCTAAACCTGCAAAACTGACTGGAATAAAAGTAGGTATTTTTGCTAAAAGAATTACAAACACTGTAAGAAAATACGGGACATGAAGTCCTATCACCTTAAAAGAATAATAGACCATAATTCCGGTACATAAGAATTTTACGGTATTTGTAAGCAAATTTAGAAAAATATACTTTCTTTTGCTATTTACCAAAATATAAACTACATCGAATATATCTCTAAAGCGCTTTATAAATTTCAGTTTCATCGCAACCTTGCCTATTTTTTTTGAAACTTCTGGATAAGTGACAACATATGCGGTTAAAAATACTACAGCAGCTGTAGCATAACCAATAACTCCATAACCGAAGTATTTTAATCCGATTAGACCCATAATTAAAATAATTATAACGCTTATTAATTTATTAAAAGTAAATATTGCAAAACTTTGCTTACTTTCGACTTTTATTTTTTTTAAAAAAAAAACGATGCTTGCCTCGCCTGTTTGAGCAGGTGTCCAGTATCCTAATCCAATACTTACAGTATTTATCATCATAAATTTAAAAAATTTAATTTTACTAAACGGTATAAGCAAAATCCAAATTGATAAAGCTGAAAAAAAATATCTTAACAATAAAAAAAGAAAAGGATATGCTATATATGAATAGTTTATCTTTTCAAAATTTTTTAAAACTGAATTTATATTTACAAATTTAAATATTACATAAAGTAATAAAATACTTAATGCTATTTTTAAAAAAAACTTGCTCTTTCTCGACAACTTCAATCTATATAACCCAGCCTTTTAAGTCTTTCAATTACGTCTTTATCCTTTGAGAAATCATTTGCTTTTACCGCTACTTGCTTATCCTTTTTAAGATATTCGTTTAATATGTCTATCATTGTTTTCGCATGTTCTGCCCTTTCATTAAAAAGGTTGTTTTCTTCACATTGCTCGCTTTCCAAATCATATAATTCAAACTTATAAGTTTTTTCGGTATTAGGTACTGCTATAATCTTCCACTTTTCACCAATAACTGAACGCATCTTTTCCTCTATACCCACCGGATGAAACCTCTTTGTCCCGTAAGATTCCGTGTAAATCATTCGCTTCTTATTCTTTCTTTCTAATATTTCTGTAATATCCATGCCGTCAAATTTTATATCTCCTGCACTATCGACTCCATTTACAATCGTAGGTGCTATATCAATAGCACCCACTATTAAATCGCTAACCAGCAATTCCTTAAATTTTCCCGGATATTTTACAATAAAGGGAATATTAATAACTTCTTCATACATGGTATCATGATAAAAAGAATACTCCCTTAAGAATGACTCTCCGTGATCAGCAAGGATATATACCATACTGTTTTCCCATAAATCTTCTTCTTTGAGGCTTTTTACCAGTTCTCCAAACCAGAAATCTATATAAGAAACCTCTGCTCTATACATTGCTTTAACATATTCTATACTTTGAATATCCTTAAGCCATCTTTTCATCAATTTCTTATGGCAAGGTAAAAAATTAAGCATGTCATAAAGGTTCTGTTTGTTATTGTCTTTAAATCCGTCTTTGGAATGCATCTTTAAAAATTTCTCAGGGGGGGCATAAGGCACATGGGCATCAAGATAATGTACCCACATAAAGACAGGTTTTTGTTTATCTCTCTTTTTCTTTATCCACTCTTTCGAAGCTATAGTCGTATCTTTCGCTTCTCTGGTATATAATTTCTCTGTTTTATTTTTAAAAATTTTACTTATTCCGGCAGTCTGAACACTATTCATAAAATTATATTTAATAAGAAATTTTTTCGCTCTGTTATAAACTTTATTTAATAACTTAACCCTGTTTATTGGGGACCCAAATTTGGTATCAAAAACATCAAACCCTCTTTCAAGCCCTTCCATTGTCATGCTAAGGAAGGCACCTGTCGCATATCCTTTTTTCTTTAAAAACTGAGGAATATTCAAAACTTCTTTTCCCATTCCCTGATAATTTGTTCTGCTCCCGTGATTAAAGGGATAAAGCCCCGTTAGAATACTAGAATGAGACGGGAGTGTAGTATTGCATTGAGTATAGGCTCTGTTAAATACAACTCCTTTTTCTGCTATTTTATCTATATTTGGAGTTATTCCTTTGCCACCATAAATCCCGATAGCATCTTTTCTTACGGTATCCAAAGTTATTATTATTATATTAGGTTTCTTTTTAGTCATAATTCCTCCTCATCAGTTCTTTCTTGTTCAATTTCTGTATAATATAGAAAATAGTTCCGGCCGCAAGAATCAATAAACCGGGAATAGCAGGTCTCCTGTATCTTGGAATGGAAGAAAAAATCATATGTACAATGCTTATATTTATTGCGGGTAAAACCAAAAGGATAATTTTTCTTGAAAATTTTCTATAAATAACCAAAGCACTTATTGATAACAGTAAAATTATATCATAATATGCAAATCCTAAAACAACTATTATATTAGCTGGTCTCACAGAAGCGTCAACCTTACCTAACATGGGATAGACTCTCCATAGCCTAAAAAATTTAAAACCCGCATTTTTTATAAAAGCTAAAGGATTTTTTATTAAAAGTTTTTTAAACTGATTAAAATAATAATTCCCTCTTTCTTCTGGCTTCTTTCCAAGTCCTTTTATATGCCTTTCATCTTTATATACTTCTTCAGTTGCTAAGCCGGTAGAGCCTTTATTAGCGGTAAGCAAAGAATCGAAAAGGTTTTGCATTCCACCTTCATGAGTTATTTCAAATTTTTCAAACACAATCTTATTTCTTATTCCCCAGGGGACAACTGTAATAATAAATGGAACAAACATGAGC
The DNA here is from genome assembly GCA_023660015.1 of Elusimicrobia bacterium LH_S2. Lineage (GTDB taxonomy): Bacteria > CG03 > SLGR01 > SLGR01 > JAGXOG01 > JAGXOG01. The sequence continues at coordinate 6,553 of JAGXOG010000002.1, read as the reverse complement.
AATAAGTATTTTGTAACTTTTATTTTATTCTCTGCATGAATAAATAAAAAAATGCTGAATAAAAAAATCATAGGGTAAAATGTAGGTTTGCATAAACCTGCTGCAGCAAATGCTATGCCAATCAAAACCATCTTTCTTTTGGTCTTATAATCTATACTAATAACCATAAGATAGATTATTATAGCAATCAAAAAAATAAGCAATGTTTCGACAAGAAGCATACCGGTATAATAAATAAAAAAAGGATAAATTACACTTAGGATTAATGCAATAAATCCTGTATATTCATTAAAAATTTTTTTTCCTATCAAAAATATTAAAAAACATGTTAAAGTTTCAAGAAAGGACTGAATCAGTCTTACGGAAAGATAACTGTGACCGAAAACAGCATAAATTCCTGAAAGAAACAATGGATATAACGGGGCCCTTCTCATCGTTGGGGTACCCTGCTCAAAAGCAAACTCTCCATGTTTAAATATATTTACGGCTATAGCATCATACCCCGCTGCATCACGCTGAGGATTAATATTTTTAATTGTAAGAAATATTCCAAAAAAAGCTCTGATAAAAAAAGCTATGATAAGTAAAAAAAGTAGAAATTTTTTAGAATTCAAATTCAAGTATTCAACTTTCAGATGTTATTTTCATACATGTCAAACAACATACCGAACCAGAATGACTGAAAACCTACAATTAACAAAATTGCATCTATTACAGCTCTCGGTCCGCTCACGCCGACCCCGGTAATCTGAAAATATATTAGATATAAACCCCAGAGAACTCCTAAAACCATAAACAAAATTCCAAACAGATAAAGAAAAAAGAGAGGATGAAAATCTCTATAAAAATATCTCTTGAAAAGCCTCCAGAAAAATCCTTTTATCAACATCGGGGATACCTGCAGCGCGTACATCAATCCTTTTATCTGAGACTGTCTTTCCCCTTCAAGATATATGGCTTTTCTCGGAATATCTTTTGTATTAAAACCATAGGCATTTAACCGTATTAAAAAATCCATCGGATATCCGTATTTCTTCCATGCCTTATTCCAATTCAATGTGTCAATTGCTCTTTTTGTTATTGCTGTGTAACCGTCAACAAAATCAAATAATTTATAATGTCCTGATGCAATTTTAGTTAACAAAGAGATTATGGAATTGCCAAGCAAACGAATATTGGGCATATCTTCAAAAACATTCTCTTCAACCAGAAACCTGTTGCCTTTTGTATAATCATAATCTTCTTCAATCAGAGGATCAAGGAAATTCCCCACATCTTCTATAGGCATCTGATTATCTCCGCCGATTACCACTGCTATATCATATCCTTCATCAGAAGATTTAAGATACCCTTTTATTATAGAACCACCCGGGCCGACATTTTCTTCATTTGAAATAAGTTCTACCCTGCTGTCTTCCTGCGCTTGTTTTTTAACTGCTTCTGCCATATTATCCGTACTGCCGTCATCTATGACATAAATCTTATCAATTACTCCGGGTATACTTTTCAGTGTCGGCTTTATCAGTTTTTCTTCGTTTCTGGCGGGAATAACAAGTGAAATTTTTTTATTTTTGTACATTAATTATTCTCCGTTTAATTTTATATTTATTCCCTTATTCTCCAGCGATTTCTGGCCCGCGGCAAGTATATTTACTATTTCCGAACTCCATCTGCCACCGGTTATCGGTACTTTATCCTGCCTGATACATTCAATAAAATGAGAAACTTCTTCTCGGAGCGGCTCCGTGAAATCTATTTTCGGGATAAGTATATCCCCGGCTCTCTGGATAAACTGAAATTGGCCGAAGTTCTCGTATTCGCTTAATTTTTCGGAAATATTTTTTTGATCTATCCCTTTATCATATATCCGGATTTTCATATCAGAAGACGTATCGTCATAAATAAGCATCTTCCTGGAACCTATAATAACAGATTTCCTTGTTTTTTGAGGATGCAGCCATGAAGTATGTATAAATGCATTAGTTCCGTTTTTAAATTTCACATTTGCCCATACTACATCATGTATATTTTTCTGCAGATAACTCTCACCGCTTGCATTTATTGTTTCCGCCTCGCTGTCCAGCCAGTAAAGCGCTATTGATATATCATGGGGGGCAAGATTCCACCAGACATTGACATCCTGTCTGACTTTCCCCAGGTTAACCCTTTCAAAATATATGTAATAAATCTCACCTAAACTTCCTCTTTCAATAATGTCTTTTACTTTTCTTACGGCCTGATTATATATAAATGTCATACCCACCATAAGCTTTAAGCCCTTTGTTTCTGCCAATCCAACAAGTTCCTTGGCTTCAGCCATATTAAGCGTAAAAGGTTTTTCTACCATAACATGCTTGCCGGCATTTAAAAATTTCTTTGTCAATTCATAATGAGTTGAGGCCGGTGTGGCAATGATAACGGCATCAATTAAATCGTTAGTGATAACTTCATTTATATTATTTTCCATTTCAACACCGGGATACTTTTTCTTTAACTTAGCTAAACTCCGGTCGTCACAATCACAAATTGTGTGCAATGCCTCAAGTTCATACGCATTTCTTATAAGATTCCGTCCCCAGTAACCTGCTCCTATAACTACTATATTAATCATCAATAACCTTCCTGTTTTTTATCCCATATATCCTAAATCAGATAAATGTCTTTTTACCGTTTCTTTCTCTTCTTTGCTCAATTCATTGTTATTATTATTATAAGATACTATCGGTTTATTTGTATAAAACGGCTTATAATTTTTCAAATGTTGTTGTGTAAATATGCCGCTGTTAAATTTTCCATCGAGCTTTTTAGGTATCGGTACTCCTGTAATATAACAAATTAACGAAAAAATATCATAGATAAATATTTTTTTATTTATCTTGCCTAGCTTTACACCTTCCCCGGTAATTGAAAATATTCCGTCCATTCTGTGATTACCCGTGTGCCCGTATATTGGCTCAATAATATTTGAAGAAGAAAAATCAGCTGTCCCTAATGGATATATTTTCAACTCTTTTGTTTTAAATATAATATCGGGAATATTATTACCGCTCTTTCCATAAAAATCTTTACCATTATAAACTTCATCTATTACCTTTTTTTTCTGACGATTTTTTAAATTCTTAAGTTTCTCTGTAATTGCATTTATGGTGTTTATATATTCTTCACCAGGTGATACAACTCCTAAAGGTTCACGACCTTTTATATTTATGAAAATCTGGCCAAAATTTCCAAGTGAATACGCTTTTGTATTTTTCCAGTCAACATTATTAAATGAGAGAAATATTTTTCTTAGCAGTTCATACCTCCGTGAAATATTTGTTGTCCTCCTTAAATTAGAAATTCCAAGACGACTCATAATTTTATAAACATTACCGGGCGTAAAACCGCAATTAAAAAATAATCTTTTAAAAAATGTAAGAGGATCTTTTTTAAACTTTAAAAATCCTTTCTTATAAAGAAAGGTATTAACATGGAAATATTCATGAACCGGGCCAAACCCGTGATCCGACATTAAAATAATACGGCATTTATCAGGAACTTCCTTTATTATTTTCCCTATATTAGCATCAAGTTTTCTAAAAAACTGGTCTATTCCAGTTTTATAGCAACTTTCAGCAGGATTGTAAGCCGGATGCTCGGAATCCATCACATGCCAAAGTTCATGTTGAATCCTGTCAGTTCCCAGGTAATGCAGCATCATAACATCAACAGGGTGATTTTTCATTAGGTAAAGAGCGGCCTTCGTCCTGTTATTCATTATATCTCTTTGCTGCTTTAAAAAATCTGGAATTTTGCCTTTTTCATACACTACAGTATGGTGTATATAATATTTTCCCAGCTCTCTTTTAAGCTCAGCGGATAATTCTTTAGGATAAGTAAAAATATCCGCATCAACAGGAGTAAGCGTGCCGGCAACAATATAGCCATTTACTTTTTGAGGGGGATATGTCATCGGCATATTAATAGAACCAACCGACTTCCCTTTTTCACTTAAATATTTCCAAATAGATTTACCTTTATTCATAGTAGCATCATAAGGATATGCCATATAGGATTTTTCTTCCCTGTAAAAAAAATCCATGAGCCCGTGATTTTCCGGCTTTAAGCCGGTTTGAAAAGATGTCCAGGCAACCGGTGTAAGCGGGGGAAAGGGAGTTATAAGAGGAGAATAAGCTCCTCCCTTAACAATTTTCTTTACATTAGGCATTAGTCCATTATTAATAAACTGATTTAACAATCCCCAATGCATCCCGTCAAGCCCGATAATAAGAATTTCAGGTTTCATTCTGAATTATTTCCCATAGATAAATAAAATTTTTATTATATGAAAATTCCTTTACCATTTTAATGTCCCTCATATTTAAATCTTCCATTTTGATTATCATAATGCCTAAATTATGGCTTTTTGAGGTTATTTTTCAAGTATCCTGATTTTTATTTCAGGGTAAACTTGCGCTGGAAAAGACTTTGCCTATCTTAATATCTTTTCCTTATTACTCAACATTTAATTATCCCATATAACCCAGATCCTCTAATCTGCCTAAAATTGAACGTTCTTCTTCCTCAGATAATTTCTTTCCTCGCTTTCCTGTTATGTCAATATCTTCATATCTTATTTTATATTCTTTATTAAAATTGCCGGTAAAAATCTCTTTGATAACCCTACCATCCATATGAGAAGCAACTGGCAGGCCCAATATATGAAGTAAAGTTGGAGCTATATCTATAATATTTGCCTTGTCAAAATTAAAATTTTTCTTAAAAATTTCTCCATTTGCAATGAAGATACCATTCATTCGATGATGACCAGAAGAAGTAACCGGAGGATCATACACAAGGCAATTTGAAGTAAATTCGAAATCACCGGAACATAACCATTCAAGATCTTTTGGAAAAAAGATTATATCTGGAGCATCTTCAATAAAATCGCCCTTATATATTTGTTCCTTATAAAATATTTTATTAATAATTTTTTCTTCGTTAACATAAGTTATTTTTTGTAATTTATCTGAAATCTCTTTTCTTGTCTTTTTATAATCTTTTCTGTCTACAATTCCTTGAGGTTCCCTACCTTTGAGGTTAATATAAATTTCCCCAACAAATCCATATGCGTATGCTCTGGTCTTTGACCAATCAACATCGTCAAATGAAAGGAATAGCGTTTTTAGCAGTAATCTCCCCACAACATTGTATCTTACAGCCTTTTTAATATTACTCAGCTTAAAAAGACTTAATATGTTATAAACATTAACAGGTGTAAAACCAATTTTAAACAAAAAAAGTTTGACATAAGATAATATGGTTTTTTTTATTTTCAAATAACCGTTTTTATAGAGCCAATAATTTATATTTAAAACTTTTGTAAGCGGACCAGCGCCATGATCAGACACAATAATTAAATCAGTATCATCTGGCAACTGGCGTGTTATTTCATCCAAAGCCTGGTCAATTTTCTTATATACAGAAAAAATACCATCTCTGAAATTTTTATTTATTTTATATTTTGGATGTTTGCTATCATAATATTTCCACAAATTATGTTGTACACTGTCAGATGCTCGAAATACACCTACAAATAAATCCCAGGAATATTTTTTCATAAACGTTAATATAGTTCTCTTGCGCATATCTATCTCATGGTAAAGAGAATATAGAAAACCAGTATCTTTTTCATTTTTAAATGTGTTTTGTGGATCTATTTTATAATCAGGAATTTCTTTAAATAATTCCTTCTTTAGTTTTTCAGGAAAAACAAATCCCTTACTGGAAAGATCAGGAGTCAATGCCCCAGTTATCATTACGCCATTAATTTCTCTTGCCGGATATGAAGTTGGCAGATTTATAATAACATTTTTCTTATCATACATAGAAAGTATATCCCATACTGCAGGATATTTAACTTTTAATGAAGTATCAACAGTTAATTTGTAACTATCGTGTTTTCGTTTCCAAAATTCGTATATTCCATGTTTCCCGGGATTTACTCCGGTTTTGAACGAAGACCATGCAGGAGCCGTTATAGGAGGTATTGTGCTTTCGAGACTGCCGTAACTTCCAGTCTCCATTAATCTCTTAAAAGTAGGTAATTTACCCATTTTTATCCAGGGAATTATTAGATCAAAAGTAGCCCCATCTAAACCGATTACTGCAACTTTTCTCATTTTATTATATTTTTTTAATATTATTCATAAACCTGTATATTTATATATAAAAATACTATTTTCATAAGATTTTAATTCCCTGAGCAAAGTTAGCTCCTTAACATTACTTATATTTTTTAATATTTCTCTAAAAATTTCACTTTCATGTATTAATAGTATATCAAATTTATTCTTTCTTAAATAATCAGTGAGACAATTTATATTTAAATTATCGGGGATTTTCCTATCCCATATAACTTTATTAAATAAATTATACTTGGCCAAATAGAATTTACTTGGTTCCGTTTCCATAGGCGCATAAACCTTCAGATTATTTGCATTCTGACCTTTAATAAATACCATTATCTCATCATAGGGATAAATATTATTATACATATTACTGTAATTATTTC
>JAGXOG010000029.1 GCA_023660015.1 Elusimicrobia bacterium LH_S2 | reverse complement strand
CGATATGGATTCACAGCTTGTATCAGAAGAGATGATATCGGACTGCCTGTCCAGATTATACTGTTATTTTCCGTATTTATCAAATTCATGTCTGCCTGGTAAAAGACCACCTTTTCGCCACCTTCTTCATCAATTATAGAGTTTAAGACCCCTTTAAGCATATAGTCGGCGGCGGTCTCGGAAATAAGTTTTTTGCGGGTATTGACCGAAGCCCATTTCTGCATATCTTTTCTTTCCGTGCGGACTTCCTGCCTTTCTTCAAAAGAGGCGATAACTTCTATAAGTCCGGAATTTATCATGGCTTTCTCCAGGTCTTTGGTAAAAGGCTCTACCGGGATATGTTCCATGGTCTTATTCTCTACCCGGCCTACGATAACTGCCGGCGCCCGGCCCCGGCGGGTTTTGAATTGCCGGTGCCAGTTTGAATCAATCATCTCGGAAATAAGTTTTTCCGCCACCAGCCTGGAATCGGTATCATTCCACCGGCCGGAAAGATCAATATTTACATTAGATTCAATCCGGGCTATATCTTTGCCCGCGCAGCCGGAAAATATAATAATTGCGGCCGGAATAATGACTCCGTATAATTTTCTCATCGGGTGCCGGTCCTTAACCGCTTAACAAACCTGCGGTAAGTCTTATCGGGGAGAAAAAAAACAAGCGCAAATGACGCAAAATTATAATTAGCGTCCCGAATAAGAGCCCACCGCCCGGCCGGCGGCATCGATTGGGAATATCCGTAAGGCAGAAAAGTTAATTCCCGGTTTATATTTTCTTTTCCGATAAACCGGTTAACGAGATATTTTGTTCGGACGAGGTGAAATTTAGAGCTGACAACCGCAAGATTCCGCCAGTTATTGTCCTCGGCAATTTTAAGGGATTCCCTGATATTAGTTAGCGTATCGTAGGATTTAATTTCGCTGAATATATTTTCAGGGGGAACGCCCATTTTTTCGGCGTTTAAAGCCATAAGACGCGCTCCGTTTATATCCAAAAGTTTTGGCCGGAGCCCGCCGGAGAAAAGAATATTGTCAATCTTCTTATCTCTGAAAAGATTAACTGCATAGTTTAACCTTCTCAGCGATTCATTGTTTAAACTTTTCTCTTCACGAGGGTGTCCGTTGTAAAGTACTATGGCAGCATCTTGGACTGATATATCTTTATGGGAATCAATCAGCCCGTAAGGACAAAGTAGTAATATAATTAAGTCCAGGGTAATAAGAATTGCTGGGGCAATTCCGGTATATTTAAGGATTTTACGAAGTTTAGCCATTAACGTCTTCTCTGTGGCCTCTCTTTTCGCTCTTTCAGTTTTTTGCGCCTTTTCTCCATTCTTCCCCGGATTATTTCTTTCCGCTTCCGGTTAATAAACTCCTGTCGGGCCTTAATGTTTTGGTTTCTTAACTTTTTGTATTGAGCGGCAAGTTTTTTAATTTTTTTCTTATTTACCTTGATAGTTTCTGCGGTTTCTTTTCTATTGTCGGATATTGTTTGAAGTTTTTTAGATATCAGTTCCCTGTCTTTTTTATTTTTTACATTTTTTAACTTATATTTAAGGCGGGTTTCGGCAGCAATCTGAAATTTAAGTTTACGAAGATTACAGAATAGTTCCTTTTTATTTTTTAAATGTTTCCAGCGCAGTTTCCTGGTTTCCGGAATCTTTCCCTGCCCGGCCGGTTTTTGTCCGGCTTTAACTTTTGCCCAGTTGTCCTTATCTACCGTAATCTCGTCTTCTGCCTCTTTGCCCCGGGCCGCTACGGCAACTTTGCCGTCATATACTTCAACATCCGAGATATCTTTTTCTTCATACAAAACGGCGAACATGGTTCCCCGCACAGCCGCTACGGCTACCGGGGTTCTTATCTTCATATCTTCCCCGGCGAGCCCGTCCACCTTTGCTTTTATAGCATCCCAGTAAAGTTTAATATTTTCGCCGGCGGTTCCGTGATTATATTTAAATGCCGTATCCTCGTTTAAATCCAGCTGACTGCCTGCATCCGTCTTTACGGCAGCGTAGGCACCCGAATCCAGTTTAATTTTGCTGCCTTTAGTCAGTTTGGTACTATCGGTAACTTTTTCCCACTTATTACTTTTAGGATCTTTTATGGTTACATTTCCTTCAAAATAGCTGAAATTTCCTTCCTGCGTTTCAACGGCTGATATTTCTTCATTATTGTCCGCAGTATTTCCGGGCTTGACGGCCGGCGAAATTTTATCTATCTCGAGAATACGTCCTATCTGGCAGACGGAGGCCATATCTTCTCTGATTCTGCCGGTGACAATTGCAATCATACCCTTAAGTTCGGCGAGGCGCCCTTTATCTATCCCGGTAAGCTCAAACCGTTCGACGTCGCCGGAATTATTTATACGCCCGGTAATATGCCAGCATCCGCCCTCAATTTCTGTAAAACCTACAACCCCTTCCACCGTTATGATTTTATCTTTTGAATTTATCTCCTGCCGATTCTTTTTTCTTCCCCTCGCTGAAGCGACAGCAGCTATAAGGCCCAACAGCAGTACCGTGATTATAAACTTTTTGTTCATAAGTTATCCTTTATTCGCATTTTTCCCTTTTAATTTTCCCCTATAATTTTTCCCTTATTGTTCACCATAAAATGGTTTCACTGTAAAAATTATGTAAAAAACTTGCTATAAAATTTGTCTTCTCAATTATTGCGCTTTCGGGACATCGTTCGTCGCTGCAGAAACATTTGATGCATTTAGGCATATCAAATTCAGGATATCCGGCCGCATTAAAATCTATTGCCCCGGCCGGAGAGACCTGCCGGCATTTCCCGCACTGTATACAGCTGTTTTTCTTAACTACCGGCCGGTGAATATCAATATGGGGCACAAAATCAAGCAGCCAGACCGGTATTTTCATTCTAATGAGAGACCGCAGCGGTATCTTAAAATTTTTAAACTCCGTTTCATTACTTTCACTGTATTTTTTTATTATATCAAATTTATCTTTTTTGCCCAACCCCCTCTTTACTGCTTCGGCTGTTACAGGGACTTCTTCCGGTTTTACCCCGCACATTTTTTCTATAGCCGCATCTTTTTATCGTTTAAATCTATTTTGGAGAGAGCATTAGTTATGATTTCTATCAATTTATCTATGTTGTAATTACTGGTTTTATATACTTTTACTTTAAAATTCATTTTTATCCTCTCGGATGATACTTGGAATGCATATCTTTTAAATCTTTTCTGTTGATATGCGTATATATCTGGGTAGTGTCGATATTTGCATGCCCTAAAAGCATCTGAATGGTTCTTAAATCCGCCCCGTTTTCAAGAAGATGAGTGGCAAAAGTATGGCGCAGAGTATGGGGTGTGAGTTTCTTATTTATGCCGGCCTGCCGGCTGTATTTCTTTATAAGTTTCCATATCCATTCCCGGGTAAATGGTTTGCCGTTTTTTTTTGAAATAAGAAAATCCGCCGGTCGCTTATTCTTCTTTTTGCAGTAATCCTGAAGCATATTCGTTATATAGTCATTTACCGGGACGAAACGTTCCCGGGAACCTTTCCCTCGTATTTTTATCCAGTTATCGTTAAAATCAATATCTTCGAACCTCATATTAACAAGTTCTGAAACCCGCAGACCTGTAGCATAAAAAATTTCCACTATAAGCCGGTCCCGTAAATTATCGGCTGCCTCAAGCAGCGCTTTTACTTCATCCCGGGAGAGGACTACAGGGAGCTTTGAAGGTATATTCGGAGAATCTATTTCCCCGGCCGGTGAACTTTCAATCAAATCGTCTAAAACCATAAACTTGTAAAAACTTTTAATAGCTGCAAGGTGCCGGGCAACCGAAGCTGCAGAGAGGTTACCCCGTTTGGTGATTAAATAGTCCATAATCCGGCTTCTATTTGCTTTCTCGGGCGGGATACCTTTACTCTCCAGGTAATCAAGATATCTGCCCACGTCTCTTTTATATGCTTCTATGGTATTATCCGCATACCCGCGCTCAACATTTATATAATTTATGAATCTGTTAAGTATTTTATCCATATCTTTTTTCAACCCGTCCGGTTTTCAGCGAGAACGTTTCACCGCCGGCTAATTTAATACTATAGGAATTTTCTTTTCCTATATAGTATTGATTAGGGATAAAACAAGTCTGCTACGCCTGTGAAACAACCATTTAGGTTGTTTCTCCGGGACGGTTTCTAAAACAAGTGTGCTCAACCTGAGGAACAACCATTTAGGTTATTCCTCCTGGACGGTTTCGAAGCAAGTGTGCTACACTAAAAAATATCTATTTAAGATATTTTTCTTAACGCTTCGCAAGGGAAAGAATCTGCCCGAAGGTGCGCTAATTTAAATACGGGTTCTTCTCTTTTTCCCTGCCTACTGTAGTAGCCGGCCCGTGGCCGGGGTATAACTTTAAATTTTCATCAGCCGTAAGTATCTTTTCCTTTATACTCTTTAGTAAGGAATCATAATCCCCGTCCGGCAGGTCAGTCCTGCCTATGGAGTTATAAAATATAGTATCACCGCAGAATATCGCATATTCGGCGAAAAGCAATATCCCGCCCGGCGAATGCCCGGGCGTTTCTTTTACTGTAAACTCAACTTCCCCGGAATTTATCTTATCACCGTCTTTGAGAAACCTGTCCGGGGCGGCTGCGGAACTTTCTACCCCCATAAGAGAGGCAATGCTTTCACCGGATTTATCCGGTATTTTCAGCCCGTTTTCCCCCATTATGACTTCGGCTTGCGAATATTGTTTTAAAGCTTTTCCCGCACCGGTATGATCCCAGTGGGAATGGGTATATATAATATGAGTAGTCTTTTTTCCGTCCGATTTAAGCCGGGCTATTATCTTCTCCTCTCCGAATCCGGGGTCTATAACTATATTGGTATTCGAACCGGTATCCACTATGTAGCAGTTAGTGGCAATAGGCCCCACAGTCAAAGTCTTAATATCCATATAAATAACTGCTTATTTTTTTTCTTTCTCTTCTTTTATTTTTTTCCTGATATCTTTAACTATTGACTTCCGAAGTTTCTTGTCTTCTTTTAAGAGTTCCACGGAATTGGTCTTACCCTGGCCGAGCTGAGTGTCATTATAAGAATACCATGTGCCTTTTTTATCTACTATGCCGTAATCGAGCCCCAAGTCTATTATGCATCCTTCCGTAGATATGCCTTCGCCGTATATTATGTCGAACTCGGCTTTCTTAAAAGGCGGGGCCACTTTGTTTTTAGCTACTTTTACCCGGATACGGTTGCCGATATCGTCTGTCCTCTGTTTTATGGAACCTATCCTTCTTATGTCCAGTCTCACCGATGAATAAAACTTCAGGGCTTTGCCTCCCGGGGTGGTCTTGGGATTGCCGAACATCACCCCTATTTTCATTCTTATCTGGTTAATAAAAATTGTGGTTGTGGTTGATTTTGATATAGTGGCAGATAGCCTTCTTAACGCCTGAGACATAAGGCGGGCCTGTAGGGCAACATGATCGTCCCCCATATTCCCCTCTAATTCTTTTTTAGGGACCAGGGCCGCTACGCTGTCTATTACAATTACATCTACCGCCCCGCTCCTGACCAGGGTTTCAGCGATATCAAGCGCCTGTTCCCCAAAATCCGGCTGGGATATAAGAAGGTTATCTATATCAACTCCGATATTTTTTGAATATTCAGGGTCAAGAGCGTGCTCGGCGTCTATATATGCTGCTTTACCGCCTGTGGCCTGTGCGCTGGCTACTATTTCCAGGGCCAGAGTGGACTTACCCGAAGCTTCGGGACCAAATATCTCTACTACCCTGCCTCTTGGAATCCCCCCCACCCCGAGGGCCATATCCAGGGTCATAGCCCCGGTAGATATAGCCGGTATATTATTGGTATATTTATCATCACCTAATTTCATTATTGACCCTTTGCCGAATTTCCGTTCAATCTGGTCAACTGCACGTCCTAACGCTTTATCTTTATCATTAGTTTTTGCCATAATTTCTGTCCTCCTTTAATTGTATTTAACTTTTACTATCTTCCATCCCCGGTAATTACCGTTCGGTTCTTTTACTAATTCAACGCCAACCGTCTGGCGGCCTTTAATTTTCCCCATATTTTCAAAATCCGTGGTTACGATAAGTAAGAGTGCCGCAATTGCGGTCTTCTCTTTTATCTCGTATTTCGCGGTTTTTATTTCTATATCCAGAGGATTGTAATTTTCAAAATATTCCCGCGCTTCTTCTATCCTTTTGCTTTTTTCCGGTGAAGAGGCTGAAAAAAATTTTTCAATTTTATCTGTATCTTCATTTTCTACGGCCTCTACCACATTGTTAATAAGCTCTTTTATAAAATATTTATCGCCGCGGCTGAAATGCCGTCCCAGAAAATATCCCCCGGTTCCAATTAAAATCCCAAACAATAAATAGAGATACTTTTTTTTCAACTAACTACTAAATTCGCGGAAAACAGTATTACCCGGAGTATTACATTTGTCAGGACACCGGCAAATATATCGTCTATTATTACCCCCGTCCCTCCGGCAATAATCTCCAGCTTATTTATGGGATATACTTTAGAAATATCAAGTATGCGGAATATAATCAGTCCGAGTATTATCAATCCGAAAGTAGGTTTCCCAAAAAATGCCAGAGCTATAATCATCCCCACTATTTCATCTATCACTACTTCAGGGGGGTCGGCTTCATGGTATATCTCGTCCGCGGCGCGCCCGGCGACAAAACCTCCGATTACTATTACAAATAACATTATTGTCCAATAAATTGACGGATTAAAATCACCGAAAAACCGGTATAATAAATAATAAACTAACGCCGCCGCTATTGAGGCGACGGTCCCCGGCGCGGGCACTTTTTCGCCTATGTAAAACCCGGTTGCCAGCATCTTTATAACTTTGTTCATAATTCCTCCGTATTTTATTTTAAAATATCTATATTTTTTACTATGTAAACAATTCCCGAATAAAGTGTGTATAGGGTCATAATTAGGGTAATTAAGTAAGAAAGTGCCCCCATATTAAGTGAAGGGAGCATATCTCTTCTTAAAAGCGCAAGCATCATCAAAAGCAGAAAGAGGCCGGCCAGCTGAAGGGCTGTTTTTATCTTACCGGCCATTATAGCTGCCATTACCCTGCCTTTTGTTGCCGCATAAGTCCTTAAACTGCTTATAATAAATTCTCTGAAAACTATTATTATTACCATCCAGGCAGAAACATTTATCTCGTCTAACCCTATCATGATTATAAGGCCCGCAGCGACAAAAAGTTTGTCTGCGAGTGGATCGAGGAATTTACCGATATCCGAAACTTCGCTTCTTTTCCGGGCAATGATTCCGTCACAGTAATCGGTTATTGCCGCGATAAGCAGAATAACCGCCGCCCATATCGGCGCCGCCGCAGAGGAATTCAAGAGAACCGCAGCAAACGGAACCACAAGTATTATTCTGCTTAAGGTTATCTTATTTGCTAAATTCATCGGATATAATTATGTCGTTTACTCCCTCGCTGCTTCCTTCATCTATATCGACTGATATGAATTTACCCTCAGAGTTTTGAATATAAAGTTCCATTCCGTAAATATTGCCTATTCTGATTTTAACGGTATCCTTTAATTCCCAGATCCTTTCCCGGTCTATTATGCCTGAATATATCTCTTCTTCATCACCCTCAAGTCGAATCCATACAGGCACCTCCGGTATGGCCTTAATAACTAAAGGAATATTTTTCCTGGTAACCTCTATGGCACCGGTCTCCGCGCCGGATTTATTTTTTTTAATTGCCGCAAAAAAATTTTTGATTTGTCCGGGGACTTTTTTAACCGGTCCCGCTAAAAAAAAGATTAATCCGGCCACGACCACTACCGCGAATACAGTTAAAACTCTTCTCTTAAAATTTTTCCGTGTTAGGTCGGTATATGGAAGATTCTTGCCTGAAATATTTTCCGGAGCATTTTCCGAAGGAATGGTCTTTGTCTCTATTTCTATCCCCAAAAAGCCCGCGTAAGTTTTAAGAAATCTATTTCTGTAAAATAGACTCGGAAAAATTCCCGATTCTCCGTTTTCAAGAGCCCTTAACTTTTTCACAGATATCTTTAATTCCGCTGATATTTCGGAAAGGGCAAGTTCTTTACTTTCCCTTGCCTCTTTTAGTTTTTTGCCTTCTTCTTTCATTTTATTTATACCTATTTAATTTATTTCAATC
>JAGXOG010000028.1 GCA_023660015.1 Elusimicrobia bacterium LH_S2 | reverse complement strand
TTATGTCTTTTTTGAATTATTTAACTTCACTTGACTTTTATATTGTTATCTCCTTGTTTACCTGGAATACTTTCCCATTATCTCTGCCCGCTCAACTATATGGCCCCGGATTGTTTCAAGCAAATCTTCTTTGGTAGATCCTTCGGTAATATCTAACATAGTATCCAAAGCATAAAGTTTAAAATAATACCTGTGTGTTCCCGAAGGCGGGGCGGGTCCTCCGTATTTTAAGTTCCCGAAATCATTCTTACCCCTTATTCCTTCAGGCGCTGTCCCCTCTTTTAAATTTTTAACATCCGCCGGGATATTCCATACCACCCAGTGCACCCAGGTTCCGACCGGAGCATCCGGGTCGTCAACAACTAAAGCGTATGACTCCGTGGTGGAAGGGGCCTCCTTAATTTCAAGTGGCGGCGATATATTTTCTCCGTCCGCTGTATATTTTTCCGGTATATACTCTCCCTCTTCAAAAGCTGAACTCAATAATTTCATTTCTCCTCCTTTTACGGGTTCTGTATCCTTCTTTTGGTTTGCCGCGGTGCAACCCGCAATTATCAGCAAACCTATAAAAAAAGTAAGTTTTTGACGATAATTTACAATTATATTCATTACATTAAGTTAATAAGATATTCCAAAAAAATTTTTTTATAATAACCATTACTATAACTGCCGACAACATAAAAATCAAAGTAGTTAAATCTCATTTATTTAAAACCGGGCCCAACGCAATTCCTGCTGCCAGCGCATATTTTGTATTTGTTGCCACCATTATAAAGATTGCCGCCCCCACCGCCATGGAAGCAAATACCACCAAAATATATTCTAAGGCAGGCCTGAAAAGAGAGTATGCCGGACACTAACATACCAGAAAAACAACCCTGATAATATTCACACAGCATAACCCCCAAGCAGATTGCGGGAAGTAGCCATATAGGAACTGGGACGGGTGAATATTGTAAAAGTCGTTGCTCCCAGCGAAGCTATGAGCGCTGTTTCTTTTACTACATCTAAAAAGGTTAAAATCACTATTAGGATTAAGATAACCAACATGCATTGGGCCATATACCTTCCCGGCATTTTTTTAAATTTTTTATCAATAAAGCCGATCAACTTTAGCTCCGGTTACCAATCAGAATTTTCTATAATTTCTTCCCCATATTTTCCGGGATTATATTTTTTCTGATATGAAGAAGCCGTAGAGCGCTCTATCCTGTAAGCTTTTATACCCGCTTCCATGGCGGCAGTGATGTCCGAATCAGAATCGCCGTAATATATATCAATTTCAAGCTGCCTTAAACGGTCAGCTTTTCCTTCAGTTTCAAAATATACATTACTCTTTGGGATACTAAAAATATCGTTTAAATAACTTTTTAACACTTCTCCGCCATTGGATTTGCGGGCAGTTATAGCGTATATCTCAGCCCCGTCTGCTCTCTGTTTTTCTAAAATAGATAGCGTCTTTTTCTTTACTACGCTGTTTCCCCTATCTGAAGTATTAACTACTGTCCAGAACTCATCCGAGAAGGGTTTTGTGTCGCTCTCAAAACCTTTTTGGAAAGCTGGGGTGCTGAAAAGAAGAGTATCATCCACGTCAAAACCAACCTTTAAAGGGCTTTTCTGAATATTCTCGTTTTTTGCCACGCACCCGGCTAGTAAAATAACCGCCACTGCAGCCGACAAAAATAATCTTTTAAACTTTAAATTTTTCTTTCCCATTTTTAATGCTCCTTTTTTTACCTTATCATTATATATTTTATCAAAATCAGTTAAACTATTCAAATAACGTATTTTTCAATTTAAACATGACACTGTAATGAAAGAAACACAACTTTACCACTTTAATTAACTTTTCCTAAAAAAATACCTTTTATCCATTTTTAAACTCTGGAATTTTCTTCGGCGTTTGCTATGGAATTTATTATAGCTTTGAGGCTCATCTAATGGGTTTATCAGATTATTCTTAATTTTTACAGAAGAAATCTAAGGATTATGGTTTCCACCAGCGAAAGTAAACTTCTGAATACAATGATTACCACTATCAGCCACATAGACATTACCTGATGTGTCTGTTGCTACTTCTGTAGGAGAATTAAAATACCAGGGCTGTTCCAAAACAGGCCACATTTTCTCAAACTGTTATTCACCTACACTAAAAACAAAATTGCAAAAAATCATTTTTGCAAAAATGACACTTAACAATAAAGTTTTAATTTTCATCTTTTTTCTCCGACACAATAATTTTACCAGGTTTTGTATTGATAATATAAAATAATTTCTCTAATTTACAAATCAATCTTTGAAAAAAGAGCGGTCATTGCTACCCTTAATGTAAAAGGTAAAAATTACAAAGGCGGTAAAACCAATGACTCGAGAAAAGTTTAGCAAAAGTTTGGCAAAATGTGAAGTTTAAATTATGACTCTTTAAAGATATTTTTCAAATATCCCAGTTTTTATTTCAGGGGAATCTTGTGTTGGAAAAGACTTAGCCCAGTTTTTATTTCAGGGAAATCTTGCGTTAGATAAAACTCTAACCCCTCAACAAGCAGGCGTTATCTATGACTTCGATAGAGTGTTCCCGGCAAAAATCAATAGCCGCCCTACTTTGAGCTCCGGGCTGCATCCATACATATTTTATTCCTGTTTCCTTACATTGTTTTACAATTTTTTCAGTTACTTCAGGGGGAGTTACTAAAGAGATTCCCCCTACACGGGCAGGTATCTTTTTAACATCTTTATATACCTGCAGGCCTTCTACCTGGCCTCCTTTCGGATTTATGGGATATACTTTTTTCCCTTTCTCCAGGAGGTCAAGAAGCACTTTATAGGCATACTTTGACCGCTTGCGAAATGAACCGGCCACCGCAAATACATCGCAGCCTATAAATTCTTCGATTGAACTCAAAGTATATCAGTCCAGTCCGCACATTCCGGTAGAACAATTACCCGTGCTGCTGGCGGAAGCGGAAGACTTGCGACCGCCGCCGACGCTGAAAGTAGAGAGCACTTTTTCTACATTTTTGTTTGAACATTCCGGACATTTAAGTTCATCTTCCTCGGCAATTACTCCGGTGAATTTTTCAAATAATTCCCCGCATTTCATACATTTATAATTAAATATCGGCATATCTGTCCTCCTTTAACTCAGCACCGGCTCGACTTTGGACATAATTGCGTCTTTCGGCAAAGCTCCTATTACTTTATCAACTACTTCTCCGTTATTAAATATCGCCAGAGTAGGGATACTCATAATCCCGTATTTAGTAGCGGTCTGGCGAGCATTATCCACATTTAATCTACAGACTTTTAACGAATCCTTCTTTTCCTCTGCAATTTCAGTTATGATAGGTTCCACCATTTTGCACGGCGCGCACCACGTCGCCCAAAAATCAACTAATACCGGTATGTCGGATTCTAACACTTCCTCCTGAAAATTATTATCATTTAGAGCTATCATTTTAATTTCCTCCTTATATTTCTATAATACTCTTCATTCTTACAGGGTCGATAATGTAGTAGCATCTCTTCGAACCCCTGATCTCATAATCAACTATCCCTTCTTTTTTTAATATATTAAGATGCTGAGAAACATTAGCCTGTTTTAACCCCAGCAGATTTTCAATGCTTCCCACGCACTGTTCTTCTTCCAGAAGATTACTTATTATAAGAAGCCTTGTGGGGTGTGTGAGAGCCTTAAAAAATTCTGATTTCAGCCTGTATATACTTATCTTTTTATCTGTCATTTTTACTTTCATATTACTTTATTCTAATATTATTATATAAAATTCATTTGTCAACCCCCCGGCTCAACAGTAAGGAACCAACAACTACTGTAACTGCCGCGCATATAAGCAATCCCACGCTTCCTATAACGATTCGGTAAAATTCTATATGGAAGAATTCGCTGTTTAAAAGCTGCGTTAAAGAGCTTATCTGCAGTCCGCGCACAAGCACAGTTCCGATTGAAGCACCTATATAGGCAAATATCATGGTATTAATCATAGTCACCGAAATCTGTGCAGCAACATCCCGCGCTGATGCTGCCAAACGGCTAAATTTAACCCTGCCGGAAACCACTGTAATTTCCTTTATCGAAGATGCGATGCTTATGGCGACATCCATAATTATTCCACTTGAGCCCAGCACAATTACTGCTATCATCAGGTGTCTGAAATAACTTACGGATTTTATCTTTAAGGGCGAATCTATATACTGTAACAACTGTATAATTGTAATATGAAATCCGGTTATATCTGAAAGCCGGTAAAAAATAACCGAAAACAGGGTAAGGGACCCCAGTCCTGAAAGAGCTCCGCAGATAGCACTTACCGCTTTACGGTTTAATTTATCTATGGCGGCCATAGTAATTAGAACCATTACGCTGACAGTTACCAGGGCATAAACAATGGGATCTCCCCCTCCTGATACCGCCGGAATAAAAATTAATTTTATAAGAAAAAGACCGGCAATAAGCGCTAAAAAAGGCAAAACTACAGCCCTGCGCCCCACCAGCAAGGCTACGGCAACAAACAAAGTAAGCAAGATTATAACCTGCCCGGTTCGGTCATACCCGTCCACCAGTATATTTTCGGGGCCCTCTTTTCCGTCTAAATAACTTAAAATAATATTTTCTCCGGCCACTACCTTAATTCCTCCGCCCCCGAAGTAAGATACAGTTTCTGCAAAGACAGTCCGTCGGATATATTTACCGCTTGTAATTACGGCTTTCACCAACCCTTTTTCTTTTCTGTCAGAATGGCGCAAGACCTCAACAATTTCCCCCCTCGCAAAAGACCTTGAAGAAACCCTTATATCCTGTAACGGATGGGCATGTAAATCCAAAGTAGGATCCTCATAAAAACTGTCTGCCCAAAGATTAACCGAAAATAAAATAAAAAGTACAATAACTATAGAGCATATTTTTTTTATCCTACGGTATAACAGGAATTTACTCTTAGAAGTTATATAAAATATTATCTTTACAGTTAAGTGCAAAGTTATCATCCACGCCAGTAATAAAAGCCGGCTATTAATTGTGCAGAGTTTAAGCATCCGGAATCACCTTAGAAGTTATATAAGAAGTTATAGGCACTGTAACCATTAAGGCTATGCTTGATATTACCGCAGAAAGTATGAATATCAAAAAAAACTCGAAATTTATAACCTTGATAAAAGGTATCTCCATTAATCTAAAGACCATTAAGACGGGAAGAGCCAATCCCGTAAAAACAAGCACAAGGCTATTTAACATAGTCGCTACCATGTCCCGACCGATATTTAGCCCGGACTTAAAGAGCTTTGCCGGGCCGGCAGTTTTACGGCTTTCCAGATATACCTGGCTACTTGCTGATACAATCGATACCGCTATGTCTATAACCGCCCCCAAGCTGGCGACCATAATTCCAGCAGCAACTATTCCCTTAAGGTCGGTTACCTGCCATCCCGACAGATATCTTGAAGCGACTAAAATCATTCTCGCTTCTGCGGTAAACTTACCTTCTATTTTCATAAAATCCAGAAAAACCATGGTAAGTATTCCGGATAGCACGACCCCCAACAGAGAACCAGCAGCCGCGGAATATATTTTTTTTCTACTCCCCAAAACGACCGACACAGAAATAAATATTGAAACTCCGCATATAATTAAACCCGCGGCCAGAGGATTAAACCCTGATTTTATAATAAAAAAAAGAAGAGGCAGAACTATAAAAAAATTAAAAGCTATCATCAGCAGAGATGCTTTTCGTTTAAAACCGGCAACGATAAAAAACAGGACGACAAAAAGTATAGCCGCTACATATATATACGGGGACCTGTAACGGCCCATTACCAGAAAATCCAGGCTGCCGTCATAATCTTCCACTACCTTTAAGGTGAACTTATCCCCTTTAGCGAGAGGCATGTTATACCCTTCATATTGCCACAGATAATTATCTACCGGGGGGATAAGCCCCTTATATTTACCTGAAAGAATTAAAACTTTTAATTTCTGTATTCTCTTTCCGGCAGCGGTTACTGTTTCCGTAGTTGATACTACTTCAGCCTTTACATAGTCGGATTGGGTTTGTGCGGCATAAATATTTGCAAAGCAGATAAAAAAAAGAGGCAGGAAGATTAATAAAGTTAATATCTTTTTTCTCATTTAATTTTTGACGTTATCCCAAAGTTAATGAACTGACTTTTATGCAAAGAGTCTCTCTTGAACGACTTTGTTCTTCTGTCAAAAGTCATACCAGTTCCGTTAAGAAGGAACTTAAACTGTTTGAACTCGTCAATATGACAAGTAAGTTTTTGAGTTTCAAGCGTGACTTCTGCGTGCTGAAAGCAAAAGAACAACCGGAGCAGAAAAAGGGACTCTTTGCAAAACTATTTCTCATATATTCATTACTTTTGGGACGATACCTAATTTTTAATTTAGCCGGTATAAAAAATTATTATTCCCGGGGACCGAAAAGCTTTGTCCCTATACGAACTATATTAGCTCCCTCCCGTACGGCTACCCGGTATGAAGCAGACATTCCCATGGAAAGATATTTCATCTCGCAGTTTTTAAAGTCTTTGCCCTTTAAGGAATCAAATATCTTCCGGGTTATTTTAAAATAAGGGATAAAATCTTTATCGGCCCCCGCAAAAGGCCCCATAGTCATAAACCCTTTTATTTTAATATGATTAAGTTCGGAGACCGAATGAATAAACTCTTTGGCGTTTTCAGGCAGGATGCCGTATTTATTCTCTTCCCGGCCGCTGTTTATCTCTATAAGGCAGTTAGTTATTTTGTCTATTTTTTTGCTCTCTTTGTTTAATTTTTTTGCCAGCCGAAGAGAGTCAAGCGATTCTATCATATCAAAGAAGCGAACTGCTTTTTTTGCTTTGTTCCTCTGAAGGTGCCCGATAAAATGCCACTTAGCTTTGCCGGAAACTTTATCCATGACCTCTTCTGCTTCCTGAATATAATTCTGCCCTAGCAACTTAACTCCGCCGCTAAGTGCAGCGTTTATTTCTTTCGGAGTCCTGGTTTTACAAGCTGCTTCCAACGTAACACCGGGCGGAAGTTCTTCTAATATCTTATCTACGTTTTCTTTAATCCGGGAACTGTTCAACGTCCCTTTTCCAGCTCCGGGTGCGGCCGAGCAATGATATGACTTCCTACTACTTCTCCTACCATGTCGGCACTCTTTATGGCAGCATCAAAAGCTGAACGTATGTCAGCTACCGTTCCCCTGAAAATTGTAGAAGTTATACCGCGTCCGATTTTCTCCCAGCCCTGGATAACGACATTGGCAGTTTTCAGGCCTACGTCGATGCCCTCTATAAGGCCGGTAATTCCTTTAGTTTCCAAAATGCCCAGGGCATCTTCCGGACCGGTATCTTTAAATGTGCTTTTCCCTGTAAATTTTCCTATGGGGGCAGCTTCATTTGTACCTTTATGCGGCTGAGGGATTACATGGGAAGCGGCTATTTTAGATACTTTACCGGCCGCAGACATTCCTTCTTCTACGGCAGAATGCACCGCAGCCACATCCCCTCTGAAAAATACCGAAGTAAGGCCTCCTCCCACCGTTACCCAAGAGGGTATAACTACATCGGCGGTCTTAATTCCCGCATCGGCAGCCTGAATCATACCTACAAACCCTTCGGTCTCAACAATCCCCAGGGCCAGCTTTGAATTAGCCGAGGAGTCCACTTTAATTTCTTCAGCGGATTTTTGAAGTATTAAAGAATATATCCTTTCGTGAGGCCGGGGTATAAGATTTGAAGCAAAAAATTCACTTATTTTCCCGGCAAGATTTGCAGCGGCGTCACGTGCAGAGCGGGCAGCTGCTACTTCTCCCGTATATACAACGGTTACCAGACCAGTACCTATGTTTACTCTTCTGAAAAAACTTACTTCTGAAGTTTTCGGCATAATATCTAGGGTGCCTATGGCCCCGGTCTTCCCCCGAGTCTCTACAAAAGATAGCGCTTCTTTCCTGATATCCTCCGCTTTAGCCGAGCGGCCCTTCCCTCTTCCGGTTCGTTGTTTTTTGTTAGTCATTTGATTTATAAAATTCTCCTCTCTCCTTTTTATGACTTATTATTTTATCATAATTTTCCAGTTTCCGCAAATTCTTTCTGACCGCCTTTATATCTGCACCGAATGCATCGGCAATATCTTCCGCTGTACAAGGCCGGCGCTTCACCAGTCCAATTATTCTTTTTTTCAAATCATTTTCTTGACGGGTTTCTTTTTTCTTCTTACTCTTGTATCTGCTTATAATTTCCGTCTTCAACGGACTGAATTCTTTCTGAATCCGTTTCATCCCGGCAACCGACTCTTTGGTAACCCATTTCCGGGCGCCCGGGCGGTCAAGACTGTTAAGCTGGATTTTATCGGGCCCTATTTCAATAAGCGCTCCTTTTAACTTCTCTATCTCCCGGTGCGTATCATTTAACCCGGGAACTATAAAAATTTCCACCCATAAATCGGCCGAACTTTTTAAACGAAGTTTTTTTATTCCTTTAATTACTCTTTCTGAGAAAAATCCTTCTGCCGGATTATTTATCTTTTTAAATATATCTTCGCTGACACCATCTAACGACGGCATAACCACATCGCAATTTCTTATCTCTTTGATTACATCATCCTGGTAAAGCAGGCTGCCGTTGGTTAAAAGAGCTATTTTATAATCCGGGTATTTTTCTTTTATAAAATCAACTACTTTTCCTATAGCAC
>JAGXOG010000027.1 GCA_023660015.1 Elusimicrobia bacterium LH_S2 | reverse complement strand
TCCCCATATTTCTTTAAAGTAATTATCTACTTCATCAAAATTTCCCGGAGGAACTTTATCCTGCAGCTTGGAAAGTTCTTCTATATAATCAGCGGGAAGCATATCCGGGCGAATAGAAGCAAACTGGCCCAGCTTAATAAAAACCGCCCCCAGCTCTTCAAGCGCTAATCTCAGCCTGACCGGCCGGGATTTGCCGGCGATGTTTTTTTCAGCTTTGGGAAGAATAAATTTTCCGGGAATCGGAATATGAGAAAATATTTCCCTGAACCCGTACCGGGCAAGCACTGTCACTATATCCTTAAGGCGCCCGATTTGTCCTTTGCCGAAATGTTTTATTAAATTTATATCCATAATTTAATAATAGTAAAAAACAAAGCATCTGTAAACTTCGGGCGGTAAAACATAATCAGGCAATACGGAAACCCTCAATTTCTTCCCGTCTAATCGGGTGGGCATCTATATTCCCTTTGTTTGGGCCCCTGCAATATTTAAATTTTATTTCATTCTTACTTTTTTTATCTGTGTAATAAGCGCATACAGAAGCTGCTTGTAATAATTCTTTTCGTGTAAAATCACCGATACCGACCGCCAGCGGTCCGGGCAATACTGCGGGAGTTATTATAAGGGCATCTTCGGGCGCCAGATTCTGCAGTAAAATGTTCTCTTTTTCGTCGCGCCCCACTATAAGTTTGAAATTCTTTGTAAATCGGAAATGCCTGCCTTTATTTGCCAAGCGGACATTTACCATATTTAGATTATCGTGTTCTTTTAAATCCCTGATTTTAACTGCATATTCTTTGTTTGTAAGGCGGCACCCTCCGGCTGCAGGCAGGTAGTCGCCCTCATTTATGTTAAACTTTTCGGCCAGTCTGAATTGCTCTTTGCGCTGCCTGCCCTCCATAGCAAAGAGTTTAGTCCTGTCTATCTGCCCTTCTTTTTCTGCTTCGGTCACAGGTAGCAGCCGGGCAGATAAAGGACGGAGCAAAACCCTTTTTACCCCCGCTGTTTTTTCTATTATTTCCAGCGAATTTCTATTCTGGGACATCGGCCTTTGGCCTAACACCTCACCGGTAGTAATAATGCTCCCTCTTTCTTCCTGCATAATTTTTTTTGCTATTTCCAGCTGTCTTATCCTACAGTCTATACAGGGGTTTAAATTTTTGCCGTATCCGTGGGGAGGGTCTTTAATAATGTCAATGATATCATGGCCCAGCTCTACCTGCCGAAAGACAATTGATAAGCGCCGAGCTGTAAGCCGCGCCGGATTTATTTCTCCTTCGGTGCTCCGGGGATGAAAAGGGCTGGTGAAATTAACTGCAATCAGATCAACCCCCATATCGTTTAAAATATGGGCGGCAAGTATAGAATCAAGCCCGCCAGAAAGAAGAATTACTCCCCTAAATTTAAAGGTTTTACTCATAATCTTTTTCAGGTGCCGTATATTCTGGGCCGGGTATACCGGTTTATTAAAGGCGTAACCGCATTCATAAGCAATATGGAAAACATCACACCTTCGGGATATCCGCTGTAGTAACGTATAACTACGGTAAGAATACCGGCTCCGATACCGAATATCCATTTCCCTGCCGGGGTAACCGGCGTAGTAACAGGATCAGTGACCATATAAGTCCCCCCGAAGAGTATACCGCCCATAAAGAGAGCAACGAGAGGGTTTAGGTAATCTGCGGGATTTATAAGCCACAGGACTAAAAAAAACAGAAGGACAGTCCCAAAATAAGAAAGGGGCAGTCTCCAGTCCGCGGTCCCCGTAGCCAGAAGCAGAACTAATCCCGCAACTATCATTACCCCAAAAGTTTCTCCGGTGCTTCCCTTACGGTCTCCTAAAATAAAATACGGGATTGAACCCATATCATAATTTTTATCTTCAAAATGAAACTTACTTAAAGGTGTAGCACCGGTTAGAGCCTGTGAATCCGAAGTCTGCGAAGAATAAGAATTATTATTTAAGAGAGGTATTTGCCGGGGTATAAGAGTATATGCGGTTATAAGTACGGGAAAAGCAGCGGTTAGAAACGCCCTCCCCATAAGGGCGGGATTAAATATATTATTTCCCAGTCCGCCGAATATATTTTTAACTATAGCTATGGCAAATATAACTCCCAGCGCCGCCGCCCACAGCGGAAACGAAGGCGGAAGTATGAGGGCTGTTAAAATCCCTGTTACAATCCCGCTTATATCCGGAGTTTTTTCCCCTCTAATTCTGCCCAATATTTTATCGGATATTACCGCAGTTGCTATGCAGGTCAGTAGCAGGTATAACGCTTCCGAACCAAACAGATATATGCTGCCGGCGGCCGGGAAAAGCAGAGCCAAGACAGTGAATCTCATCATCTGTTGCATATCCATAGAACTTCTTATATGGGGAGCGGATTTAATGCCTAATTTTAATTTATTTTTAATATCCATTATTTATCCTTTAAATTATCCCTTATCTTTGCGGCACGGCTCCTTACTTCATCGGCTTTTTTACTCTTTCCTGTCATTTCGTAGGAATCGGCGAGTTTATCGCCTAGGACTGCATAATCTATATTATAGGGAACATCAAGTATCTTAAATATTTCCATGGTATTTTCAAAATTCTTAATTGCTGATTTATAATTCTCACTGCTGTAATAAAGATTACCTATGGCCAGATATACGGAAGCAACCTCGGTATGTTCATAGCCCAGTATTTTCCGTCGTATATTGAGGGCATCTTTATACTTTTCTAATGAAGAATCATATTTTCCCCAGGCTATATAAAGTCCGCCCAGATTATTTAATATTGTAGCTACTTCCGATGATTTTTTCCCGTATAATTTACGGTTTATATCCAGAGCCCTTACATAGAGCGGCTTTGCTTCCAAGTAATGCCTCAGCGCTGTATAATTTAGGGCCAGTTCATTTAAACTGTCCGAAAGCTCGGAAGATTGCGAGTCGTAATTTTGGCGAGCGACTTTAAGCGCCGCCAGGGCCAGCTCTGAAGATTTAGTATAATTACCCCGCTGATAAGATCTCACGGATTCATTATAGAGAGTATCCCATTCTGATTTTGCCTGAAGGCCGCAAACTAATTCCGTAACCAAAATATATATAAGAAAATATTTTTTAAACTGCAATTACTTATTCTTATCTATTATATTTTCCGTAGCGTCTTCAATAGCTGCTCTTATTTCTGCTTTCTCATCAGGCAGTATTTTAAGCAGATACTGCAGTGCCGAGCGGTGACCTATTTTCTCCAGTGCGGTGGTTATTTCAATTCGGAAATAACGGTCGTCTAAAAATAATTTACCGAGCGGGTCTACGCTGATGGGCGAACCTAAAATTCCTAACATCCTTATAGCGGCTTTTTGAACGGTACGGTCCCTGTCCTGCACGGCTCTGCCTATGGCCTCTATTGAAGGCCGGTCGCCTATAGAAGCCAGCGCATAAACTGCTCTTAATCGTATTTCCCATTCATGATCATCTAAAGCTTTGCGCAGTTTTGATACAATGGTGGGGTTGCCTTTTACCGAAAAGATATTGACCGCCTTGGTCCTTACCCTATAGTTGTCGTCGGTAACCGCCGTTGAAAGCAGAGAAAGAGCGGAAGGAAAATCCATCCCACCTAAAATATCGAGGCACTTGCACCTTATATCAAGTTTATCATCAGAGAGATATTTGGCAATAGGTTCTATCGCCTGGCGCCCCCCTATCCGTCCCAGAGATT
Organism: Elusimicrobia bacterium LH_S2; assembly: GCA_023660015.1. Classification (GTDB taxonomy): domain Bacteria; phylum CG03; class SLGR01; order SLGR01; family JAGXOG01; genus JAGXOG01. The sequence goes on along the minus strand of JAGXOG010000027.1, from coordinate 5,860 downwards.
TAAGGGCTGTCATCCTTGTATCAAAATCATCATGCCCACTTGCCTTATTTAAAACTTCTATGGCTACATTGCCCGAAAAATCCGCAATGTAATTTATTGCTTTTAGCCTAATCTCTCTTTTTCTGTCTTTCATAGCTTTAGAGAGGAGTCGAATGACAATTTCTTTATTGTCATTATTTTTCATGCCCAGCGCATAAAGTTTATCGATAACCTTATTTCTTATATCGTAGGATTCGTCCTCTATTGCCCGGGCATAATATTTGAGAACTATACGATCGCTCATACCGGCGATAGCCTCCAGAGCCATATTTCTTAACTCCTCCCGTTCGTCATTTAAGGCTATACCTATAGAGTCGGCGGCAATCTCGCCGAAATTTATAAGACCGCCGAGGGCGCTTTTACGTATATCAATTTTATTATCTTTAAGCATTTCATTAAGAGGAATTATAGTTTCCTGAGTTCCGATAATGACGAGGGCAGATGCAGCAGCCCTTCTCACATCATCTTTATCATCATTAATAACCCTGCGAATAAGATTTACTTTATTAGCCATTTCAGAGTCCGGTATACTTTTAACCGCAGCTTCCCGGACCTTCCAGTCTTCACTGTTAATATCACTACTTATCCCGGCAGCATTGACGGCAATAGATGCGCTGATAATTATTATCCCGGCTGATTTAAATATTTTTTTCATTTTCAATTACCTCCGTTAACTTTTCGGGTTCTGTAAATATTTTCCTGCTGGATTTTCTAAACTGAATCTCCAGCTTTCCTTCTTTTATAAAATTTCGCCCCACAACTACCTCTACCGGTATGCCGATAAGCTGAGCATCTTTAAATTTAACTCCCGGACTTTCGTCGCGGTTATCCCATAAAACTTCGTAAGTTTTACTTAGCCTGCCATAAATATCGTTACATATTTCATTGATGATATTGCTTTCATCTGAAAGCTCTATCAGCATAATCTCAAAAGGAGCGATTGAATCCGGCCATATTATGCCGTTTTTATCATGGCACTGCTCAATTGCCGCGGCCACTACCCGGGTAACCCCTATACCGTAGCATCCCATTATAATCTCTTTCTGTATGCCGTCCGGGCCGGTATAGTGTGCTCCCATGCTCTTTGAATATTTTGTCCCCAGAAGAAAAGTGTGGCCTACTTCTATTCCTTTTTTAAAGGTCAGCGGTTTGCTGCAATACGGGCACAGGTCCCCTTTTATTACTTTTCTTAAATTAACGAAGTTACTTTCATCAATTTTGTAATCTCGGCCGTAATTAATATTTTTCAGATGATAATCTTTCTTATTAGCGCCGCTTACCGCGTTTTTTATATCTTTTAGGGCTTTATCGGCAAAAATCTTATAGATTGAATCTTTCTTTATCCCCGCCGGGCCGGCAAAACCCGGGGGAGCGCCGGTTACCTCTTTTATCGTCTCTTTATCTGCAAGTTCTATATCGTCCACTTTGGCGCAGTCCCGCAGATGATTTTCGTTTAATTCGTGGTCTCCTCTTATCAGGGCTACAACCGGCCCCTTCTTTGAGTTATATATTAAGGTCTTTATAAATTTTTCGGGGGGTTCGTTTAAAAATTCCGAAACTTCCTCTACGGTTCTTACCCCCGGAGTATGGGTTTTCTTAAGCTCGGCGGGTTTTTCTTTAGATTTTTTTGAGGGGGCTCGTGAAGGGTCCCTTCTATACTCTGCTTTTTCCGTATTGGAACTGTATTTAGACTTACAGTCTTTGTTTTCACAGAGCACTATTTCATCTTCACCGGTTTCTGCGGTTACCATAAATTCATGTGAATAATGGCCGCCTATATTTCCTGTTGCCGCTTCAACTTCCCGGTACTTTAGGCCGCATCCTGAAAATATTTTTCGGTATGCTTCTACATGCTTTTGGTACGATTTCCTGCACCCGTCTTCATCTTTATCAAAGCTATATGAATCTTTCATATAAAACTCTCTTGCCCTCATAACTCCGAAACGTGGACGTATTTCATCCCTGAATTTCATCTGGAACTGGTATAGGGTAAGAGGCAGCTGTTTATAAGAATTAACATCGGTGCTTACAAGATGAGTTATTACTTCCTCATGAGTAGGCCCCAGGCAGAACCGTCGGTCTTTACGATCTTTTAGCTGTATCAGCTCGGGGCCGTATTTTTCCCACCGGTCGCTTTCATCCCATAGAGATTTCGGCTGCAGCGCGCTCATGACTATTTCCTGGCCGTCTATGGCATTCATCTCTTGGCGTATAATATTTTCTACTTTTTTTACCACCTTCCACCCCAGGGGAAGAAACTCATAAATCCCCGAGGCAAGTTTTCTTATCATTCCCGAACGCACCATTAACTTATGCGAGGGAATTTCAGCTTCCTTGGGATCTTCCTTTAGGGTCGGTATAAAAAAATTGGTCAGTTTTCTTGATTCTTTCACAGTTTTTCCAGTTCTTTAATAAGTCTGTCGAAGATATCACCGGCGCTTACACTACCAATAATTTCTCCTTTCTTAATAATGAGCCCCCCATTTAGCGTGCCACAGATTCCGATATCCGCTGATTTTGCCTCGCCGGGGCCGTTAACTTCGCAACCCATTATAGCAATTTTTACCGGCTTATTAAAATTTATTTTTTTTAATTTTTCTTTAACTTTTCTTACTAAATCCCGAACTTCTATGTGGCTTCTCGAACAGGTCGGACAGGAAATAATTGTCGGTTTTGAAATCGTATCTGTAGCGATATCCCGTAGAGTAACACCTATCTTTATTTCTTTTAAAGAGCTTCCGGTTAAAGATACCCTGACTGTATCGCCTATCCGGTCTAAGAGCAAGGCCCCTAAACCTACGGAAGATTTTATTACTCCTTCCTCTTGCGGGCCGGTTGCAGTAACTCCTATATGCAACGGAGTAACCGAATGCATGGAAAAATACCGGTTGGCATCAACCGTATCTTTTACCGACGAGGACTTCATGGAAACGACATAATTAGTAAAACCTGTATCAGAGATTTTTTTATCCCACTTTAACGCCAACTGAGCCAGCTCAAGTCCGGCCTCGGCTTTACACGACCCGCTGTTAAATCCCAGCCTCAATGCCTTATCTTCTTTCTTCGCTAATTCAGCTACTTTCAGTATAGATTCCTCACTGATGTTGCCGGGATTTACCCGTATTTTATCAAATCCCGCCTTTAAAGCTTTTTCGGCAATTTTACCCTTAAAATGGCAGTCCGCAATCAGAGGAACCTCAAGTTCTTTTAAATGTCTGTAAAGTTTTGTCGCGTCCTCTTGGACAGGTACCGCGCAGCGGATAAGTTCGGCGCCGGCTTCAATCATCCGGCGACCCTCCTCAAGGAGAGCGTCATAATTATCAATGGCACTTTTAAGCATACCCTGTACTCTTATTGGGTTCTTTCCCCCGATTTTAAGGCTGCCTATTTTTATTTCTCTTGAAACCATAAGTTTAAAAGAAAATCCCTATTAAGTCCTTGTAAGTCGCAAAAAGTAAAAGAGTGATTAAAAGAGAAAAACCTATGACATTAGCGATATTTACTTTCTCGGGGTCGACCGGGCTTCCTTTAGCTTTTTCAATGAGCGCTATAACTACATGACCGCCGTCTAATATGGGGATGGGCAGAAGATTTATAAAACCAAGATTAACGCTTATAAAAGCCAATAATTGAAAAAACTGGACGGCGCCTTTTTCGGCGGTTTGGGATACAATCTTTGCAATGCCCACCGGGCCGGAAATTGCAGCTTTCATCTGACCTGTAATCATAAGGTACAAAGCTTTCACCAGCCTGACGCATATAAAGACCGTGTATTTCGCTCCTTCTGCAAATGACTTTAACAGACCGGCCTTTTTCATATGAACTAAAGCAGAAATTCCTACAATATTCCTTCCTACTTTTTTATTATATTTAGGAGTTACGGTTATATTTATTAATTTACCGCCCCGGTTTATTTTAAAGTTTATAGGCCCTTCGGTCCCTTTTTTATTTATAAGTTCGGCCAGTCCGGCCCAGGTATTGGGTTTCTCGCCGTTTACGGCAACTATCTCGTCTTTAGGGCGTAGATTTGCCGCTTCGGCAGGTGAATCCTCTCTAACTTCTCCGATAACCGGTTCGTCGGTAATCACCGGCATTCCGGAAAAATAGATTATAAGAGCAAAAATAATTATTCCTGTTAAAAAATTCATCAACGGGCCGGATACAAGGACCCCTATTCTTTTAAAGGGGCTCTGCCCCATAAAAGCATCTTCGTCGCCGGCGTCTTCCCGGTCGGGGTCCTCCCCCTTCATTTTGACATAACCTCCCAGAGGTATAGCCGATATTTTATATCGTATGCCCCGGCGGGAAAATCCAGCTATTTCCGGTCCGAACCCGAAAGAAAATGTTTCTACAAGTATCCCGGTTTTAAGCGCAACTATGAAATGTCCAAGTTCGTGGACAAAAACAACTACGGAAAAAGTAATAACTATCGCAAGGGCTGAATAAAGAAAAGAAGTAATCCCGGCAATCATGGTGCATCCTTAACTTCATTAGAAACCCAATCCGAGGCTTGAAGATATAATTGTTCTATCTCTTTTAAACCGGCCGACGGCCTCCCTTTAAACTGGCTAATAGCTTTTTCTATAATCGAAGTAAGAGAGGTAAAAGATATCTTTCCGGATATGAAATTTTTTATTACAACTTCATCGGCGGCACATAGTGCTATAATACTTGCAGACCCTTGCTTTGCAGCCTTAATGGCCAAATCCAATGCCGGAAATCTTTCCTTGTCAGGTTTGCTGAACTGAATATTTTTTATATCATCTACTGAGAGCTTCTTATATCCACCCGGATAGCGGTCGGGGGTAGTTAACGCATATTGTATAGGTATCCGCATATCCGGCTGTGACATATGGGCGGTGATAGTGCCATCTATATATTCAACCAAAGCATGGACCACCGACTGCGGATGTATATAAACCCCTAATTTATCATATGATATGCCGAATAAATTATGGGCTTCAATAAGTTCAAGCCCTTTATTCATGAGAGTAGCCGAATCCACTGTTATTTTTTCTCCCATATCCCAGTTTGGATGGGCGAGGCACTCAGACGGCGTGACATTTTCCAGATCTTTGCGGTTATATACCGCACCTCCCGAAGCGGTAAGAATAATTCTTGATACATTCTTAAAATTCTCCCCTATTAATAATTGGAATACTGCGGAATGCTCGCTGTCTACAGGAATAAGCTGCCCCTTATATTTAATTTCATTCTTTATAAGATGCCAGCCCATAACTATAGCCTCTTTGTTTGCAAGAGCAACTTTTTTCCCCGCTTTAAGAGCGGCCAGGGTCGGTTTTAATCCGGCAAAACCGCTTAAGCCATTTATAACCACATCAACCCGGTCATCCTCCACAAGGTTTTCAATGCCCCGGTATCCCGAAGAAAGAGTCGTCTTTTTTGCTGAAAAGAGATCTCTGTTTTTTTTATAAGATTTCTCATCGGCGATAACTGCAATCTTTGCCGAAGTCTCGGTTACCTGCTTTAAAAGTTCTCCGACGTTGCAGTTTGCGGTAAGGCCTATAACTTTTACATTGTTAAGTTTTTTGGAAACTAACAACGAATTTGTACCTATTGAACCGGTGGAGCCCAATATTGCTATATTCATAATATAAACCAGGTGAGATAATAATAAACCGCGGGTGCTGTGAATATCAAACTGTCAATACGGTCAAGTACGCCACCGTGTCCGGGCAGAAAAGTTCCGGAATCTTTGCAACCGCAGTTTCTTTTTATGACAGATTCCGCTAAATCGCCCAGGACGGCAAAACCGCCTATTAAACCCCCCAAAATAATAGAATCGGTCAAAGTTATATAA
>JAGXOG010000026.1 GCA_023660015.1 Elusimicrobia bacterium LH_S2 | reverse complement strand
TTCGAAACCGTCTCGGAGGAATAACCTAAATGGTTGTTCCTCAGGTTGAGCACACCTGTTCATATCCTTTCAACTCCCCTGTTTATATGGTGCCGGGAGGGGGAGTTGAACCCCCAAGAGCTTGAGCCCGGCGGATTTTGAATCCGCTGCGTCTGCCAATTCCGCCATCCCGGCAATATAGGTAATTCTATATAAAATTAAAATAATCGTCAAGTTTAAGTTTTTTCCAATCTAAAAATTGCCCCGAAATATAGGGAGCCATGATTTTTCTGCATTTATTAAAAACCCACTCAATACTGTTATTCTGTCGATAAAATACCAGACTCTGTCTGGTGATAGATAGGCAGTCCAGACGGAAATTTGGTATAATAAAAATGTATGGGATTCAAAAAAATACACATGCTGTATACAATACGCAATACCACATAATCTGGGCACCTCGATATCATTACAGATTATTGGTAAGAGGTGTGAAGGAATATTTAGAGAAGTTACTAAGAAAATTGGATGGATTATAGGTAGAAAAGGTTAATGTTTAAGAGTGTCATATTCATATAGTGGTGATTATACCGCCAAGAGTTTCAGTTTCCCAAGTAGTGCAATACATGAAGATTCAGACAGGGAAAAGATTGAGGGGGGGGGGGAATTTAATTTTATGGAAAAAGCAATATGGAAGAGAATCGGAATATGGTCTATAGGTTATTATGTATCAACGATTGGGTTGAATGAGAGAGCAATAAAGGCATATGTGAAACATCAATGGAAAGAAGATATTGGGCAACTGAAACTCGAGCTTGGGGGATAGGAAAAAGAAGCCCCCGACTCTGTCGAGGGAGCTGCACTATAACTTTTCATATTGATATTCCATATGTATGTTAAATTATATATAATGAATATTACCTAATAATATTCAAGCATTAAATATGTTATACTCGACGAAATGTTTGGTAATAAATAAAATAGTTAATATAATAAAGAATGTGTAGAGTAATAAATTAGACAGTAAAAATATATAAAAAATAAGTAGCATTTTAATAATTATTATTGATTTACTTTTTGGAGTTTAGGGAGCTTTTGGAAAAGCATGGTATTGATATATTCTATATCTACAATAGTAGCTATTATAGATAATCAATCTCAAATGGCAATGGAAAGAATAAAGCAATTTGCAGAAGCTGAAAATAAGATTAAAGAAAAAGAGAGAAACAAATAAGATATTGTCTAACTTTGGACAAATTAAAGGAGAAAAGAAAAATGGGACTTGTAAATGTTAAAATAATACTTAAAAATCCCAGGGAAAAAAATTTTAAACCATTAGAAGTTGAGGCTCTTGCCGATTCTGGGGCTGTTCATCTGTGTATTCCTGAACATATAAGAATACAATTGAAATTAGAAGAATTGGATAAGAAAGAAGTAACCTTAACAGATGGAGAGAAGAAACTTGTTCCCTATGTTGGGCCTATTGAAATTAGGTTCAAAAATCGGATAGGTTTTACCGGAGCCTTAATTAAGGGTGACCAAATACTTTTGGGCGCTATTCCAATGGAAGATATGGATTTAGTAATAATTCCTAATAAAAAAATTTTAGATGTAAATCCTGATAGTCCTAATATTGCTACTTCTATTGCAAAATAAAAATTCTCAGGAATAAGAAAAACAAGAGAGATGAATCATAACGAAATTATTAGAGAAAGCATTTGAAAATGCTTCAAATCTTCCGGGCACTGTGCAAAATGTATTAGCAAAGTGGTTGTTGGAAAAACTTGAAGCTGAAAGGAAATGAGATTAAATGTTTGCTGAATCCGAAGACATGTTTGATCGACTTGCCGATGAGCAATTGAAACTCATAGACAAGGAAAAACAACACCGTTGGATATTGAAAAACTATGAAATCAACAACCACAGATCATTTTTAGAAATGCTAAGCTGAATTACCTGTCCCCCAAAAAAACAGAACCGTCCCCTTTTTCCAGAACCGTCCCCTTTTTCTAAATTAGCCATTATAGTATCGTTAAATATATCCGACCACTGTTTGAAGGTTTTGTTTGTAGTTATTATCACCAAATTATTCTCATAGTATTTGATATTATTTTAATAAAATCATATGCGCTAAAAGCAGGCAATTTTTAGATTGGAAAAGATTATAATCAATTATGTTTTAATTAGAAGCCAAATATAATATTTTTTGAGGTGGTGTTTTTACTACTTAATCAAGATAGATAGTTTTATAAAGTTAATTAGGATGTATGGTGAAAGTCGTGAGTCTACTTATTGAAAAATTTTTTGAATAAGTAGAATAAAAATAATCGAACAATCAAACAAATGATATTATGGATAAAAAAAAGATATTAAAAGTCGTCAGGTTCCTGAAAAGCGGTTTCACGCAGCATTAAAAATAGCAGGGAGTTAAAAAGGTTTATGGGGAAAATAAAATTTAAATTTGTGTTTTCGGTTATATTATTAAGCGCACATCCGGCTTCGGCCGATTTGCTTGTCCTTGATGATTTTTTAAATAACGCCATGACCCGCAATTATGAAATAAGGGAAGCCCGTCTTGCCTTGAAGGAGGCAGAAGGCAGGAAAGCCGAGGTATGGGGGAGTTTTTTCCCGCAGATTTCGGCGGGGTACTCTAAAAATTATATAGACCGGAACCAGGAAATAACTATGCAGATGCCCCTGGTAACTCCGGGAGGGGATACAGTTTATGAAGAAGTGTCAATTCAGATGGGGCAGAAGGAAAACCAGGCGGCGAATATAACCGTTAATTTGCCTGTTTATACGTTCGGAACAGTTCGCGGAGCGTATGATATTACAAAAGAGTCCCTTAAAATAGAGCAAAAAATTTACTCATCCCGCCGCAACAGGGTTATCTGTGATGTAAAAAAAGCATTTTCCCGGGTTCTTTTAGCCCAGGAAATCGTATCCGTGTCTCGCAGGCAGGTTTCTCTAATGGATGAAAATTTTAATATGCCCCGGAAGCCTGTATAACTCGGGAAAGGCTTCAAATTTGGATATTTCCCGGGTAAAGGTACATCTTTCCAAAGCGGAGGGTGGGTTGATAGACGCTGAAGCCAACCTTAAAATAGCCCGTGAAAATCTCTTTACCCTTTCCCGAATAAAAGATAAAGACGACAAAATAGGGGGGGGGGAGCTTAACGCCCGTGAGTTTAAATATACTTTGCAAAAGCTTATAGATATTGCTCTTAGAAACCGTGAAGAGTTAAAAATTGCAGATTACAGAATAAATATAAGCAAAAAAAAACAGGTGGCTCGGAAGGACCCGCAATCTTCCTAAAATCTATGCCTACGGTCGTTATAAATGGGAGCGGCCGGATATAGCCGAAGACCGCTGGACTAATTACTGGGTAGCGGGGGCAAGAGTGGATTTTCCTTTTCTTGACGGCCTCTCTATATTGGGGAGAGAGAAGAAAAACAGCGCTTCGGTCGATAAAGCTCTTATTGAAAAAGAAAAGATTAAAGAAAATATAAAGCTCCAGGTAAAAAATAGTTACTATAATTTCCGAAAGGCGGAAAAAAAGATTAAGGTTAATCAGGAGCAGCTTAAACAGGCGAGGGAAAATTTAGAGGTTTCAAATGAAAGGTATGCCCGGGGGCTGCTAAGCAATTTAGAACTTAACGGAGCTATTATCGATTATACAAACAGCCGAATCGAAACTGTCTCGTCAGTTTTTAACCTGCTCAAGGCAATTGAAGATATTAAACTGGCGGCAGGGAAACAATTGGAGTAAAAAATATGAAAAAGAAAGTTATTTTTGCAGTAATAGGACTCATTCTTGCAACAGTTGTAATAATGCGGATTTTAAATGTCCGGGTATCCGAGAATACTACGGAACCGTCGGGATTTAGTCCGGTAAAAGCAGGTGTGGTTAAATCTGCCGCAGTCAGCCGGGAATATAAATACGCGGCCACCGTAAAAGCCCGTGCTGAATCGGTTGTTTATCCCCATGTTCCCGGGATAGTAAGAGAAAAACTTAAGGAAGCGGGCAGCTACGTAAAAGAAGACGAAAATATCCTTATGATAGACAGAAACGAGGTGGCGCTTAAGTATTCTATGTCCGCTGTAAAAAGCCCGATTGACGGACAGGTTTTAAGAGTATTTGCAGATATAGGAAACCGAGTTACCCCTCAGACGCCTGTAGCGGTAGTAGGGGATATGTCTTACATAAAAGCCGGGATAAACGTTGCGCCCGCCGATATTAATCTTATCAAAAAAGGCATGAAGGTTCGGATAGTTTATCCGGCGGACAAAAACATTTACGGCCGGGTAACCGAGGTCTCTGATATGGCAGACGAACGAAGCGGAAAATTCCCGGTAGAAATAACCGCACAGAATAAAACCGGGCTAAAGTCCGGAATAACTTGCGATATATTTTTAACGGTAGAGGAAATCAATACCGGCAAAGCCGTACCACTCACCGCAGTAACAGAACGAAACGGGGATACCGGCATATTTAAAATTACTTCCGAAGGCAGAGCCGAATGGGTTGAGGTCAGGATAGTTAATCAAGGGGTTGATATTATTGCCGTTGAGGGCGATATCTCTACAGGCGACAGTATAGTAGTCGAGGGAAGCTATGGACTTATTCCGGGCAGAGAAGTAAAAATACTTAAATGAACCTACCTGATTTTTCAGTTAAAAAACCGGTCACTATCACTATGCTTATATCCATAGTGGTAATACTGGGTTTTATTTCCCTGACCCGCATGGGGCTTGACCTCATGCCGGATATAACTTATCCCCTATTAAGCATAGTTACGGAATACAGGGGAGTAAGTTCCGAAGATATTGAGGATGTTCTTACCAAACCTCTCGAAAATGCAGTATCTACTGTAAAGAATGTAAAAGAGATCAATTCTGTCTCCCAGGAAGGATTTTCAATGATAATGGTGGAATTCGAATGGGGAACAGATATTGATAATTCAGTTCAGGAGATAAGAAACCGCATAGATCAGATGGGGTTTCTCCTTCCCGAAAATTTAAAAGACCCTCAAGTCATAAAATTTGATGCGGGAATGATACCCATTATGGGTATAGGGATAAACAGTTCTCTTGACAGCCGTCAGATGAGAAAAATTGTAGAAGACATGGTAAAAGACCCCATTGAACAGTTAGACGGGGTTTCAGCTGTTTTTACAATGGGGGGAATACAGCGTGAGATTCGCGCCGAGTTGTCTTTAAATAAAATAAATCATTACAATATCCCCCTCTCTATGGTAGCGGCCCGCATAGGTGCGGATAATATAAACAGTCCGGGGGGGAGAATTGTGGAAGGGTATAATGAACTTATAGTAAGGATGCTCGGTGAATACAAGTCGGTAGAAGATATAAAGAACACCTATATTACTACTCGGGGTTCAAAGGCAGTTTATCTTAAAGACCTGGGAAGCGTACGGGAAGTTAACAAAGAGATACGCAGCATTGCGCGAAACGGGGGCAAAGAAGGAATGGTCATGATGATATATAAGACATCAGGAGCCAACACCGTATTAGTTTCTTCTCGCATAAATGAAAAGCTTAAAAGTATAAAAGCCGATATCGGGGAGGATTTCAATGTAGATATATTTCTCGATATGGGGGATATGATTAAAACGATTCTGTCTATAACCGGGTCCACAGCATTAGGGGGAGCTTTGCTGGCAATTTTTATTTTATATATATTTTTACGTTCCTGGAGACCTATGGTAATAATAGCTACCGCTATACCCCTTTCTATGTTGAGCGTATTTTTGCTCCTTTATCTGCTGGGCTTTACCCTTAATTTTGTAGTTCTTATAGGTGTAGCTCTCGGGGTGGGTATGATAGTGGATAATTCCATCGTGGTAATTGAGAATACCTATCGGCACGTGGGGTTAACCGGCAATCCGGCTATGTCGGCAATTTTAGGGGCAAAACAGGTAGGTATGGCTATTACCGCTTCTACTTTTACTACGGTAGTGGTCTTTTTGCCTCTGCTTTTTGCCGGGGGAATAGTCGGAAAGATATTTGAGCAGCTTGCCTTTACGGTTGCCGCGGCTCTTATAGGATCGCTGATTATTGCTCTGACTATTATACCTATGCTCAGTTCAAAATTAATAATAAAAGAAGAAAGGAAAAAGATTAAATGGCTGGAATATCTAAGAGACCGCTATGAAAATTGCTTTCCTATCTTTTAGAGCATAAGAAGCTCTTCATCTATATTGTCTTAGGCGTAGTTTTGCTTAGTTTTGCCGTATTGTCCTTTGCCCCCAAAGAATATTTCCCCCCATTAGATAATTCTATGCTGATGATGAGTATAAAACGCCTGCCCGGCACAGTGCTTGAAGAGACAGACAGGGTAGTTAAAATTGTGGAAGAAGAAATACGTAAATTGCCGGGTATAGATAATTATTCTACTTTTGTCGGGGTTACCGAGGGCGGTGAAATGGACGCGGCTATGGGAACAGGTCCTTCGGGCCCTCATGAAGCGTCGTTTTTTGTGCGGTTAAAACGGAAAAAAATCGCCAATTGGGAAGCGGAGAACTTCAAAACCGGCTCAGAAAAAAACTTCCCCCTATGGAAGGCGTAGATTATGAATTTATGGATATGGGGCAGGCCATGTTGGTTTCCGGAGGAAGGCAGGAATCTGCTGTACAGATAAATATCTACGGTAAGGAAATAGAGCGACTCCGTGAAATATCTCAGTCCATAAGGGAAGAGATATCAGAGTTAGCCGGATTGTATGACATAACCGGGTCGCTTGAAGAAGGCCGCCCGGAGCTGACAGTCAGAATTAACAGGATGAAGGCGGCCGAATACGGGCTGACGGTTTCTGAAATAAGCAGGGCGCTTAATAATAATGTCAAAGGAATAGTCGGGGGGAAATACCGTCGGAGCGGTGAGGAACTGGATATAAAAATTATATTGAGAGAAGAAGACCGCGACGATGTTCATAAGATTAAAAATATCCCGGTATTTTCGCAGGAAAGCCGCCGGATAAGTCTTTCCCAGGTTGCTGATATATCCCGGGAAAATGGGCCGATAAAGCTGGAAAGAGATAATAAGAGAAGAAAAGTTACCGTTTCCGCTGCCTATAACGGGGATAATTTTTCCGGAATTATTAATAATGTTAAAGAAAAGGTAAGCGGAGTATTTTTGCCTGAGGGATACAATATCCGGTATGGCGGCGAGACCGAAAGGATGAAGGATATGTTCGGGATTCTGTTTCATCTTTTTCTGCTGGCAATGCTTCTGATATATATGGTCATGGCTGCCCAGTTTGAATCCTTTATCCATCCCTTTATAATAATGGTAACCATTCCCCTGGCGTATGTGGGAATGATATGGTTTCTTATAATAACGGGAAAAGCTATATCCATGCCTGCAAGCATGGGAATACTAATACTTTTCGGCATAGTAGTTAATAATGCCATAGTTCTGATAGATTACATAAACCAGATGCGGAGAAAAGAAGGAATGACGGTTCACAAAGCAGTAAAAGAGGGGTCGTAGTCCGCTTGCGCCCCATACTTATGACTGCGGCAACTACGGTTACAGCGATGATCCCCTTGGCCCTTAATAAAGATGAGGGCTCAGCGGTAAGGTCGGTAGTGGCCATAGCGATAATCGGCGGACTTGTGGTGGGCACTCTTCTTACGCTGTATGTCATCCCGGTTATCTATGACTTCATTGAAAGAAGGCGAGAGCGGAAAGCTCAACCGTAAAAGATTATGAATAAAGATTTATGCGAGACCTCTATAAAAAACAGTTAGTTTTATGTTTCCCCGTTATTTACCAGCCGGGTATATTGCTTTTTTAAATCAGATATATCTTTTGCCTCTATGCATTCAGGCAGGGATTTAATAAATATTCGCCCGTATTTTTTTGTGTGAATCCTTGGATCCAGTACGGCAGTTATTCCGAAATCTTTTCTGTGGCGGATAAGTCGGCCGAACCCCTGTTTAAAAAAAAGAGCGGCCACCGGCACCTGGTAATCCATAAAGGGATTTTTTCCGCGTCGCCTAAGGAGTTCTATCCTGGCTTCCGTTATGGGGTCGGTGGGAACGGAAAAAGGGATTTTTGTTATTATTACGCACTGCAGAAGTTTTCCCGGCATGTCAACTCCCTGCCAGAAAGTATTTGTGCCCAGAAGTACTGAATTTTCATTTTCGGTAAATCCTCTTAAAAGCTGGCTGTATGGGGCTTCACCGTGAATAAAGAATCGGATTTCCGGAAAACGGTCTACCAATTTATCGGCCACTGTATTAAGCATTGAATAGGAAGTAAATAGAATAAAAGTCCTGCCGTTTGTGATTTCCAGTATCTGAGCCGAATTTTCCGCTACCGCTTCGGTAAAACCTGTCGGGTCTCCGGCCGGGTCCGGTATTTGTTCCGACGGAGCATAAAGAATTACGTTTTTTTTATAGTTAAACGGTGAATCAAGTATTATCCGGTTATGCTTTTTGGGAATACCCGTTCGTTCCCGGATAAAATCAAAAGATTTATTTACAGCAAGAGTTGCCGAAGTAAGTATAACTGGGTGTATAGCATCAAATAGGTGTTCGTTGAGAACCGAAGAGACTTCAACCGGAGTTGCGTTGAAAGAGACATATATTCTGCCGCTGCCGGTTTTAATTTCAAGATAATAAACATAGTTATCGTATTTTAACCCCAGGATTATATCTATTTCCTTAGAAATATTTAAAGCTCTGTTCTTGTAAGCTTGGTATTCCTTTCTTATATCTTCGTTCTCTATAGAATCGGCCGCCTCCGAGAGCGTATTGGCGAGATTTTTGAGGGGCTCGGATACATTGTTTTCAAAAAGATATTTTGTATGAATTCTAAAATTTACCTCTTTGATACCGAACTCGTCCAGTACTGTCTCAAAAAATGTGTTATTAGCCCTGCGGACTGATGAGACCGCTTTTTTCAAGCGTGTGGCAGTGTCGGCGGAAATATGGTTTTCTGCCTTTTTTAAAAGTGACCGCCGCGATTTTTCCTGGTATATTTTACTCATAAGGTATTTAATCCGGAACCTAGAGACCTTAAGCCCCAAGGTATCGGAAGCTATATCTTCAAGATTATGAGCTTCGTCAAAGACTATAATATTGTAGCGAGGAAGTATATTGTAGCCGGAATTGATGTCGTGAAACAGTAGGTGGTGATTAAGTATTAAAATGTCGGCTTCTTTCTGAATCTTTCGGGCTTTCATATAGAAACAGTCTTTAAAAAAATTGCAGTTGTTATGGGTACAAAGTTCCGGATCTCGGCAGACGTTATTCCACAGGGAGCCCATGACTTCAAAATCAAGGTTGAATTTAATTCCGTCTTCGGAGTTTTCCGCCCATTTGTTTAAAAGTTTTATCTGGGCTGTTTCTTTTTTGGAATCAAAGAGTTTGGAGGTACTTACCATAGAGAGTCTTTTGAGGCAGAGATAATTTTTGTTTCCCAGGCATAATGCGGTTTTAAAATCAATTCCAAGGGCTTTTCGCAACACAGGCAGGTCATTTTTTATCAGCTGCTGCTGTAAGGCTTTTGTATAAGTGGATATTGCCGCTCTTTCTCCTTTTTTACCAGTAATTTCCAAAATTATGGGTATGAGATAAGCAAAACTTTTACCTATTCCGCATCCTGCTTCGGCTATCAGGTGCTTGCGGGTTTTTATAGACCTCTGCACAGCTTCGGCCATAAGTATCTGCTCCTGGCGGTATTCATAATTTTTTATTGTCCGGCTGATACCTGAATCTTTATTTAGATATTTTTTTATTTTATCTGTCATC
>JAGXOG010000025.1 GCA_023660015.1 Elusimicrobia bacterium LH_S2 | reverse complement strand
GGATGAAGTGTATATAATTTAGAGTATCTATATTCATACTCTTCTTTATATACCAAAGGAAAAATGGATAAAATAACATCAACAGAAGAATTAATTAAGCAAACCTCAAAGAATAAAAAATTTACTGAAAAAGCAATAAAAGAAATTAAAGAAAAATCTTTATCTAATCTTTTATTTGCTTTAAGGTGTAAAAAAAATATCACCCAAAAAGAATTAGCGAAAAAAATGAATTGTTCTCAAGGTAAAATATCAAAATTAGAATCATCTAAAAATAAAGACATAAAATTTGGAGATTTGGTTTCCTTTACCAAAGCGCTTAATTTAGAATTAAATATAAATTTTAGTGAAGGTGATTTTAATTTAGCTAATAAAATAAAATTTCACGCTTTGCAAATGATGAAGATTTTAGATGAGATGTATAATTTAGCAGATAAAGATGAGGAATTAAAAAAAGGGATAGAACATTTTTATAATGAAGCATTTATTAATCTTACTGATATGCTTGCAAAAATTTATTCAAAATCAAGTATTTATAATAACAAAAAAGAAGAAACTGAGCCGGGGTTTAGTCTTAATTCTTTACTTGATGATAATACACTGGATAAAGAAATTAACGATAAGAAGGAAAAAGCTTCAGCATAAATAACATTTTTAAGTAATTATAAAAATAAAGGCCTTAAAAATCCTACCCAAAGGGGAACTTAAGATTGACAAATTGAGGATATAGAAAGTGGGCTTTATGAAAAATACTTTTTTATGCGGGCTGCTCCTTTACAGGATGTTGGCTGCTGTTTTTGCATTTGCCTGGTGAGAGAAATCCATTCTATAAGAAGCTACGATGGAAAGATGGTGAAGTTCGACCTGTATTTTACTAGGTGTCTGGGTCTCCGCTATCGGTTAGACAATGATGAAATTTAATAAAAGAGAGTAAATATTATGCAAAAAAATAAGAAGAACAAATATTTTAGGATTATATTTAGCATAGTTATATGTGTCTTTATATTTACTATAATATTACCTTTGTCATATGCCCAAAATAGAGAAACAAAAAAGAAAAAAGTCGAAAAGACAAATGAACTTATAGAAAATAAATATAACCTTGCCCAAGAATATTGCAAGAACGGAGAAATAAAAAAGGGCGTAGAGATATTAAAAGAAGTAATTAAAAATTATCCGAGTAATCAAACTGGATACGCTTATTATCTACTGGGTCATTGCTTTTGGAGCCAACATTATTATTCTAAATCTATTGAGTATTTCAAAAGATTTATTTCAAGTAACCCAGATCATAAAAAAATCCCCTTGATATATGATTTTATAGCTGGTGGCTATGAAGGTTTATTAAATACTAAAGAAGCCCGGAGTTGGTATAAAAAATTATTAAAAGAATATCCCTCTCATAAATTGGCTAATATTGCACAAGACCAATTAAAGGGTCTAGAATCTTATGTAGGGATGCTCAGGAAGTTAACTAATTCTTATCTTAATAGCGCAAAAGAAGCTTACAATAATAAAGAATATAAATTATCTATAAAAAGAGCTCAGTTAATTCATAGCTTTGTTGCTGTTGATTCAACCGGTGGTATAAAAGCTCAATATCTTATAGGGCAAAATTATGAAAAATTAGATAAGGTTGAACGTGCTGTTTTAGAATATAAAAAAGTTTTAGAGTTTGGTCCTCAAAGCAAATTAGCTAAAAAAGCAAACGAACGTATAAAAGCACTGCAAAATAAAAGTAAAAAGTAATTTCCCATCCCCTCAAAGTCTAATAAAAGTCCACAATTACATAAGACACAATCTAAATAAGTCAATAAACCGTTATTTGGCTGCTTAAATAAATTATTAAAAAACATATTTCAAATACTTTCAGAAGTATTACTTTTCATCATCAGATTTCATAAATATTGCACATAGACGAAAAATCTATTAAAATTACTATATGAGCATAAATTACATTAAAAAGAAATAAACAAAGAGATTGTGGGTTTTCGATATCTGCTATCTGAGGAAATGGCTGTAAGTTAATAGGCTGCAATGGCTAAATTACAGAAAAAACTTGACAGAACCTACAGCGTAATAATACCTACTTATAACAGGGTAGTTTATCTGAAAAAGGCCGTTAACTCTGTGTTAAACCAGAACTTTAAAGATTATGAGCTGATAGTTGTAGACGACGGTTCCGAAGATTCTACTGCGGAGCTTATTGAAAATTATCCGGCAGAAAAGATAAATTACATACGACAGGAAAATAAAGGGGTGAGCGCGGCCAGAAATATGGGCATAAGGAATTCCCGGGGGGAGTATGTGGCATTTCTGGATTCCGACGACTGGTGGCTTAAAGACAAACTTAAAGAAACTGACCGGGCAATAAGGGAAAATCCCGGTTATTATATATATCATACCCGAGAGAGGTGGTTTCGCAATGGCAAAATACATAACCCTAAAAAGATACACCGCAAACCTTCCGGCGATATATTTAAAAAATGTCTTAAACTCTGCTGCGTGAGTATATCCACTGCGGTGGTAAAAAAAGAGCTTTTCGATAAAATAGGGTATTTTGACGAAACATTGCCTGCCTGCGAGGATTATGACTTTTGGCTGAGGGCTGCCGTTGATTACCCTGTATTTCTTATTGATAAGATATTGACGGAGAAAGAAGGCGGGCATAGTAATCAGCAGTCTAAGAAATTTTACGGAATGGACAGGTTCAGAGTAAAATCCATAACTAAAATTTTGGAGCGTGAAAATCCGGCCAGCGATAAATATCGCGAGGCCTTTAAAGAACTTGAAAAAAAATGTAATATTTATATCAGCGGCTGTATAAAAAGGGGAAAGACCGCCGAAGCTGACCGGTATAAGGATATAATAAAAAGTTACAAAAAGAGAGGGTAAATGCATTATGGATAAAAAGTTTTTTTTATTGCAGTAATTTTAGCAGCAACCGGGTGTTCTACTACTTCTGTGCGCATACATAATTTCCGTATAGTAGCGGTTCTTGATTCCTCGCCGGCCTGCCGGAAGTCAGAGAGCGGTGATAAACTTGCCGGCAGGATTATATCAGATATAACATCACGGAAGTACTATAAAGTTATAAAAAGAGATCGGATTAAAAGGATACTGGACGAGCAGCAATATCATGCCTTAAAAGAGGGGTGCGGCAAATCTGCTAAAGAAACCGGGGAGGTCCTGGGGTGGACGCTGTTATATTCTCCAATGTGGATTCCTATAGTGTAGAACATTATGAGGGAGAAGAGCTTATAAAGGAAAAACTCAGGAAAGAGATATTGTCTCGAAAGAGAGCTCATGGTTAAGTCAACTGGCGAGAAAACCGTAAAAAAAGAATATGAATACGATTTAAAGAAGGAAGGAAAGTCGAAAGAAAAAGAATCCGGCGATAAGGACTCCAGTAAATCCGTGCAGGACAAGCCGGCCGGGAAAAAAGATAAACCGGAAAAGCCCAAAGGAATGCTTAGTACCGGCAACTACAGGCCGGATAATAGTGAGGAGACCGATAAAAAACTAAAAAAGCAAGTAATAAGAATCTGGTTGGAGAAGAGATAGAAAGAGCAACCGGTAAAAGTCAAACTATGACTACAAAAGAAGTATTTATTACTAAAAAACAAATTGCTAAAAAAGGATATGTAAGCGGTGATTTTAGAATGGTAGATGTTCTTACCGGGGAAATCGTTAAATCAAACTCCGGCCATAAATCCACCGTGATTATAGCGACTACTACCAGCCGGGCAATGCAGATGCCTTCTGATGAGCGGATACTGGACTTTCTCACCGCTAACCTTGTCCGGACATTCAGCTATTGGTCTCGCCGAACCGGGTGGGCGCGGTTAGGATACTTCATAAAGGCGATGATGATATGACTAAATTAGGCGTAAAATACGCAAAACGGGGTCTGTGGATGGAAGCAAAAAAATCTTGGGAAGAAGCAGTCAGAATTAATCCCGATAATGCTTATGCCTATAATAACCTTGGCATAGTCCGCGAAAAAGAAAAAAATATTAAAGAGGCGTTAAAAAATTATCAAAAAGTTTGTCGCTAAAGCCGGAAGAAGATGTTTTTATGAAAAATTTATCCAGAGCCCGCTCGTCCGCCGATAATATTAATTAGAGATATTATTTTATGGATATAAAAAATAATAAGCAAGGACTTGGTTATATAGAGGGGTGGCTTTCTATATCTGTAAATACGGTTCTATTCGGCTTGAAAATTTGGGCGGGTATGATGACCGGCTTAATAGCAATGATAGCAGACGCCTGGCACACCCTTTCTGATTCGCTTACTTCCGTAATACTCCTGGTGGGGGTTAAAATTTTTTCGAAAAAGCCCGACAAGCAGCATCCCTACGGTCACGGCCGAGCAGAAAGCATAGCCGCTATAATTATTGCCACCCTGCTTTTTATAGTTGGTATAAATTTTTTAAAAGAGTCTTTTCTTAAAATAAATGCAGACAAAACTTTAAATCTCAGCAAACCGGCTTTATATATATTTATTTTTTCGGCATTGATAAAAGAGGCGCTTGCCCGTTTCGCTATCCGGGCCGGGAAAAAGACCGACTCGGACGTATTGAAAGCCGACGGTTGGCACCATCGTTCGGACGCAATTACCACCGCAATAATAGTCGCTGCCTTTTTTCTATGCAATAAATATCGATGGTTGGATGGTCTGCTGGGGCTGTTTGTTTCGGGATTTATTATCTATGCGGCCTATGAGATAATAAAAGATGCTTCAAAATCAATACTCGGCTCAGGTATGTCCGAAAAGAACCGCAGAGAAATATGCGATATAGTCAATGACAGATATCCCCGAATCGAGGACGCCCATCATTTTCATATACACAGATACGGCGAACATAGAGAACTTACCATGCATATATTTATGGCTGAAAATCTTTTCCTTAAAACCGTTCATGATATAATTGAAAAACTGGAAAATGAAATATATGAACGTTTCGGTATAGATACAACTATTCACGCAGATTATCGGCACGGGAAAAACTAAACTGAACCTATGCGGTATCTGCTGGTAAATCCTCCCGTATATGATTTTGCAGCTTATGATTACTGGCTCAAGCCTTTAGGAATTTTATATATATCTGCTATCCTGAAAAAATTCGGACATAAGGTTGACCTTATAAACTGCATGGACAGGTCGCGTCCGGAATCGTCGCCCGGAGCGGACAGGTATTACGGCCGGGGGAAATTTGAATCAGAATATGTAATGCCCCCGAATATTTTAAAGAAATATAAACGTAAATACAGCATATACGGCATACATGGAGAAAAACTTAATAAAATACTTAAAGAAGTGCCTGTCCCGGAAAAGATATTTTTAAGTTCCGCAATGACATACTGGTATCCCGGGGTCAGGGAGGCGGCCTTAAAACTCAAAAAACAGTTTCCAAAATCGGAATTAATCCTGGGCGGCACTTATCCCACATTAATGAAAGAGCATGCCGCTTTGCATATTCCTGCCGACAGGATTGTATCCGGCGATACTGTTGCCCGGCTTTCGGATATAACCGGTGAGAATATACCGGAGTTTGAAGATTGGCCGGCTCCGGATTATTCCGGATATAATGCACCGGGATATATAGTTATAAGGACTTCTCAAGGATGCCCCTACAGCTGCGCTTACTGCGGTATAAAAAACATACATAAGGGGTTCAGAAAGAAAACCGCTAAAACAATATCCGGAGAAATAAAGTTGTTATACAGTAAATATAAACTGAGGGATTTTGTTTTTTACGACGATGCGCTTCTTAAAAACAGAGAATTTAAAGATATATTTAATTCTCTTCCCGAAGAACTTCGGTTTCATACTCCGAACGGTTTAGAAATTGAAGAAATTACTGCCGAAACCGCCGATATTTTAAAGAGAGCAAATTTTATCGAGCCCTGTCTGGCAGCCGATGTTATAGGCCGCAGAAATAAGAGTAACCAGAGTAAAAAATTAAATAAAGCAAAGATAAAAGAGGCTGCCGAAAATCTTTTCAGTGCCGGGTACCGCAGCGGCAACCTCTATGCCTATCTTATAGTGGGGCTTCCCGGGCAGAAACTTGCGGAAGTGCGAAAAAGCGCTGAATATCTCCATGAGACCAGTTTAAAAGTAAAACTTGCCGAATATGCCCTGGTCCCCGGGTCGGAAGACGCGAAATATTTCAGCAAAGCGGTAAATAACGAGCCCCTGCTTCACAATAACTCAATATTTCCTTCTTATGATATATCGCAGTGGGAAGATATATTTAAGCTTAAAAGGTATGTATCCGGGCTCAATGGAAATTTCTGATATTAAATTAGAAAACTGCCGTATATGCCCCGTGGAGTGCGGCGCCGACAGGAGAGTTGCCGCCGGAGCCTGCGGAGCCGGAAAGGAAGTCGAGATATCCTCATGGAACCTTCATTTCGGCGAAGAGCCGGTTATCTCGGGCCAAAAGGGGTCGGGAACAATATTTTTTGCTCACTGCAGCCTTAAATGTATTTTTTGCCAGAATTACCCTATCTCTCATCTCGGCCACGGCAGAAAGATTACTTTAAACGAGCTAAGCGGTCTCATGCTGAATTTACAGGAGGAGGGAGCCCATAATATTAATCTGGTTACCCCTACCCACTACGGGGAACAGATAAAAACGGTTTTAGAAAATTTAAGGCCTGAAAAACTTAAAATCCCTGTAGTATATAATTGCAGCGGATATGAGAAGAAAGAAACACTAAAAGAGCTCGATGGCCTTATAGATATCTATATGCCCGACGCCAAATTCTCATCGAAGAAATTATCGTCTAAATTGAGCTCTGTTTCTGATTATCCGCAGATAAACCGTGCGGCTTTAAAGGAAATGTACAGGCAGGTCGGCGCGGTCAAAATAGGTTCTGACGGATTGATGAAAAAAGGGCTGCTGATAAGGCATCTTGTCCTGCCCGGATTTATGGAAAATTCAAAGAAAATACTGGAATTTCTTTCCGGTGAGTTTAACTCGAATATATATTTAAGCCTTATGGCTCAGTACCACCCGGCTTACAGGTCTTTCGAGGTTTCTTCTCTATCAAGGAGGTTGACTCCCGGAGAGTACAGAAGTATAGTGAAATTCACAGAAAGGTTAAATTTCAAGAAAGGATATTTTCAGGATTTATAAGATATGTGGTTTATATTATCGATATTGACAGCGGGTTTTTACGCCGTCACCGGGGCCTGGAGCAAGCAGGTAACTAATTACGTAAATAGGTATACAGCAACCTGGTCTATCTTTACTTTCGGAATACCGGTTATACTCCTATCATTCAGTTTTGCAGGGATGCCGGAAAGCATAGGCAGCAAATTTTTCTGGGCTATGCCGGGGTCGCTCTTCTTAAATATGGCGGGTTTTACTATGTTTGTGACTGCTTTAAAGATATCTCCGCTGAGTTTAACTTATCCGTTTTTGGCTTTCAGCCCCGTATTTTTAATATTAACCGGGTTTATTTTTCTGGGAGAGATGCCGGACGCTTCGGGGATAGGAGGAATAATTATGGTTACCGCCGGAGCTTATATTATTAATATAAAAAAAGAGGAGAGCGGAATTCTGGACCCGATAAAAGCAATAGGGCGAGAAAAGGGTTCCCTGCTGATGCTTGTTGTAGCATTTATATGGAGCTTTGCCGCTGTCTTTGACAAGGTCGCCGTTCTTGCCTCCTCGCCGTTTTTTTACCTGACAATCTTTAATGTCGGTTTCTTTCTCGTTTATATGATATTTTTAAAGAGAGTCAACCCCGGTTTTATTTCTGAAGTAAAAGAAAATTTTTCTAAGTTATTTATACTCGGTTTTTTATCCGGACTCACCGTGATATTCCAGATGGTTGCAATAAAGCTGGCTTTCGTAAGCTATGTTATAGCTATAAAAAGGTCGGGAATGATATTGACACTGCTCATAGGAGGGGTATATTTTAAGGAAAATATAACAAAATTTAATATTATAGGGACTATTCTTATGGCGGCCGGAGTTATTCTTATAGGTATATAGGTAAATGAAATTTATTAAAAATATTTTATTGTTTATTGTCTTTGCGGCGCTTGCGGCGGGCTTTTTCAGGTACGGTCCGGATTTTATAAAGAGATATTTAATAACCGGAGAAGATATATCCAAAACACCCGAGGCGCTTATAAAACAGTTAGGGTTGGACAATGCCGATAAAAGGTGGGATGCTTACAATAAACTTGCGGATATCGGAGAGTCGGCACTTCCCCTTTTAAAGAAATCCGCAGAGTCGGCAAAGACCGATGAGAAAACCGCTCAATGGGTGCAGGCACTCATAAATTCAATCAAAATGGATAATACGCAAAGAACCGCTGATAATAAGAGAAAAGCTCAGAAGAAAGTTTCTCTTGAATATATATTTAGGAATTACAGCCTTTCATTTGGTTTTGCCGATGAAATATATGACGGGGACACAATTAAACTGGAAGACGACACACAGATAAGGTATCTGGGAGTTGACACCCCGGAAATTACTCACGGCGAAAGCGGATATAACGAAGAAGGCGGGCAGGAAGCATACCGTCAAAACCGGGTGCTTGTAGGCAGAAACCGGTTACTTATAGTAAAACCAAAGAAAACCAAACATGATTCTTACGGCAGGCTGCTTGCTTATATATACTCGCCGGTATTTGAAGACGGGAATTTCTACTTAAATATAAGCCGGTATTTAGTTGAAAACGGGTACGGACAGGAAATTTACGACAACTACGACCGGGATCTGCTGTTGAAGCTAAGTTATTCGAAAGTTAATGAATTTACTAAATAATTATCGCCGCGTTTAAACTTATAACCACGGCCATCATGAAAAACATTATTGTATGTGTAACTATCCTGGAGATGTTGTCTGTAAGCCCCTGCCGGTTGGCTCTGTAAACTCCAAGGGCTTCTACTCCGCTTATAATGGCAGTAAGGCCGGCAAGGAGGAGAAGCGGAAGGTTAATTATAGGGACATTGCCTAATAAAGAAAACTGGATATCAAGAATCTGATCCTGCCAGTAAAGGCTCTGTATCACGCCGCCGATTATAAATACAACTATGACCGTATGGGAAATTATCCTTGTTATATTATCTGTGAGACCGATTCTTTTAGCCCGCCAGACCCCCAGAAACTCATAGAGTGCAAGTATAAAAGTTAAGATAATAAGTATAAGTTCTATTACATATATTCTCATACGCAAATTCTATGAAATAAATATTTTAAAGTCAAGTTAAAGTCTTTTCCAATGCAAAATTTTCTTGTCACCACCATTTCGGATTTTGCTCCTGCCCGGTATTTTTGTTTTTAACTTTTTTGTAAATTTAATTAACTTGGATTCAAGGTTCTAACGCAACACCCACCAATTTTTCAAAGGTCTCACAAAGGTCTCATAAGATGTTTCCCAATCCAATACTTTTCGAGGTTTATCGTTAAGCAAGTGCTGAGTATCTTTTATTTCCTCGCGTATCAATTTACAGAATAGAAACTGCTTAAATAAATTATTAAAAGACATATTCCAAATACCTTCAGAAGTATTACTATTCATTATTCTATCTCATAAATATTGCAATTAGACGAAAAACATATTAAAATTATTGTATGAACATGAATTATAGTAAAAAAAAGAAACAAAACAAAGAGGTTGTATGGGTTCCGACATCTGTTATTTAAGGAAATGGTTGTAAGTTAAATGGCTGCAATGGCTAAATTACAGAAAGAACTTGACAGAACCTTTTTTTTATAGAGCAAAAGTAATTGAATTATAACTTGACAACACCAATTTAATATATAAAATTATTCTTAATATTAAAAGAGATATAAGGAAAGAAAATATGTCAGTAAAAATAAGATTAAAAAGAACAGGAAGAAAAAAAGATCCCCACTTTAAAGTTGTTGCAGTAGATTCCAGGAAGAAAAGAGATGGCAGAGTAATAGAGTATATCGGTCATTATCATCCTCAGGATGAATTTCCAAACATTGTAATAGATCAAAAGCAGATGCAGTCCTGGATAGATAAAGGAGCAATTGTTTCTGATACGGTCAGAACCTTGGTCTCCAAGTTAAACAAGACTACGAGTAAGGAGATAACAATATAAAAGTCAAGTGAAGTTAAATAATTCAAAAAAGAC
>JAGXOG010000024.1 GCA_023660015.1 Elusimicrobia bacterium LH_S2 | reverse complement strand
AATACATGATGTATTTTACCAGTTCAGCAAGGATGTAAAATCTTTTATTAACCGGATCGAAGTTGACCGGGAATTCTATTTCATCTTAAAGAAAGATAAATTCAAATTTGCAGGAATATATTATAAAATGGTACGATTATTTGGATGGCTGTTCTGGTGAAAAAAACTCTTTGCCGGCTTCGATTATCAGTTTTAACAATGGAAAGAAATATAAAAAAATAAACAGGAGGCCCAAATTGAAAAAAAGTTATTTAATAATTTTTTTAACAATTATAGCAGTATTACAAATTGTTATAGTTTTACAGAACGCAGGAATCGTTCCAACTTACAAATCTTCCACAGTATTACTGAGAAATGAAGAAACGACAGGATTACTGGGGAGACATAAAAAACCTATTGATGTGAATATTGTAAAGATAAAACCAAATATCTACGGAGAAGTTGGTAGGATATCAAGAGGGACAAGAGCAGTTCCTGTTAGAGTTCTAAATTTTCCAATCCAGTATTAGACATAAGAGATTCAAATAATTTTAAATGGAATCTTCCGGAGCTGCTGCAAATATTAAAAACCCTGCCGCCCATGCTGCTCGCGGAAAGTAACAAACCCCCCGGCGCTGCCGTGCCGCCTGAACGCCTCGCTGCGCTCGGCGAATATACCGCTCACTTCTTCTGCATTTAGCAGCATTCACTCCCTCATCCCTGGCCCAGGCTGGCTTAACAGCCAGCGTTCACTCCCTTTACCTTCGTTCATTCCATTCACTTACGATTCAATCGTTCACTGCCTGCTACCGCAGGCCTGTGCCGGCGACCGCTCTTCCTGATTGCGACTAATTATTATGCTGACGGCTTGTATTCCCTTTGCTCGCTGGATATGCTCACCTTCTCCCATCTTTAAAAGCTGCTTTAGGGCTCGGCAAGGCAGTGCTCCAAGTATTCGGTTCGGCTTCGTTAAAAAAGAGCGGGGCCCCAATTTCCCCTTCTCTTTTTCACTGCGCCTCACTCCGATAATATAAGATTATGTCAGTTGACATAATTGACATTATCCGACACTGCCTTGCCGAGTTTTTTCGCTGCCGTCTTTTACCCTTTTGAGAGATTTCGCATATCCCTGTCTTCCCTACGGTCAGCCAGACCCGGCTTTCAGCCGGCCGGCTCGCACTAGGATCTCCGTTCATTACGCTTCATCCAGCCGCACAATGCGCGGCTGATTTCCGCTCTATTCACTTCGCTCCTACCCGCCCACCGCCAAATAAAAAATTATTCTTGCTCCGTTCCCGAACTTTGAAATAACACTTGATAATATTTGCCTTATATGATATTATAATTTTAATAAAATGAAAAATTTAATTAACAGTTTACTTTCTTACAGAAGTTTTTCGCTCCCCTTGGTATGCTTTTATATAAAAACTTGCCTTATTGCTTTTATTATTATATTTGATATTATTAAAATAGGTGGCAGATGTGCCGTGGGCTTTCTAAGTAAGCTGTGCTCCGGCGTTCATCTGCCGCCTTCTTACTCTGTTGACTTATCTAACTATTTACATACAAAAGGAGTCCAAAAATGAATGAACAAGAAAACTATGTTTTAGACAAAATCATCGAGATTACAAAAGACACTAAAAGCCGGAAGTTCTGGAAAAAAGCTATAAAAAAGATCGGTCCTAACAAAGTTGAGTTGGAACTCGGTGAACTTAAAATCCAAGTCAATGAAGGGCGCTTTAAAGACAAGACCATAAAAAATAAAGGCGCATACTTAACAACTCTTTTGAAAAAACAGATGAACAACACAGTGCCGACACCGAAAACTTCAAAAGAAAAAAAAGACAAAATGACTCCTTATGAAAACACTCAACGAGATTTACTTAAACATTTAATGCCAAAAGAAAAAAGAGAAGAAAAAGATATAATTGAAGCATATAAAATGAACCCGCCTTATTCTGATAAATATATACCGCAACCAACTTTCATTGGCCCACAATTTTTTACATTATCAAGCAATAAAAATAAATCAGATACAGTTATGGCAAAATTTGTTACAAAAGAGGGAACTTTTAATGTGCCTTTAACCAGAGGAAAAGTTGACAAAAAGTCTGAAGAAGAATTTGGAATATTAACTGTTCGTCACAAGAAAATATTAGATGCCTTAAAGGTAGCCTGGACGAGAAAGGGCGGTGACTGGTTTCAAGACAGTAAAGGAAATTATTATTGTAAAGTTGTGGTAGCAGCAAGAGAACTTGCTAATATTCTTAAATGGAAAAAATTCGGTGGAAATACAATAATTTATTTAAAAGGTTCTATCCAGAGAATAAAAGCTTCGCCGTATGGGGTGGATATTAAAAACTCTGATATTAGTATACCTGGTGTAAAGAATTATCATTTTTCACTCATAGATAGTTTTTCTTCAATAACACTTGAAAAAGACGGCCAAGAAACAACATATTTTTCCGTTGTTTTTTCTTCAACTGTATCCTGGCAACTGATACGTAGAAAAGCAGTCAGTCGTTCTCTTACGATGTTAGAAGTAAAAAGTGAACTTACTCATTTAATATGGAGTTATGTTGAGCCGACATTGAGAAAATACGGTAAAGTAAATATAAATTTATCAACTCTTATTGAAGTTTTGCAACTTCCGGAAGCAAACTGGCATGAGAAAAAACGGTTTAGGAAAAGACAATTTAAAAAAGCAATTAAAGAATTAAACGGGCAAAAACTTGCAGACGGCCGGCGAATATCGGCTTCAATAGAAGAAGGACTACAAGATTATGTGCTTGTTGTTACTTTTTCTAAAACTGCTATTATTGAAGAATAAATATTTGATAAAACAAAGGTATGGAGTAGCGGTTCCGGAGGTATGGAGTAGCGGTTCCGGAGGTATGGAGTAGCGGTTCCGCTTTTTTCGGTTTTAGCGACAATCTGTGGAAAACTCCAGAATACCGTTATAGAAAGTACGGTTGTAGAATCGTTATAGAAAGAGAACGATTTTACAAAAACATAATAAACAAAAACATTACGGCAAACAAGTTGCCGTTCCAAAGATATTTAAAATATCTCCGGTATTTAAGAATTTTAATAAAAACATTCAAAGAACACATAAAATAAAGGACTTTTATTGTAGACAAGGGTAATATACCCAGGTAATTGAGGTATAAAAATGAAACCAGAAGAAATATTAAGAATAAAGGATCAGGAACTACAAGATAAAGCAAAGAAGACGCCCTGGAAAGAAGAAAAACAAGATGTCAGATATTTAGAAACTTTATTAAAATTAGAACACCCAGACGGAAAGATAGGTCCAATGATAAAATCTATAGACAAAATGCCGGAATCATTAGATGATGAGATAAAAATGGAATTAAATCCTACTTTTATAAAGATCCAGCAGTATTTTGAAAGTAAATACGATGAACATTTTGGTAAACTTTTATTTTTTAAATATATAAATAAATATTTAACCCCACAAAGAGATGATTAAAAAAGCAAAACGCAACATTATGCCCCTATTGTTGCGTTATTAGGCAGAATATGCCATATTTAATCTAAATACAAGGGTTAAATAGAACAAAAATAGAGAGTTTTCCGGATTTGTTGCGTTTTTAGGAGAAATAAAATAGGAGGATGTTATGCAAATTACTTCAAGAATTAGTGTAGACGAGAAAATTCATTTTGGTAAACCGGTAATAAGTGGGACAAGAGTTCCAGTAAATATTATTCTGGGTAAATTAGCAGGGGGAATGGATTATAAAGAAATAACTAACGAATATAAAATTTATAGAGAAGATATATTTGCTGCGCTTGATTATGCAGCTAAAACCTTGTCCAATGAAGAAATTAAAGTCGTAGATTGAAATGCTTAAATTCGTAATAGATGAAGATATTCCTTATTCTACAGGAAGAGAGCTTAAAAAACAAGGACATGAAGTTATAGATATTAAGAATTCAAAAATCAGAGGTTCTGATGACGAAAAAGTATATAATTTTACCCAGAAAGAAAGAGCAATTTTGCTTACTGGAGATAAAGACTTCGGTAATATTTTATGGTTTCCTTCAGGCAGGCATTTTGGTATAGTTATAGCCCATTTTCCAAATGAAATCTCTTCTCAAGAGATGACCGCACAAATTGTTAACGAGTTAAAAAAATTATCGAGAGAAGATTTACAGGGCAACCTAATTATATTAGAACCGGGAAGAATAAGAATCCGTAGACATAACAAAAAATGAAATATTCCAAAGAATGGATCACAAAAGAAGAATTCCAGGATATAATAAATAACCCGGATATCTCCCGCAGAGATGAATTAATTATCTCCATACTTTACTGGTGCGCCCTTAGAGTAAGCGAAATGGCCGCTCTCAAAGTCAGAGATATCAATATTGACAGCAAAACCCTTACATTATGGAAATCAAAAAAATCAGTTCTTCCGGAGCTGGTCCCGGTTCCTGCTCATTTGGTAAAGGATATAAGCCAATGGGTTAAGGAGCACAATAAAACCCCCTCAGAGCCCCTTATCGGTTCCCAGAAGGGTGGATCTCTTTCAAGAAGTAGGATATACCGGATAATCAAAGAAAACGCCTTAAATGCTGAAATACGCAAGGATTTAACCACTCATACATTCAGGCGTTCCAGAGCCACGCATCTTTTAAATGACGGCCTTCCGATAGAAAAAGTCAGCCGGCTACTCCGGCACAACCGACTTGAAAGCACAATAACATACTTGAAAATTTCCATAGAAGATCTTAAAAAAGATATTGAAAATATAGACAGAAGGCAACTCAGAATTTAGAAGGAGAAAACATTGAAAAATTTAAAAGATAAATTACCGGCAATACCGCCGCAGGATTATAAAGGAACTCTCGCGGATTGGATGACTGGATTAATCAGCAGGGGTCTTTGGGATGAAAAGACACCTGAATGGTTTGGTGATGTAATAATATCCGAGGAAGACTATGCTGATTTGCTTCAGGAGTGTGAGGAGAAAAGTTAAACGTCGTCTTTAATTTAAATCACGGAGGAAAAAATGAAAAAATTATTTTTTTGGTTTATAGTATCCCTTTTTTTGTTCGGCTGTGCAAAGAAACCTAACTCTGAAAAAGAACCAAATGGAAGTTTCAACAATGCGACCAAAATTCAGTGCGACCGCCCTGTAAAGGGTTTAATTAATTCTAAACTGGACAAAGACTACTACAGGATGGTCGTACCATTGTCTGTTTATAAGAAGGAGGCCGGTGTCCAGAGGGAAAAGATTCTGAGGATTGATTTGAGCGAAATAGAAAATATGGATCTAACCATATCAGTATTCAATTCCAAGCAGGAACAGTTGAAAATCTGTAACGATATGGGTAAAGGAAAAGGTGAAGTTCTTACCAATATCGGAGTGGAAGCGGAAAAAGAATATTTTATAAAAGTAGAGCAGACCTATTCAAGGGAAAAAATGGTCAAGACCTCCAGCACATCATACAAGATATCTTTCAAATTAAACAACAGGGATGGGAATGAATCTGAACCGAACGACAAAAAAGTCAGGGCAATCCCCCTTAGCCTTAACAAAAAAGTAAAAGGCTATTTTAATCCGGCAAAAAACCCCATAAACAAGTTAGGTAATTATTGTGAGGAGGACTGGTATATAGTCAAGGTTAACAGAGAAGATTTCCTGATAGATTTCAGCCTGAGTGGTGTTCCTCACATAGATAGTATAATTGAAATTTACGATAAATACGACTATAATCTGACCAGAATTGACAACTACACATACGGCGAAGGGGAAAGTTATTCCTATCTTGCCACCGGTGGCTCCAATTACACCATATTGGTAAAAAGCAAAGAGTCCAAAGGAAATTCCCAAGAGTCTTATATATTAAAGACCTATTTCAGAAAGGACGATAAAGAATCCGAAAATGAACCTAATAACAACAGGAACAAAGCAACAAATCTATCAATTAAAAAGATTGGTTCGCCAGGCCAGAAATACAAGGGCTATATCAATCCTAAAGGCGATGTGGACTGGTATAAGCTCAAAATTAGCGGAAGAAAGCATGTCCTCGCAGCAATGGTGACCGGCGTGGAATCAATAGACACAATTCTGGAATTCCGGGACGAGATGGGCAACCTCTTGAATAATGTGAACAATATGGGGCTGGAGCAGACCGAGGTACTGAGCAACGGCGGACTTATTCCGGATAAAAATTATTATCTTGTTGTAAGGGGAAGTTCTAAGAAAGAAACCAACGCCCGCCAGTTTTATAATCTCAATCTGGTAGTGGAGCTATACAAGCCGGAAATGGAATTAGAGCCGAACAACATTAAATTCAAGGCGCAAGAAATAAAGGTGGGTAAGAATATAAAGGCGTATCTCAGTCCTGTAGGTGATCAGGACTGGTTTAAACTTAATGTATATTCCGAGGTGGAGTTAAAGTTTTCTGTAACAGCAGTGCCCCGGGTTTCCCTGACCTTGAACATATACGGATCCCAGGGCGAAAAGATAACTTGCATATCCGGAGAAAAGGAAACAATTATAGAAAAGATAAGCAGGATACCGGCAGGAGACTGCTATATACATATAAATGCTGGTGAAGACGAAGCCAATGTCAGAGACAAATATGTCCTGAGCGTGGTTCAGAATTAATTAGGAGGAAAGAGATGAAATCTACAACAAAAAATTTTTGCGTGTTTTTTTCAACAATATTTGTACTTTATTTTTTCGCCGGTTGTGTCTCAAAAAGCCCGTCCCGAGTTATTGAGCCGACTGTACAAAAAGAAGAATTATCAGAGATACAACTTAATTTTTTATTTGTCAGCTATGACCGTGAGATTATTTCCCCAGAAAGCGACACCGATGCATATTTCAAAGTTTTTATCGACAAAAAAGGAAGAGGAGAGACAAACATTGCGCTTCGCTCCCAGAAAAAAGAATTTGAGACCGATTTATCCGAAGATAGACACCTTTTGAGAGTGGAAAAGTGGATTTATAACGAAAAAGAAAAATTATGGACCAAAGCTCCGGAGAAACAGCAACCAGATTACCTCTACTTTGATATTCAAAAAGAAAAAAAGATAGTAGTTACGCTTGAATATACAAAGGACGGAGCAGCACACAAGTTTTTAATAAGTTACGAATCAGAGAACCCATAAAAATATCCCTGATAATATCTATGAAAAAATCTTATATAAATAGGTAATCAGTCACCAAAACGGCACTTAGATAGACCATAAATAGTCAAATATAACCATTTTTAATCTACCCTGATTAACTATATCCAATCAGGCAAAACCTTGCCAAATCAGCCGTTTTCAGCCCTTCTGATTTTCAGATGTCTATCAATACAGTACAGGCACCTCAAATAAATCATAAACAGGCATTGATGAACAATTATTCACATACCCCCTTTCATACCTTCTATCTCATAAATTTCATAGATAGCGGTAAATATGTTTGCAAATGCCTCAAAACCCTGTTATAATTAAAATAAATGCAAAAATATAAAAGAAATTTTAAAAGAAAGCTCCGGAAGATAGGAATCCGTCATTTTGATGTACTCATACATGACCAATCCAAAGAATGGCTGATAAAAAATTTTTCTTATAGGGCAGATGAATATCCGGTCAATGTCACCATGTTGATGAGAAACATTGTCTGGCAGATGCGGGAAAGGGTCATAAACGGCTCTAAGGCACCCTTTAAGGAACTAATCCGGACTTTTTGGTATATGTATATCAAACCTACCTTAAGCCGCTGTAATTCGCTTAATGAGGACGTAAATCAATACGGCTATTTAAGCGACACCATAGTTGATATGGTAAAAAAATATAATCTTATGAGATACTCTGATATTGGTTTCAGAGATGAAAGCAAAGCCCACCGCAGAGTCGGAAAGAACGCAAATATAATAATCTTCGCGGAAAAGACCTCCGAATGGGATCTCTTAATGGATTTAACAAATAAATACAATGTCTCTATTATCGCCTTCGGCAAACAGCCCTCATTAATGAGCATGGAATATTTTGTTGATGAAATAAAAAAGACCGGGCTGGATTTGAGAAAGACCTTCTATCTTTTCAATATAGTTGATTTTGATACAAGCGGTTGGATATTAAAAAATTCCGTGGTTGAAGACCTTAATTTTTACGGAATAAACAATATTTATATGACTGATTTGATAACTCCAGATATGCTCAAACCCCGAGAGCTGAATCTTTCTAAATATACAATCCCGGTAAAAGAAGACATGAAAGTTAAGAATAAAAACTGGGTTAAAAAAGTCAAAAAAAGAAATTTTAGAAATGAAAAATATCTCATTACGAAAGAAAAAAGAAAAGATAAACTTTACGGATTTGAAGTTACGGCTGTATCAACGAAAAGAATAACTGAAAAACTTGAAGAAATGATGGCCCCGGTAATAGGGATGGATGAAGATTTTTTAAGAATTTATGAGATGAGAAACTTAAATGATGTCCTGGATAAATTCCTTCTTTGGACAATGAAAAGGAGAAGACGATGAAAAAGAAAAAACCTGAATTCGTAAAATTTTCAACAATAAAAAACTACATAAAAGAAAGCCAAAAATTTCGTTCCTCAAACGACGGAGTTGAATATTTAACTGAGACAATAACAGAGATAACTCTTGCAATCCTAAATCAGGCTAAAATTTATTCCAACGAGGACTCCCGCAAAACGATAATGCTTGAAGACATAAAAAAAGCAAAGAAAAAAGTAATAGGAAAAAAATATCTCAAATGGAAAGACATCTTTGAACATATAAAAGCACTCACCCCGGCCGGCATAGGGAATCTCACTGCAGCCATGGAAAATTACATCAGAGAATCAGAATGAACGAAACTCAAATCATAAGACAAATAGCAAAATATCTTTTTCTTACAAATACCGAAGTAAAAGAAACATCGGATTATATGTTTGATGTTTTTTCCGATAAACTTAAAAAAGGGGAAAGAATCTACATAAGAAACTTCGGATCTTTGGCCAAAGTTAAAAGAAAAGCAAAAAGAGTCCGAAACATAGATAATGGCAAGATGATGACTATCCCGGAGCACTGGACCATAGAATTTCGGCCGTCACCGGCCCTGGAAGAAAAAATCAATAAGTAAGGCGGCGTATAAGCCGTTATTTTTTCAGGCAAGGGGTACAACACCGGCGACCGCTCTTCCTGATTGCGACTAATTATTATACTAACGGCCTGTAAGCCCTTTGCTCGCCGGATATGCTCTATCTCTCTTTTTCTTTGAAAGCGGCTTCAGGACTCGGCATTGCCTATGGCAAACAGACAAGCCATTCGGCTTCTTTACGCTTCGTGAGCAGAGCCTCAATTTCTCCACTCACTTCGCTAAAGCCTCACTGTCCGATAATACTGTATTATCCGACACTGCCTTGCCGAACAACTTACGCCTTTGACATAACCTTGTTATGTCAACTTTCCCCGACGGGCAGAACTTCCGTATGTCCCAGCCCTCACTCCGTTCGGGCAAGCCCAGATTATCAGCTGGACGGCTCGCAATAGGAGCTCCGTTCATTACGCTTCAGCCAGCCGCACATTGCGCGGCTGACTTACGCTTCACTCTCTCCGCTCCTACCCGCCCACCGCCTGGAACAAAACCAACACCGCCCTACCCTTCCGCTGTTCCCTCGTTCCGGCAGCAACTCAAATATCCTTACAGGATATTGAATTGCTGTCGCAGCTTTGCTGCGATTCCCTCACTCGGTATCAGACTGCGGCTTCGCCTTGAACTGATACAGCGGACCCTTCTTTGATGTGTGTGTTTCTTTGTTACACCTTTTACACCTTGACATATATCTAAAAATTTGCTATTAGTTACATATTATGAGTAAAATAATTTCAATTTCAAACAATAAAGGCGGGGTGGGTAAATCTACTATCGCAATTAATCTTGCCGGATATTTATCTAAAAATAAATCTACCTATTTAATAGATATGGACCCTCAGGGTTCGGTTTCCAGCTGGTACCAAATAAGAAAAAATAACAATATTAAAAATGCTAATCTACATTTATCTGAAAATCCTTTTACCATGGAAAACATAAAAGATAACATAGACTCACTGGACAAAAAGCATGATTTTATAATCATAGACTGTCCGCCTGAAGATGCTAAGATTATGCGTTTTTCCCTCTCAATTTCCGATTATACAATTATTCCGGTAGCCCCAACTCCTTTTGATATTCGTTCGGCTTATGTAACCGTAAATACCATTAAAGAAGGGCTCAAACATAAAATGATTAATACAAAACCTCGCCTTTTAATATCAAGAAAAATTACCGGAACAATTTTAGGGCAAGAAGCAAAAAAAACTCTTAAAGTTTTTAAAATTCCCATCTTTAAATCCGAAATCAGTCAGCGGATCGCCATAGCTGAATCCGGAATAGATGGATATACTATATTTGAATATAATCCAAACTGTAAAGCCAGTCAAGAATTTAACAAATTAGGAAAGGAGTTTATAAAATGGCAAAAAAAACAAAATCAAGATTAATTAAAATCACCGATGAATTTGTTAGTAAAAATAAAAATGAAACTATCACAGTAAAACAATTGAAAAAGAAAAAAAGAAGACAAAATTTTTATATTTCTGAGTATGCTTTTAATCTTTTAAAAAAATATAAAAATGTAACGGGGGTTCCTTATTCTGCAGCAGTTGAACGCTTAATTGTAAACAATTTAGAAAAAGAAAATGATTGATTTAAATAAATTTTTTGACAGTTTAAAATTTTGGTGTCATTTCAATCCGTGTTTGGTGTCATTTCAATCCGTGTTTGGTGTCATTTCAATCCCATATGCGCATATTTTATCGTTCGCGCGCAGGGGGTAATGTTAGTTTAATACTATTTAATACGTTTACTCGCAGTAAAAAGGAGCGCAATTTTTATGAATCATCAAGAAAAACCAGAAAAACAGTTAGCTTTAGTAGAAGGTAATATTTTAGAATCTCCAATCTTTACTTTTAGTAAAGGGGATAAAAGAAAATCAGCAGTCTACGAAAAAGAAACCAAAAATGAACTCGGAGAAACTATAAAAGAGAAACTAACTATTAAGGCCCCGGATGGACTTCCCAGTTCATTTGATCATGATGTTTTTAATGCAATAATGAAATTTTATTTACCGCAGAAAGATAAAACAAATATAAGGTCTGTTCACTTTACGGATTATAAACTTGCCAAAGCTCTTCAAATTTCATTTAGTGGAGAGAGACTTAAAAGAATAAAAGAAAGTTATAAAAAAATGGTTTCAACAACGCTTACGTATGAAAAATCTTTTTACTCCCGGGGCGAAAAAATAACAAGAAATTTCCATCTTCTCTCAGGGAGCGAACATTATGAAAAGAAAAAAGGTAAAAGAGAAATTAACATAACTAAAATAACTTTAGATGAGATTATGACAAACAGTATAGATAACAATTACTATAATATAATTGATTTCAACAAATATCTTGCTCTTCCTTCAGGAGTTCCCAGACGACTTTATGAATATTTGGAGAAGAAAAAATATAAAAAATATTCTTTTGAAATAGGGATAACAAAATTAGCTGAAAGAATCCCCCTTAGAACAAAACGGATTGATAAAATAAAACAATATTTAGATAAAGCAAATAAAGAACTTAAAAAGCAAGGAATAATAGACAGCTGGAAATACAAAGGGGAAAATATAATTTACTATTTCACTAAATC
>JAGXOG010000023.1 GCA_023660015.1 Elusimicrobia bacterium LH_S2 | reverse complement strand
GGCATATTATATTTATCGGTTAATATATATATTGTAGGAAGACTTAAAAGTAAAAGAATAAGTAAATTTAAAATTTTAATTGCTATAATTGACAGGGCGCCTTTCATATAGGAATGTCCTTCTTTTTTAAGTTTAATTATTTGATAAAATTCTCCTATCCTTCCCGGAGTTGCGGAGCCTGCTAGGAACCCGGAAAAAAATAATTTGAAATTTGACCAGTAAGAACGGTGAATTTTCATTTTTTTTAAGATATAATGCCACCGGTAACTATTTAGAAAATTTTTGGGAATAATAATTAAATATACCGGAAGTAATAGTAAAATTTCAATTTTACCAAAGATTATTTTGATTTTTTCCCAGTCGGTATTCAAAAGAATAAATAAGAGAAGAAAGATACCGATAAATTTTAAGGATAAATTTAAAACTTTTTTATTTTTTACTTTAATAATTATCTCCTCCGGTTATTGCTTTGATTTATAATTGTTTTCTTAGTATAATAATTAAGTTTAAAACTATCAACTTAAAATAAGATGAAAAAGAATACAACCAGAAAAATATCTCCTATAGCCATAGGGGGAATAGGGGGAAGCGGAACAAGAGTTCTATCCGATTTGTTAATTTCCATGGATATAGATATGGGCCGGTTCTTAAGTAAAGCTTATGATGACCTGTGGTTGTCCATATTATTAAAATCTCCGGATTTAATAAAATATAATAATATAGATGAAATAAAAGAAAGAGTTAAATTATACAAAAAACTCAGAGTTAATCCAAAAAATCTTAATTTTATGGAAGAGGCAAAAATCCTCAGGCTTTCTATTAAAAAAATCAATACCCTGCCGTATGAAAAACTTTTTTCTAAAAAGATATTATGGCCCTTAAAAAGGATAACAGAGAGGAAAAATATAAATAAGAAAAAGGAAAAAATGTGGGGATGGAAAGAGCCCAATACTTATATATTTTTAGAATATTTTAAAAACCAGTTTCCAAATTTAAAATATATCCATCTTATCAGAAATGGGTTAGATATGGCTTTTAGTTTAAATAGAGATCAGTTGAAAATGTGGGGTTTTCTCTATGGGATTGATATTTCCCAAGAAAAAGTAATAAAACCTTCAGATTTACTTGAATATTGGATTAAAGCAAATAAAGAAGCAATAGGCCGCGGCAATAAATTGCTGGGAGAAAATAACTTTATGTCTATAAAGTTTAAAGATTTATGTATAAACCCCGAAAATACAATAAAAAGCATATCAAAATTTGTCGGTAAAAGTATTAATAACAATAAAATAAAAAAACTCTTAAAAATACCAAAAGTGCCGGAATCGCTGGGAAGATATCAAAAAAAAGATTTAAGCATTTTTACAAATAGTCAAATAGAACAGGTCAGGGAGTTGGGCTTTAAAATTGGATAATAAAATTTTATTTATCTGCGGTTTACATAAAAGCGGCACCTCGTTGCTCCATAGTATATTAAAAAAACACCCGCAAATCAGCGGTTTTGAAGATACCGGAGTCCCGAAGGATGAAGGCCAGCATCTGCAGAATGTATTTCCTCCGGCTATTAAGTTTGGGGGACCGGGAAAATTTGGCTTTAAGAAAAAAGCTCATATCACGGAAAGTTCACCTCTTATCAGCAAGAAAAACAGAGAAAAATTATTCGCTCAATGGGGGAAATACTGGGATACAGACAAAGAAATACTGATTGAAAAATCTCCTCCCAATATAATCCGCACTAGATTTTTTCAGGAGATGTTCCCCGGAAGTTATTTTGTGATAATACTTCGACATCCTGTCGCTGTTTCCCTGGCAACACGAAGATGGTGGAGGTGGATATTTTTTTCCATAAATTCATTAATAAACCACTGGGTTAAATGTTATAACTTATTTGAGAGGGATAGACAATATTTAAACAATTATATGATAATTAAATACGAGAATTTTATTTCGGCCCCTCAAGAATACATAAATAATATCTGTGAATTTGCCGGTATTAATTCTTTTAAACCTGAAATAAATGTAGATTCGGGAGTAAATCAAAAATATTTTGAACGTTATCTTAAAGCCCGGAAAAATATATTTTTTAAAAATAGAATAAAGAAAACAATTAATAAATTTGAAACTGAAGTTAACGCTTTTGGATATAGTTTAAAAGATTTGTTAAAAAATGAAGAATACAGATAATAAGTTTAAAATCCCGGAAGTTCTTTTTTTTACAATAGCTTTTGTTTGGCTGTTTATAATTATAATACAATTCTTTAAATTTCACAATATAAATTTAGATATAATAATATATATTTTTGAAATATCCGGCAATTTCAGCTTAATAAAATTCAGTAAACTTCTAATAAACTATATTTTTTCTACGATACTTGCTGCGGGCATAGTTTTAGGGGCATATTATATAGGTACAATAATAATAAAAACTATTAAGATTGAGACTAAAACCTTTCTGGAAAAATTTAATTTTTCAATGGGACTGGGTATTGGAGGAATTATAACTTTAACTTTCTTCATGGGGATTACAGGTCTGCTCTATAATCCGATATTCTATCTACTATGGCTTACGATGGCAGCTTTAGGAGGTAAAAAAATATATATAGATTTTAAGAATAATAAAGTTAATCTTAAAAATAATGTAAAAGGTATACCAGTTAAAATAACATTGGTCTTGCTGGTATTGCTGATAATATTTAATTATATTATGTCCTTTACACCCGAGATATTTTATGATTCCCTTGTATATCACCTTGGAGCTCCAAAATTATACAAACTTAATCATAAAATAATAGCAACTCCGTTTGATCATCACGCACATTATCCCTTGAATATGTCCATGCTTTATCTTTTTGGAATAATGTTAAAGGGGGCTGTAGTTGCGAAATTAATGAATTTTTGCATAGGGTTGCTCAGCGTAGTAAATATTTATTATTTTTGTAAAACACATTTCAAAAGTGCTGCTGCAGGTCTCTACGGAGGGCTTGCATTTTATTCAATTCCGATATTAATGTTAAAATTTTGGGTAACAAACAGCGATGTAGGGCTTACTTACTTTGCCGGTTTGAGCCTTTTTGCTCTTATAAATGGAATAAGTGATAAATCCAAACCAAATAAAGATAAGTGGATTATCCTATCCGGCGTTTTTGGTGGATTGATTTTGGGAACAAAATATACCGGAGTATTTTTTATACCTGGGTTATTAGCTATATTGCTGTTATTTGCTTTTAAAAATATAGGAAAG
The DNA here is from genome assembly GCA_023660015.1 of Elusimicrobia bacterium LH_S2. Lineage (GTDB taxonomy): Bacteria > CG03 > SLGR01 > SLGR01 > JAGXOG01 > JAGXOG01. The sequence continues at coordinate 8,531 of JAGXOG010000023.1, read as the reverse complement.
TGGAGTGTAGTTGTTCTTTTACTTTTTTCACCCTGGTTAGTACGAAATTTTATTTCAACAGGTAATCCCGTATATCCCTTTTTAAGCGGAGTAATTAAGCCTAAATCTGCCTTTAAGATAAAAGCTGAAGGGAAAGGAGGATACAAAAAGGGGTTTTTTAATAATCCATTTTCCGGCGGCAAGGGGATTAAAGATGCTAAAAATTATATTTTATTTCCATGGGAAGTCAGTATAAAGGGTGGGGGGGGTAAGCCTTATCAATCAATTGGGTATTATATGATAGGTGCAGTTTTCATCGGAATTATACCGCTTATATTATTAATGAAACTTGGTGATAAAAAAATTTTTTCAGCATTATTTATTTTTTTATTAATATCATATTTAAGCTGGTCGTTATTTGCAAAATCATTGAGATATTACGCTCCGGCATTCTCGGCTCTCGTCGTATTGACCGGCTATATAATTAATAAAATTAAAAGAAAAAATAATTTTATGGGGACAATTTTATGGATAGGCTTTGTCATTCTAATTATGGGAAATATACTTTATGCTCTGCAGGTGGCTCATTATACCTACCGCCCGCTTTCATTAATAACAGGGGCTATATCCAGAGAAGAGTTTCTCTCAAAGTCACGCAATGGGTATCCCAGTCCTTCTTATTCAGCTTATAAATATATTAATCAAGAAACTCCGTCAAACGCAAAAATTTTATTATTTGGAGAGGCTAAGACACTCTACATTAATAGAAATTTTATTAAAGGGGCAGCAAAAAGTGCAACCCCAATTATTGAATTTTTAAGACAAACTAAAACTTCCCAGGAATTTTATGAATTTTTACAAAAAAAAGAAGTAACTCATATTTTAGTAAATATTAAAGAAGCATTACGTACGGCATCTTATGGAACGCTATATTTTAAGAAAGATGACTTTAAGATACTTAACGAATTTTGGGAATCGCATGTCAAAAAAATATTTCAAGATGGGGGGTTATATATATACAAATTTATTCCGAAAGATACTACGGGAGAAGCTCCTGAAAATACTGTACAAAAAACTTTTGAGTTGTATCATTTAAGAAAGATAAAAAAACTAATTAAACAAAAAAATTTTAATGAGGCTGAAACTAATCTTAACGAACTCTTGGAAATCCTCCCCGGTTATGACTATGGTTATTATTTAAAGAGTGTAGTTTATTATTATCAGCAAAAATTTTCTCTTGCAGAAAAATCTATAAAAAAAGCTATTACACTTAACTCAAAAAAAGATTATGTAACTCTGCTTAATCAGATAAATAAACAGCAACTTTCCGGCCGGAACCCTTAAATGTAACCTAAATCATTAAGGTGTTTTTTTATTAAATCCTCTTCTCTGGCATTATATGCTTTTATTGGGGCAGGATTATATTTGCCATAATTTTTGAATTCAGGTTTTTGGGCAGAAAAAAAATCAGCATCAAAAATCTCGTTTTTAATTCCGCCGTCCATATTATTATCTATTGGGCAATTCATAGCTAAAAGTATATTTGGGGCTAGGTCGAGTATGTTTAGGCCTTTTATCTTTTTATTTTTTGCAAATATATCTCCTGATGCCATAAAAATTCCATTTAACCGGTGGTCTCCGGAATCAAATGAAGGTCTTAGATTCTTTTTAGAAATAAAATCAGCTGAACCTAACGACTGAATTTCATAATCATTTATAGAACATACAATATCAGGCATATCTTTTGTTCTGTCGCCTGAAAAAATATCTTGTTTTTTATATATTTGAAAATCCAGGTTCTTTATCTCTTTAAGTTCTTCTGTTAAATCGTCAATTAATTTTCTGTATTCAAATCCCGGTGAAACTATACCTTCCGGCTCTCTCCCTTTTAAATTTACAAATATTTGTGCTGCTTTATTTCCTGTAGCATAAAGTTTAGTTTTTGACCAGTCAACGTCATCAAAAGAAAGGAATATTTTTCGCATAAGACGGTATCTTTTACCCACATCAAATGAAAGTCTTTTTCCACCGAGTTTTGTTTTTTTAAATAGATTATATAGAGTATATGGTGTAAGTTTGGAATTATAAAGCGATTTTTTAATTTTAGTTACCGGATTGTTCTTTAAAGTAAGATATCCATTTTTAAGTAGAAAATTATTAACAAAGTAATAATTATAAGCAGGACCGAATCCATGATCAGACATTATAATGTAGGGAGTATCGTGGCCTAATATTTTTAGAATATTACCTATACCCTGATCAAGCTTCTTATAATATTCAAGTATCATATCGGAGAATCCTTCTTCTTTTAAAGAGTGTCGTGGATGGTCTTTATCCATTATGTGCCAAGTTTCATGTTGAAGTCTATCGCCTCCGAAAAAATGAGAGACAAAAAATTCTGCAGATTTATTCTTGATGATATATTCTGTTGTTTTTAACCTGATATCCAGTGTATCAAAAATATCGTTTTTGAGTTCTTGGAGCCTATTAGGGTGGTATATCTCTTTATTGTATAGCCTGTATTTTTTGCCGATACCTTTCTCGATTTCCCCCATAAGGTTTTGGGGATAATAATAATCATTTGCATCTTGCGGAGTGAGTAGCCCGCTAACTGCGCAGCCTTTGATTTTACGAACAGGGTAGGTTAGCGGCATATTTAGATATCCGCTTTCAATATTATTTTCAGTTAGTATATCCCATAATGTCTTATCGCTGTAGGTTAAAGAGCTGACCGGTTTTTTCATGTAAGAATCTTTATTTCTATAAGTAAAGTCAATTACTCCGTGTTTTCCGCAATTTTTTCCGGTAAAAAAAGAGACCCAGGCATTTGGGGAAACAGGAGGAATGGTACTGGTGAGCTCGCCGTGAACGCCTCTCTTATATGCTTTTGCAAAATTAGGCAAATATCCTTTTTCTATCCAGGGGAGAAGAATATCAAAGGTGGCACCATCGACTGCAAATACAAAAAGTTTCATTAATAAAGACTTTTAATTTTAAATGAACTTATAAAAAAAGACGAGAATATTGTTTGAACGCCGAGAGTGATGAAAGTTAGTCCAAATATTGCCGGAGAGAGCTTGGTTAAGCCGGAAAAGTTCTGTTTTATCCATGTGATGAGAATACGCAATTCAGGAATAAAACCTATAAGAAATATAAGCGTGCCGACAATCAGTCCTTTTTCAAGCGTAAATCTGTCTATGAATTTATCTGCAAAAGTTTTTTGGGAAAGAAGATTTCGGGAAAGGGTATAGGCCCTGATAGTAAGGCCTTGTATAATAAGTTGATATCCCAAAATTGACAGGAGACTCCCAAGAATTAAAGTATGATATCCTATTATCTTTTCTCCGACATGTAGCGGCCCTCCAAGAAGTATACCAACAATAATGAGACCCAGTAAAAACATAATAAACCCGGGAACGATAAATAAATTAAGAGGGGTATAAAGTAACATGAATCGCATATGCCTCCATGCGTCTCTAAATGACCGCAGGTGTGGTTTTCTGCTTCTACCGTCCGATTTTAGTTCTATCGGAATTTCTGTAATCCCAGAATTTGCCTGTATAGCTTTTATAACCATTTCCGAAGCAAATTCCATCCCCGTTGTCTTAAGGCTTAATTTTGGGATTAAATCTTTTCTCAGCCCCCGCATACCGCAGTGGGTATCTGAAATTTTTGCTTTGAAAAGAAAATTTAAAATAAAAGTCAGTATAGGGTTGCCTATATATTTATGAGGCCAAGGCATTGCGCCTTTTTCAATACCGCCCCCAAATCTGTTCCCCATTACCAAATCATATCCTTCGTCAAGTTTATTAACAAAAGGTTTTATGTTAAGGAAATCATAGCTGTCGTCGGCATCCCCCATGATTATATATTTCCCCCGAGCTTCTTTGAAACCTTTCATATAAGCAGCTCCATACCCTTTTATGGGTTGGTATACTACTTTCGCATCTTTTTCTTCTGCAATCTTTGCAGTATTGTCGGTAGAACCATTGTCGGCAATAATTATTTCATACTCTATATCCATATTTTTGCATGCCGTGTGAGCTTTATCAATACAGATGCCAATAGTTTCTTCTTCGTTAAGAGCGGGCATAACAATAGATAATTTTTTATTCATTTTTATGTTTTCTTCTTTTTTTGGAATATGGTTTACAATAAAAATATTTTGGTTATAATTTACGTTTAATTGTACTATACAATCTGTTAATGTTAAAATAATAAATACTTTAAATATATTTGTCAAGTATAGAAAATAGATATCTTATGCGTAATATATTTACATGAATTGATAGGAAAATTTGAATATATTCTGAAAATTTTTTATAATCAACTAAATTTTATAGTAAAAATAGATAGTAATCTGCTGTTTAATGTTTTTTAAGATATAAAACTTAATAGAAACAATGAACGCGCCTGCTGCGCGTTAAACTTAAGAATCAGTAACTTAATTACTGAAAGGAGATAAAACTTAGATGTCTATAGTAACAATGAAACAACTTTTAGAGAGCGGGGTCCATTTCGGGCATCAGACAAGAGACTGGGATCCGGGGATGGAGCCATACATATATACCTCAAGAAATAAGATACATATAATCAACCTTGAAAAGACAGTAGATCTGATAAAAGATGCTTACAGCTTTGTGCGGGATACTGTTGCCGAGGGGGGGGAGGTCCTTTTTGTCTGTACAAAAAAACAGGGAAGCGAGATTATAGAAGGAGAAGCCGAACGCTGTGGCATGCACTACGTAAAATACCGCTGGTGGGGCGGCATGCTTACTAACTTTGTAACTATCTCAAAAAGTATAGGTAGGCTTAAGAAACTTGAACAGCGGGAAGAAAGCGGTCTTATTGCCACTTTATCCAAGAAAGAAAAATCAAGGCTTATGAAAGAAAAATCAAGGCTGGAAAGAGGGCTCTCGGGTATAAAGGACTTGAACCGCCTACCTGATATCATGTTTGTTGTAGATGTTGATCTGGAGGAGATAGCAGTCGCTGAGGCTAAAAAACTGGGAATACCCGTAGTTGCCTTATTGGATACAAATTGTAATCCGGAAGATGTGGATTATGTCATACCAGGCAATGACGATGCGATAAGATCAATAAAACTTATAGGTACAATAATTGCGGACGCGGTTGAAGAAGGTAAAAACTTAAAATCAGCCATAAAAAAAGAAGTCCAAAAACCTGAAGAGGAAGATGTGGCTGAAAAAAAAGAAAAGAAAAAACCGGAAAAAAAGTCCGCAGAGAAAGATGAGGATAAATCTAAAAAAACAACTAAAGAAACTAAAGAGCCAAAAAAAGAAATACAAACTGAAAAAGAGGAAACTGAGAATAAAACTAAATAGGCAAAAACCAGGGAGGATATATAAAGATGAGTCAACTAAAACAGATAGAGAAGCTCAGGGAAATGACCGGGTCGGGTATTATGGATTGCAAGACAGCGCTGAAAAAGAATGATTTTGATATAGACAAAGCAATAGATTATTTAAGGGAAAAAGGCAAAGCCGAAGCGGCCAAACGAGCTGACCGCGCGGCTAAAGAAGGTATAATCTATTCCTATATCCATCCGGGTTCTAAAATAGGCACTCTTTTGGAACTTAACTGCGAAACGGATTTTGTAGCCCGGACAGATGAATTTAAAGAACTGGCTAAAGAGATATCTATGCATATAGCGGCCCTTGACCCCAGATGGCTTTCCGAAGAAGATGTAAGCCGGGAAGATACGGACAGGGAAAAAGAAATAATTAAGAAACAGTTTAAAGAAGAGGGAAAACCGGATAATATAATAGATAAGATTGTTGAAGGAAAAATGAATAAATTTTATTCCCGGAACTGCCTTTTAAAACAGCCATATATACGGGATGATAAAAAAACCGTTCAAGAGGTTATAGATGAAACGGTAGCTAAAATCGGAGAGAATATAGAGGTGGGTCGATTTGTAAGATTCGACATAAAATAGTAAATGGCATATAAAAGAATACTTATAAAATTAAGCGGCGAGATGCTGGGGGACAAAGGGGCAGGGTTTTCAATGAGTTCTGCCGCTGATGTATCCGCTGAAATTAAAAAGATATATTCCCCCGGTGATATTGATATAGCAGTTTTAGTGGGTGGCGGAAATATCATGCGGTTCAAGGATAGCGGGGGAATAGAGAGGCTCACCGCCGATTTTATGGGTATGACGGCAACTATAATAAACGCCATTGGTCTACAGAATGCATTTAAAAAATCAGGTATGAAATCGGTAATCCAGAGCGCCTTAAATATTGAACAAATTACCGAAGGCCTCTCAGTATCTCAAGGCGAGCTATTCTTTAACGAAGGCAGGATAATTATTTTTGCCGGAGGAACAGGGTCGCCTTTTTTTACTACCGACACGGCCGCAGCGCTTCGCGCCCTGGAGATAAAAGCAGATATAATATTAAAGGCAACTAAGGTAGAAGGTGTATACGATTCGGACCCTGCGAAAAACTCTATGGCCAAGCTTTACAACTCAGACCTTACTTTCGATGAAGCCATATCCAAAGATTTAAAAATAATGGACAGTGCGGCTCTTGCTATTTTAAAAGAAGGCCAGGTGGGAATGAGGGTCTTTAATTTCAGGAAGGAAAACAATTTGGCAAAGATAATTGCCGGAGAAGAAATCGGTACTTATATAAGTTAGGTTTTTTTGAGAAAAGATAGAGCAAATTTATTATTCGGGAGGTAATTATGTCTTATAGAGAAATAGAGAAAAAAAGCAGGGAAAAGATGGATAAAGTAGTTGAATCTGTTAAACAGGAGATTAGGGGGATAAGGACCGGCCGGGCTTCGGCAGCTATTTTAGAAGGTATAAGAGCTGATTATTATGGTTCGCAGACCCCCTTAAACCAGCTTTCTAATATTAATATCCCTCAGCCGCGATTACTTGAAATAAAGGTATGGGACGATAATGCGGTGAGCTCTATAGAAAAAGCAATAATAAGCGCTAATCTGGGGTTAACCCCTAATACGGATGGCAATGTAATTCGCCTTCAAATACCATCCCTTACTTCAGAAAGAAGAGAGCAGTTGGTAAGAAGAATTAATGAACTTGTAGAGGATTTTAAAGTGGAAGTCAGAAATATACGTCGAAATGCTAATAAAGATATAAAACAGCTTGCCAAGGCCGGGGATATTTCAGAAGACCAGAAGTATAGAAGTTTAGACAACATCCAAAAATTCACCGACAATCATATAGATAAGATAGATAAAATCGCAAAGTCTAAAGAAAAAGAGATAAAGGAAGGCTGACCTATCTGCCTGCCGATTTGACGATAATTAATAATCAATAACAATTAAATGAATTCCCCTAAAGATTGCATCCCGAGCCATCTGGGTATAATTATGGATGGTAACGGGAGGTGGGCTCGTATGCGGGGTCTTAAAGTTGTAAGCGGCCATCGGGAAGGAGCGCTGAGGATTAAAGATACTATAGATTATGCCGCCGAGCTGGGAATAAAATACGTTTCGCTTTATGCGTTTTCCACGGAAAACTGGAGGAGATCTAAAGAAGAAGTTGATGCTTTAATGAATCTGCTGGTTCTGTTTTTAAAGAGAGAAATAAAAGAATTTAATGCTAAAAACTTCAAAATAATGTTTTCCGGTCGCCGTGACAATTTTTCAAAAAAAGTTCTTAATACTATCCGCTATGCCGAAGATCTCACAAAAGATAATACCGGTCTGATTATGATACTCTGTGTCGATTACGGAGGCAGACAGGAGATAGCAGATGCTGCAAATAAAACTAAAGGAGAAGTTAATATCCAAAAGATAAGTTCTAATCTTTATATTCCTGAAATACCGGATATCGATCTTTTAATAAGGACAAGCGGAGAGGAACGCATATCTAATTTCATGTTATGGCAGCTGGCTTATTCGGAGCTCTATTTTGCTGATGTCCTCTGGCCGGATTTTAGCCGGGATGAGGTTGACAAAGCATTAACTTCTTATAGTATCCGTCAAAGAAGATTCGGGGCCAGAAGTTAAAGATATGAATAAGCGGTTTTTATCAGCTCTTATAGCTCTACCCATAGTATACCTTTTTGTATTATGGGGAGGTTTCCCGTTTTTTATACTCTGTCTGGGTGTAATAATGGCGGCTTTAGCGGAGTTCTATAGTATCTGCGGGTCTAAAAGGATATATCCGATAAGATGGTGGGGAATAATAGTTGGTATAGCTCTGCTTATTAATGCTTATTTTATTACTGCGGGAAAATATATAACCTGGGGCAAAGATATTTCTTCTCTCATAATAACCGTCGCTATCATCGGTACTATGATTATAATTATTCTCCAAAGAGAGATAAAGGAAGCGATTCTTAAGGCCGGAGTAACTATCTTCGGGGTTCTTTATATCGTATGGCTGGCGGGGCATCTAATATTTTTAAGAAATATAGAACCTTTCGGTTTCAGATATGCATTACTTCTATTTATTACAACCTGGGCATCGGACATAGGGGCTTATTACATAGGCCTGAATTTTGGTAAAAGGTCATTTCATATCGCAAGTCCGAATAAGAGCCGTGCAGGGG
>JAGXOG010000022.1 GCA_023660015.1 Elusimicrobia bacterium LH_S2 | reverse complement strand
TATGTCTTTTTTGAATTATTTAACTTCACTTGACTTTTATATTGTTATCTCCTTAATTAAGCGGTTATTTTATAATCTTCGTGATGAAGTTTGTAATCACGCCTTAATTTTATCTTTTTCTTTATCTGTTTTTCAATATTTTTTAATCCCTTACGGTCAAACTCTTCAGCTACGCGGGGATGTAGAAAGAGATTGATATACTTAGATTTAATCTTGGGCCCCTTCCTTAATAGTTCTCTTTTTATCTTAATATACATAGTAGTTTCGGAAAAGATTATCCCGCTCCCCGAGCAGTACGGGCAGTCTTTCCCCAGAATCTTGATAATCGACTCCTTGCGGCGCTGGCGGGTCATCTCAATCAGCCCCAGGCGCGACATGGGAAATATCTTGACGCTGGCCTTATCAATTTTCATTTCCTGATGCATTATGTTTAAAAGATTATCCCTGTTTTTCTTTTCTTTTAAATCAATAAAGTCAATAATTATTATCCCGCCCAGATCCCTTAAAATTATCTGGGAAGCCGCAAGCCGTGCCGCCTCGGAATTAACTTTTAATGCAGTTTCTTCCCGGTCGGAACCTTCTGTAAAACTGCCTGTATTGACATCAATAGCGGTCAGGGCTTTCGTCTGCTCAATAATTATATACCCCCCGCAATCAAGCGTTATAGTCCGTTTTTTCAGATTATCTATCTGTCCTTCAATTTTATATCTTTCAAAAATAGGTAACTTAGACTTATAAAACTTCACCTTATTTTTTAAAGCAGGGTCAGTCTTTTTAATAAAAGTTTTTACTTCCTTATAGTAGTTTTTGTCATTTATTATAAAAACAGATGTATCTGAATCTAAAAATTCCCTTGCCGCATATATAGCCAGGTTAGCTTCGTTATGAAGTAAAACAGGTTTTTTAGATTTTTTTGCCTTGCGATTGCTCTTTTTTATATCTTTCCACTCCTGCTTAAGATACTTAACTCCTCTCATAATAGTTCTTTTTTTAAGATTTTTTGCGTTAGTCCGGGCTACAAATCCCGCCCCCTTAGGCGCAGCGGACGACAGTAAATCCCGGAGCCGTTTTCTCTCTTTTTTATCCTTGATATTCCGTGAAACCCCTATCTTTCCTTCCATGGGCATATAAACTATATGGCGTCCAGAAAGAGATATCTTACCGGTTACTTTAGCCCCCTTATCCTGGACCTCTTCTTTGGCTACCTGGATTAAAACCTTTCTGCCTTTTTTGATATCCCCCTTATAATTGGATATGGGCAAAAATACATTTCTTCCCGTCCCTATATCCACAAAACAGGCATTTATATTTTTTAAAACGTTCTGCACCACCCCGCTGTATATATTCCCCACTCTGTTTTTGTCCGAATACCTTATAATATGCAGATCGACCAGCCGACCTTTATCAACTATGGCTACCCGATTTTCATCTTCTGTAATATCGGCATATATTTTTTTTGACATATTTACTCCTTTCCTGTTCTTATTTTGGTTCTTTCGTATTTAAGTTGCATACATATTTTAGTGACTTACTCCTTTTAACATAAGTCAGTCCGGCTCGAAAGAAAAAGTTCAATCTCTTTGAAGCCGACGATGAGTCGGCTGAGTTTTTGAGCTTTATGGCTGATTTTTGTGGGCCGAAAGTAAAAGAACTACCTGAACGAATAAATACTTTTTGCAACTTTAAAATAACTTTTAAACGATAATCGCACTATATTTAAGAAAGATCCTTTATTTTTCTAAAAAATACAGCTTAACTTCTTAATACTGTAATTTCCTTCCTTAATACTTTTGCGGGGGTTTTTTATTCCCCCGTCTCTTTTAAACGTATCCAATATTATATAATCTTTTCCCTTTTTTACTAATTCAACCGACTTTACAGCTCCGGTCTGCACTATTTCCGTCCGGTCTTTACTTCTAATCTCGTAACGGAACCCCTTAACCTTCTTATTTATGGGAAGTTCGCTCGAAAACAGCTCATTAATTTTTATAATCTGAAGACCCTCGGCCAGCGAATTTTTAAATTCCGTCTCTTTAAATTCCCCCGGTCTTTCCTTTACCCGGAGATCTATATACTCCGCAGCGCTTAAAAAACTAAGGCTTAAAGCCGGAGTCGAAGAATATTTAACAGTAAGATTAAATCCGGCCGTAAACTCAAATTGCCAGGCTGCCCGTCTCATCCCTCTTAAAATTTCACGTATGGTATCCAGATGACCGATTAAAGAAGCAAGATAACCTTTACTGTATTTTACTCTTATTCTTTTATTATTCACCGAAAGCCGCCTCCATTGCGGATAGATAGGACTTTTTAAGATAGCTTCGGGAAATACCCATATCTACATAATCCCAGGGAAGCTCACTGTCAATATCATACTCCTGGTAATAATACTCCTGCCAGGAGGAGCCGGCGGATCTGAAAGCTTTTTTCCAGGGTTTAAAACTAAAAAACCTCTTTCCCTGTTGAAGGAGAGCACCTTCTTTTGCCGCCCGAACTACTATCCCGGCGCAGCTTCTGCCCCCCCCGGGTCAAAATACTCTCGACTATATACTTTTCTTTACAGAAATTATTGACCCTGGCTGGAGCTTTTGAAGATATATATTCTATCTTTTCGAAGAGTTCATCCGGGTCAATACCTTTTACCCACTGGAAAGGCGTATGCGCCTGGGGGATAAGCGGATTTACAGAGACATTTATATTTACCCTACTTTTTATCTTCACCTCTTTTATAAAGTCAACAATCTCTTCTATGTCTTTATCTTTCTCTCCCGGCAGTCCTACCATAAAATAAAGTTTTATCTTCTTCCAGCCCATCTTTTTTGCTTTGGAGGCTATCCGGATTATATCAGAATTTTTAATATTCTTCCCTATAACTTTTTTTAATCTTTCCGATGGTGTTTCTGGAGCGAGGGTAAGGCCTCCGCTTTTAAATCTCCCGAGACGGCCGGCGACTTTTCCTTTAAACGCCTCCGGTCTCATACTGGAAAGGACCACCGAAACCCCCAGATCTCTCAGGGAAAAATAGAGTTCATCGAGTATCTCAGATAACTCCGGATGGCAGGAAGCAGAAAGCGCGGTAAGGGATATCTCGTCAAAACCGGTAGAAGCTACTGATTTTACGGCAAGGTCATTTATATCACTGCTACTTCGCTGGCGATAAGGCGCATAGATATTTGCTGCCTGGCAGAACCAGCACCTGTTGCGGCAGCCCCGGTTTATTTCAATATTTAACCGGTTATGTACGACATCTACCACCGGAACTGGCTGACGGTAAGGGTGGTATCCGGTTGAGAATTCCTCAAATACCGCTTTTTTCACCGATTGGCTCAGGCCGGGTATATAAACTCCTGCTAAATTCGAGAGTTCTTTTAAAAACTTACTCCGGCGTTTGCCTTTCTCGTATTTATCAAGTATGAGAGGGAGCACACTTTCGGCCTCACCTACCATAACTATATCCATAAATTGAGATAGTATCTCCGGATTTACTGTTACCGGGCCGTCGCCGATTATAATCGGATTGTTTTCTTTACGGTCCTTTCTGAAAGGCGACAAACCGGAGAGCTCCATCATATTAACATAATTTGTATATGCAAGCTCATAGTGGAACGAAAATCCGATTATATCAAATTCGCTGGCCGGAGCCTTGGATTCCAGGGAAAAGAGAGGGATATCCTTTTCTCTCATCAATCTTTCCATATCTTCGGCAGGGGCAAAAGCTCTTTGAACATAAAAATTTGGGGACTGATTCACTATTTCTCCTATAGTGTGATAGCCGAGGCTGCTCATACCTATTTTATAATCGTCCGGAAAAGCAAGCAGAAATCCAAATTTGAACTTTTTTTTCTCATATCTATTATACTCGCTTCCCGTATATCTTCCGGGATTCTGTACTTTTTTCAGCAACTCTTCCCAGTTTATATTTTTTAAACTGCTCATCCTATATACCTATAATTTCCGTCTGTCGGTTTATATTTAAAACTATCCCGGTAAGAGCCATAAAAAATATAAGACCCGAACCGCCGTATGATATAAAAGGCAGCTGTATACCTATAACCGGGAGAAGCCCCAATGTAGCCCCTAAATTTGTTGCTGCCTGGGTAAGAATAAGCATAAATACTCCCGAGACAATCATCTTAGCGGCCGGATAACTGATTCGCTCTATTACTTTAATAAACTGCCATAAAAGCAACCCTAACAGAAAAAGAACTGCCGTGCAGCCTAAAAAACCTGTTTCTTCGGCAATTACCGCAAATATAAAATCCGTATGCCTAACAGGCAAAAATCCAAGCTGGGTCTGAGTCCCTTCGAAGAGACCCTTTCCTAAAAACCGTCCCGAGCCGACCGCAAGAATCGACTGGCGAGTACTATATCCGGCTCCCAACGGATCCAGATCCGGAGTAATAAAAGATAGAATCCTTTTTTTCTGGTAATCCTTTAAAAACCGGGTAGTCCCTATCCCAACAGCCCATGAGGCCCAAAACATTAATATCACCGCAACAATATGGAAAAATCTTATATTTCTGCTTACTTTTTTAAGTTCCCTCATGGCAAAATATACCGCTGCTGTTATTGCTGCCGGGATTAAAAGATAACGGAATTCCAGCAGCGTTGCACCGTTTATATTTATGTAGCTTTCCGTAAAAAGAGTTACAATAATTATTAAGGTAAAAGGGGCTAAAATAAATATCCACCTTATATCCCTGCCGGAAAAAAGCATTACTCCCAGATAAACAGGAATATACATAAGAGCGGTTCCTACGTCCGGCTGAACCAGCACCAGAATAAATATAACTACAAAAGGCAGAGTTACCTTTAAAAAAAAACTTTTCCGGCTCACCAGATAAGTCCCAAAAAGTATGGACGAAAATTTTGCTAATTCCGAGGGCTGGAAATTAAACACCCCTAAATTCAGCCAACGGCGACTTCCGTAAATATCTTTGCCTATTAAGATAACCAGCACCAGCAAAATAACGGCAACGAGGTAAAATACCGGGCTTAATTCTAAAAATAATTCATAGGATATATTTCTAATACTCCACATGATAACAAATCCCGCTGCTACTGCAACTATCTGCTTTATATATAGCCCAGAAAGTTCTGCGCTTTGCACCGTAGATGAAGCTACCATCAAAATACTTATGCCTGAAAGTATTATTACTGTCGCTAAAATTATTCTTTCTATTTTATTTTTCATTTAACCTGTCTTTGAATTTATCCTTAAAAATCTCCCGCGCCACAGGCATTGCGGCCACCGATCCATAACCGCCGTTTTCAACAAATACCACTACCGCTATGCTGGGCTCATCAACAGGGGCGAATCCGACATACCATGCATGGTCGTCACCATGCGGATTCTCCGCCGTACCTGTCTTGGAAGCCACATCGAGATTAAGATTGAGATACTGTGCGGTACCGTATTTAGTTACTGCCCTCATGGCTTTTTTTATGAAATTTAAATTATCTTTATTTACTTCCAGAATTTCTTCAATTGCCGGCCCTCTTTTTTCAATAACTTCGCCTTCCGGAGATAAAATCATTTTTACGAGCCGCGGCTTCATTACTTTACCGGTGGCAGCTACTGCCGAAACTGCCTTAAGCATCTGCATGGGATTAACCAAAACATATCCCTGACCCACGCTCATATTAGCAGTGTCTCCAGGACACCATATACGGTTAAATTTCTGTTTTTTCCAACCCGCTGACGGTATCTGCCCGGTATTTTCATAATCAAATATATCCTGGCTTCTTTTCGAAAATCCCATCTTCAATGCCATATCCCTTATTATTTTAACCCCGGTATCCATGCCCAGCTGGTAAAAATAAACATTGCAGGATTTTGCGATGGCGTCTTTTAAATCCAGAGTGCCGTGTTTTTTACCCTTCCAGCAACGGTATAACTTACGGTCGAGCCCAATTCTTATAGACCCATTGCAGGTATATTCTGTCTCTTCAACGGCTTTGCCGGATTCCAGAGCGGCGAGGGCAGTAACTATTTTAAAGGCCGAACCCGGTGCATATTCTCCCTGAATATTTCTGTCATATAAGGGGTGCTTAGGGTCCTGAAAAATTTCTGCGGCCTGTTCTTTTGAAAACGGAAGAGTAAAATCTTCCGGATTAAAACCCGGTTTGGAAAGCCATACTAGTATCTCTCCTGTCTTAGGTTCCATAACAACAACTGCGCCGGCTCTGTCTCCGAGGGCCTTGTAGGCCACCTCCTGAAGTTCCCAGTCAATAGTTAATATAATATCATCCCCTATCTTTGGCGGCCGGCGGGATATCAGTTTACGATGTTCACCTTTTACCCCAACTTCTATTTTCCGAAACCCGTCATTACCCCGCAGATAACCGTCATAACTTTTCTCTATGCCGGTTTTGCCGATATTATCTTTTAATTTAAAACCCCGCGGGCGGAGGGTCGATAATTCTTCTTTGTTTATCGCCCCTATATAACCGAAAAGATGAGCGCCGTTCTCACCGTAAGGATACCTCCTGCGGTTCTTTACCTGGATAAAAACCCCGGGAAGGTAGTGAGAATTTTCCTCAATTTTCATGATTTCATCCCGACTTAAATTTGATATAATTTCCACTACCCCGAAAGGCTGTTTCTGTTTTAAATCAAAGCCCTTATTAATATCTTTCAAAGAGCGACCGGTTAACTCCGATATTTTGCCCGTTATACGTTTTTTCTTCCCGGAATCAAGACCTTCGGTGTCCATAAACAGAGAATAGATGGGCTGGTTGCCTACCAGCTTTCTGCCGGCCCTGGAAAAAATCCTTCCCCGGGGAGCTTTTATGAAAAAATACTGAATGCGGTTTCTTTCCGCCCTCGCCCAATAATAATCTCCTTTTATTACCTGGAGGTATAATAACCTTCCCAAAAAAACCGTAAAGAGAGCCACAAGAAGCAATCTGAACCAAGAATAACTGTTTTTTGAGGGGCCTCCTACTGAATAATATCTGTTAAACGGCATTAAATCTTTTTAATATATGATAGACAAAAAAAGCAAGCAGACCGTTAAGAAGCGCAGATAAAATAATATTTGGAGGATATATAGATTTACCCGACATTATTAGGCTTATAAGCAACCCCAGAAACTGAGCAAAAATATATATCAGGGCGGTAATTATAAGCTGAAAGAAGAAATTGCCTTCATTAAATTTACCTTTAAATCTGCCTCCGATAAATCCCGCCAGCGTCCTTATTAGAGCTTTTTGTCCCCACATGCCGAAAAAGAGAATATCTTCGACCAACCCTGAAAAAAAACCGAATACCTCTGCACTTGAGGAGTCTCTTATCAGTGATATTTCTATGGTAATTATAAGCATAATATCTATATTAAGCGGTATCGGGAAATTGCGGTATAGTAAGGACTGTAATATAAATCCAATAATAAAAGTTAAGATAATCCTCATTTTAAATTACTCCCTTATTGCCCCCTGTAAAGGGCGGATATATCCCGATTTTTATCTTTACGTCCGGATTAAGTTTAAATAAACTCATTTGACTATATATAAATATCCCAGATTATGCGGATATTCAAAAAGCTCAACCTCAGCTTCCTGCCCGGTTGCGAACTCCAATTTCACAATATTTGTTATTTTTCCTATATAAAGCCCTCCCGGCAGTATTCCCCCGGTCCCCGAAGTATAAACTTCATCACCACACTTTAGATTTACATTCGGAGCTATATATTTCAAAGTCAGATTCCAGCCGGCATTTCCCTCTATAATACCGCGTTTACCATCCGGCAATTTAGCTGAGGCCTTAAATTCCGGCGAGGTTATCAATCTAACTTTGGCATAATCATTAAGAACTTCATCAATCCGGCCCTGAAGCACCCACCGGTCTTGTTTAATACCAATAACGGCCATATCTTTTTTAATGCCCGAAGATGAACCGGCGTCAACGACAAGCTCGGAGAAATATCTGTCCGGAGAGTGAGTTAATATTTTGACCGGCAGTAATTTTCCGGGATTAAAATCTTCCGTATTTAGATCGGAAACCAACTCATTGTAAAGTTTCTTTAAAAAATTTAAATCCCGGTATTCTTTTTTAAGTTTTTTATTCTCTTTGGTTAGTTTATCATTGTTTTCTAAAAGATTTCTCAGCGCCCGTGCGCGGTTATATAATTCAGAGGTTTTTTTAAAGGGATATTCTACACTCCGGCTTGCGGGAGAGATAAATTTCAGCCCGATATTTTTTATGAGTTTTACAGAGTCAAAACTGTTTAATACTAAAAACAGAATACTTAATAAGAGTAGTATCGTTAAAATAATTATATCTTTTTTTTGATCCATTTTTGGACCTCTATTTATTCAGGAAGGAAAACTTAGGAAGCTGTAAAATTTGTATTTCTTTTTGCTATAAAACGCCGTATGGCTTTAGCCGGTTAAATAATCTTTTACCGGTACCGGTTTTTAATATTATAATTAAGCCTGTGGCGCTGAGATTTTCTCAGCGACTCCATCTGCTCAAGATATTTGCCGGTTCCCATAACCACACAATTCATAGGTTCGTCGACAATATGGACAGGAAGCTGGGTGGCCTCCCGCAAAAGCGGCGAAATACCCCCTAACAATGCGCCCCCGCCCACAAGAATTATTCCTCTGTCTACTAAATCCGCGGATAATTCCGCCGGTGTGTCATTGAGTGTTTCTTTTATAACTTTAAGCAATTCTTTCACAGATTCGGCAAGAGATTCCCGTATATCATCGGTAGTTATCATAACGGTTTTGGGAAGACCGGTAACCAGGTCTCTGCCCTTTATTTCCATCTCTTTTGCTTCAGTTCCAGCATAGACCGAACCGATCTTTATCTTTGCTTCTTCGGCGGTTCTTTCTCCAATATTTAAATTCTCTTTTTCCTTAAAATACTCAATTATAGCCCAGTCTAAATCATTTCCCGCAATTCTTATGGCATCAGTAAGCACCATGCCTCCCAGGGATATAACTGCTACTTCCGTTGTTCCTCCTCCTATATCAACAACCAGGTTACCCGCCGGTTCATGGACCGGCAGTTCGGCTCCGATAGCTGCTGCCATAGGTTCTTCAATTACATAAACTTCTCTTGCCCCCGCTCTCTCTGCCGATTCTCTCACAGCGCGTTTTTCCACCTCGGTGCATGACGATGGTATACTTATAACTATTCGCGGATGAAGAAGGCTCTTGCGGGCGTGAACTTTCCGTATAAAATACCGGATCATTCTTTCTGTAGTGTCAAAATCTGCGATAACTCCGTTTTTTAAGGGCCGTACCGCTGTAATATTCGCTGGAGTACGCCCTAACATTCTTTTGGCTTCCATTCCAACGGCTAATATTTCTCCGTCGTCTTTATTTATAGCAACTACCGAGGGCTCTTTTAAAACAATTCCCCGGCCCTTAACATAAACGAGTACATTAGCAGTACCCAGGTCTATTCCCATATCATTTGAAAAAAAACCTAAAATAGAATCAAGCATTATCTATAATCTCCAATAGACATCTCTTGCTGCCGTCTCCTTTTCTGTTGCCTATTCTTAAGATACGCGTATAGCCCCCGGGTCTATTCTTATTGGCCGGGCCTATAACCTCAAAAAGCTTTTTGACCGATTTTCCAGGTAATCGGGCCGCCGCATAGCGCCTGTTAACGACCGTATCTTTTTTAGCTCTGGATATTATCTTTTCCAGATTGCTTCTTACTTTTTTTGCCCGGGGGACTGAGGTCTTAATGCGTCCGGATTTAATAAGCTGATAAGACAACCTTTTAATATTCCGTTTAGTTTTTTGCTTATTCACTCTACTTTTCCCCTTAACCGTTAATTTCCAGTTCTACTTTTCGCTCTTTAGCAAAAGCTTTAACTTTATTTTCTATTTCTTCAACGGATTTAACGCCTATCTTATCAATCCGGGAAATTTCTTCAACAGAAATGTCAGTAAGATCACCTATTGTCTTTAACGAAGCGTTCCTTAACGCGTTTGAAATACGCGTAGCGATTTTAAGTTCTTCCAGAGGCAGTCTCTTGATTTTCTTTATTTTCTCTTTTTGAAAAGATGAATCCGCTCCAAGCTCTATCTCTTCCATCTCAAATATTTTGAAAACTTTCATCGTATCCTTTAAAATCTCGGCCGCATAAGCTACCGCTTCCGAAGGTTTAATACTCCCGTCTGTCCAAATATCCATTATAAGTTTATCATAATCAGTGCGCTGCCCGACTCTCGAATTTTCGACATCATAACTTATCTTTTTAATCGGAGAGAACATCGCATCTATAGCTATCTCACCGACAATTTCTATTTCTTTAGTTCTTTCGGCAACCGCCTGGTAACCTCTACCGCGCTCAACTACAGCCTCCATCTTTAAGGTTGTTTCCTCCTCAATGTGAGCCAGTTTTTTCCCCGGATTCAACAGATTAATAGATTGATTAAGTTTAAAATCCGAGCCGGTGATTTCCTTAGCAGAATTAACTTCCATGGCAATCCGTTGCGGCTCGTTAGTATATAACTTAAACCGGAGGCCTTTAAGATTTAAAATCAGCTCGGTTATATCTTCTCTCATTCCTTCCAATGTTGAAAATTCGTGGTCCACACCCTCTATATTTATAGATGTGATTACCGCACCTTCCATAGAGGCAAGCAATATGCGTCTGAGTGAATTGCCTATTGTGTTGCCGTACCCTCTTTCAAACGGCTCACTCTCAAACCTGCCGTAATCATCTTTTTCTTCTGTCCATTTTATATTTCGGGGAAGTTGGAAATCCCTGAATTTCATCTATATACCTCCTTTTACTGGGCGATACCTATTTTAAAGAGGTACCATCCTTTTTTCTTTTTCTTCTTCTTTGTTTTTTATTTACTGTAAAGCTCTACAATAAGATTTTCTTTAATGTCTCCGCCGACCAACGATATTTCTTCACGGGTGGGTTCTCTCAACACCTTACCTGAAAATTTAGAAGAATTCCTTTTCAACCACTCGAGAATAACTGCTTCTTCGTTTTCTTCCAGATTCTCCTTAATTAAGCTTAATTTCCTACTTTTTTTCCTTATGGTTATTTTATCTCCTTCCTTAACTCTATAGGAAGGTATATTACATATAGCTGAATTAACTTTTATGTGGCGGTGCAAAACCAGCTGCCTGGCCTGTTTTATAGACGAAGCGAACTTGAACCTCTGGACTACATTATCCAGTCTGGTTTCCAGTCTTATAAGAAGATTAGCGCCTGTAGGACCCTCTTCCCCATCGGCTTCTTTAAAGAAAACACGAAACTGTTTCTCAGTCATAAAAACCGCTCTTTTAACTTTCTGTTTTTCCCTCAGCTGCTTACCGAATTCCGATTCCCTGATCCGTCTCTGGCCGTGCTGACCCGGGGGATATTCCTTTTTCTCCAGAGAGCACTTTGCCGATAGACATCTTTCACCCTTGAGAAAAAGTTTCACGCCTTCTCTTCTGCACAATTTACATACCGGGCCTTTATATACTGCCATCTTTATACCCTCCTTGGTTTCGGAGGTCGGCAACCGTTATGAGGCACAGGAGTAACATCCTGAAGGGTAAGTATTTCAAGCCCACCCGACTCAAGGCTTCTTATTGCTGTCTCTTTTGACGCCCCCGGCCCTTTAACCTTAACTGACACTTTTCTCATCCCGTTATCCCTGACAACTTTTGAAGCAACTTCCTGCGCTACCAGCCCCCCGGCATACGAAGTTCCTTTCCGGGACCCTTTCATTCCTACGCTGCCGCTGGACGCCCAGGTAAGCACATTACCATTGCGGTCGGTGATGGAAATTATAGTATTATTAAATGTGCTTTTTATATAAGCTATACCTTCGGCTGCTTTCCTCTTATTTTTTTTCTTCTTTTTCTGTTTAATTTTCTTTTTTGCCATATATATTTACCTTTCTATATCTAAATTCTATTTTTTAGGACCTTTTCTGGTCCTTGAGTTTGTTTTTGTTCTCTGGCCTCTAACCGGCAAGTTTCTCTTATGCCGATAACCGCGATAACTGTTTATTGATTTTAATCTGGTAAGATCTTCTCTTTTTTTACGACGAAGCTCGCCCTCGGTTTTATATTCTTTTACTGAGTTCTGTATCTTACCTATCTCTTTATTTGACAGTTCCTTCACCCGTTTGCTGTCATCTATGCCTGATTTCTCTACTATTTCAACAGCCGTAGTATTGCCAATCCCGTATATATAAGTTAATGCTATCTTTATCTTCTTCTCTTTTGGTAGATTAACTCCCTCTATTCTGGCCATATATTTCTGGTATATAAAAAAGAGTCTAATTATGACTACTTTAAATTATATACGTTTC
>JAGXOG010000021.1 GCA_023660015.1 Elusimicrobia bacterium LH_S2 | reverse complement strand
GCCGGGGAATAAAAGACTTCGGAACTAAGCAGCTTCCATTCAAGAGGTTTGAATCCAATACCGCTTTCTTTTGCATAATGCTTGGGGTGTTTAATCTGTTTGAAGCATTTAAGGAAGATGTCTCCAAGGATGTAATACCGAAAGTAGGCTATGCTACGACATTCCACAGAAAGATTATTGATATAGCGGCTAAAATTGCTCATTCTGGTGATTATATAATATTCAGGGTAACAGAAGATACCCGAAAAACGTTAAATGTAACAATGCTTTGGGACTTATGCAATAAGGTGCTTGTGCCTGCAATTCTTTAGCTGCTGTTGATAACATTGTGTTTCAAGTAAACTTCTGGAATAGGATTATCTATATCTGTGAATTTCTACCCGTTGCAATCCAGAAATCGCTTTTTGCCTGTTGAAAACTCTTCAATTTTAGGGAAACACAATATTATGCGCCCTTATTTGTTTCAAGAGGTATAAATTGCTATAATACTGTTGTTGGAATCAATGAATCGCTCAATTTAGGATATAATAATATAATTTATATGCAGATTATTACCCATCCGGAAGAAAGTTAAGCTATTCTTCCTCCGGCAGTTCACCGGAAGGATACCATATAATGCCGGCGCCTGCAGTTGTATTTGTAAGTTCGTCTATTACTATAAAAGAGCCTGTGGCGTGATTTCTGGTATAGGGGTCAAACATTATGGGTTTTTGTGTCTTTATTATAACCCTGCCCATATCGTTTAAGCCCAGCTCTCTTGAATCTTCTCGGTGCAGGGTGTTTATATCAATCTTATATCTAAGTTCTTTTAATATAGCAGGAACTATGTTGCTAGTATGTTTTATAAGATAGCGCCCCCCTTCAAGCATGGGTTCTTCAGTCATCCAGCATATCTCGGCTTCAAAAACGCTACTCATCTCCGGCACGTTTCTCTGCCTGACTAGCATATCGCCCTTACTTATATCTATTTCGTCTTCCAGGGCCAAAATAACCGACTGGGGGGTAAAAGCTTCCTCAAGCTTTCCGTCATAGGTCACTATTGATTTTACATGGCTCTTTTTTCCCGAAGGCAACACCGCCATATCGTTACCGACTTTTATGACCCCTGATTCTATCCTTCCCGCATATCCTCTGAAATCAAGATTAGGCCGGATAACCGTCTGTACAGAAAAGCGGAAATCTATAAGATTGCGGTCGGAAATTATATTTATATTCTCCAGATACTGCAGGAAAGTCCTGCCGTCAAACCATTTCATATTATCGCCTTTTTCTACAACCATATCCCCTTTCAGCGCCGAAATAGGCATAGCCTGAATATCATGTACTTCAAGCCGGGAAGCAAATTCAAGATAATCTTCTTTTATATTTTCAAAGACCTCCCGCGAATAATCCACAAGGTCCATCTTGTTTACTACCACGAGGATGTGGGGGATATCCAAAAGAGTGGTTATAAAAGAATGCCTCTTTGTCTGCTCCAAGACCCCGTTGCGGGCGTCAATTAAAATAACGGCAAGATCCGCAGTGGATGCGGCGGTTACCATATTCCGGGTATATTGGACATGGCCGGGAGAGTCGGCTATGATAAACTTTCTTTTCATAGTTGAGAAATAACGGTAGGCTACATCTATAGTGATACCCTGTTCCCGCTCCGATTTAAGCCCGTCAACAAGTAAAGAAAGATCAATCTCGTCATCCCCCTGGTTTTTTGCTATCTTTTCAATTGAGGCAATCTGGTCTTTATAGATACCTTTGGCCTCATAGAGCATTCTGCCTATCAGCGTGGATTTGCCGTCATCTATGCTGCCGGCAGTTACCAGTCTAAGTAAATCTTTTCTATCTTCCATAATTAGAAATACCCTTCTTTCTTTTTGTCTTCCATAGACCCTTCCGTTTCGTAATCAATTGCCCGGTGTTCCCGCTCGGACCGGGCCGCGGCCATAACCTCCCCGATTATATCATCTATGGTTTTTGCCTCGGATTCAAATGCTCCCGAACACGGCGAACAGCCCAATGTCCTAAACCGCACGCTTGCTTTTTCAATCTCTTCCCCTTCCCGTGGTTCATTAAATTCATCAGCAAGAAGTATCAGCCCCCCGCGGCGGATAATATCTCTTTTTTTAGCAAAATAAAGAGGTACTATCTCTATATTTTCCTTTTTAATATATTCCCATATATCAATTTCTGTCCAGTTGGAGAGCGGAAATATACGGACTGATTCCCCCGGATTAATTTTAGAATTATAGATACTCCAAAGCTCCGGGCGCTGGTTTTTAGGGTCCCATGCTCCGAATTCATCCCGGAAAGAAAAGATCCTTTCCTTGGCTCGTGATTTTTCTTCCTCCCGCCGGGCGCCGCCTATTGCCGCGTCAAAGTCGCCAGAAGAGAGGCCGTCTAAAAGAGCCTGGGTCTTTAAAAACTTGCAACATTTATCCATCCCGAATTTTGAAGGATGCATTCCTTTTTTAATATAGCTCTCATTTCTGTGAACTATTAGGTTAATATCTTCTTTTTCGGCTATCCTATCCCTGAACTCTATCATCTCCGTGAATTTATAGGAAGTATCTACATGCATTAAGGGGAAAGGGACCTTTCCCGGATAAAACGCTTTCTGCACAAGACGCAGAAGAACGCTTGAATCTTTTCCTATTGAATACAGAAGTACGGGTTTTTCAAATTCCGCCCAGACCTCTCTTATTATGTGGATGCTTTCTGACTCGAGAGCTTCCAGGAACGATATTTTATAACCTTTTTCCATATAAATTTCTCTCTTTCTAAATCTTTAAGTTTTTTTACTATTTATAAATACCAATCTCTGATTTAATTTATATTATTGATTTTATTTTAAATCTGTCAAATCTTTTTTTATAAATTTTTTTAATCCCGGCCATATCTGCCCAATTTCTTTAAAACTTCGCCGTATTCTTTTACTGTCTTATCTACAGCGTTTTGTAAAATATCCTTCTGTTTTTCGGATAATTCTTCACTTAAAATATCTTTGACAGGTATTGCGTAATTTCTGCCTATTCTTATGGCTTCTATTTCCCCTTTTTTAATTTTTTTAAATACCGCGACCCGGCTTATACTCATAATTTCAGCTAACTCTGTAGTCGACAAAAATTTCTTTTCACTCATAGTATTTTCCTTTTTTAGTTAACAACTGTTAATCATATAATTAAGGTTAACATAAGTTAAGGCATTTGTCACCGGTTAACGTTATTTTGATGAAAGTATACGGCAGTTTTTAGTTTTGAGGAACTATTTTTTCCGGAGATATTTTTTTATATTTTTCTCCGCAGCTGCATACCGCTCTGCCTTTTTCAAAAGAAAGCTTTAGTCCGCATCTGCATATCCAGCCGTGGTCGCCGGCGGGGTTGCCGTAAACCAGACGGTAGGAGTCAACGTCCTTAGTGATTACGCTGCCTGCCCCCACAAAAGAATATTCGCCCAGGGTTACCCCGCAGATAATAGTCGCATTGGCACCTATTGTCGTTCCTTCCTTTATAAGTGTTTTTTTATACTCGTCTTTGCGTTCTATAAAAGCTCGGGGATTTATTACATTTGTAAATACCACCGAGGGACCTAAAAAACATCCGTCTTCTACTATGACATCATCATAAACGGAGACATTATTCTGTATCTTTACCCCGTTTCCTATGACTGCTTTAGCCCCCACAAATACATTCTGCCCTATATTGCAGCTACTTCCCACCCGGGCTTCGGGCATAAGGTGGCTGTTTGCCCATATCTTTGTTTCTTTACCTACTTTAGCACCTTTTTCTATTTCCGCGGTTTTATGCGCAAAAAATCCTAAGTCGTTAAATTTCATTCTATATATCCCAAATCTTGGAGCCTTTTTTCTATCAGTTCCTCATCGGCGGCGCTGTAATTTTCCCCGCGGCGGTTATCTATATACCTACTTTCTGCCATATATGAAAGAATTTTGTTTACGCTTTCTTCAACTGATTCTTTATAAGTATATATGGTTATCTCGGGAGTATCCGGTTTTTCGTACGGGTCGGACACCCCGGTAAAATTTTCTATCTTACCCTGCCGGGCAAGTTTATACATACCTTTAATATCCCTCTTCTCGCATTCGGAAGGTGGGCAGTCAACAAATACCTCTATAAAATTAGTGGTCTTTTCCCTTACTTTTGCCCTGGTCTTTTTATAGGGGGAGACAAAAGTAGTAATAACTCCCACCCCGTTTCGGGACAAAAGTTTGGAGACAAACATAATTCTTTTAATATTTTCATCCCTGTCTTCTTTTGAAAACCCTAAATCAGAAGTAAGGAACTCTCTTACTATATCGCCATCGAGATGCTCTATCTTAAGGCCTTTTTCTTTAAGATTATCCGCAACCCTGTTGGCGACTGTGGTCTTGCCCGAGCAGGGAAGCCCGGTAAACCAGAGAACAAAACCTTTTTCATCTTTTTTATTCATCTATAAATTTGCCTATCACTTTGCCTTTTAAATTATCTGCCGGCTCATACCCCAGGTATTTTAATACTGTCGGGTGTATGTCTAGCAACCTGGCATTTTCTGTTATAATACCTTTTTTCAACCCTTTTTTCCACCCCATAATTATTCCGTTCCAATCATGGACCCCGTCATCGGGCCCTGTATCATTTTCTTCAAGATATATATTATCATGACCCAGTGTACCTGCTGCCCGCCAGCTAAGGTCGTCCCAGAATACCATGAGGTCCGGTTTTTCCCCTCCGGCCGGGCTGAAAAGTTCATCCGGGGTAAATACTTTTGTATTCCATTTCTGGCCTTGCGGGCCTTTAACTTTCTTTATCTTTTTCCTTAATTTCTTTATTTCTTTTTGAAGTTTAGCGGGTTTAATCTTGCCTCTTTTTTCTCTTCCTTTTATATTGAAAAATATTCTGGAATAATAGCCGCCCCAGCCCCAGGCCTTTGTCTTTTTCCAGTTAATTTCCGCATCCTGTATTCTCAGCCCTTTTTTCCTCTCTTTATTTTTAAATTTCAGGTATCCGATATCGTTGAGCCACTGGTTTACACAAAAAGCACCTTTCATTGCCTTAGCCCCGTGGTCTGAAGCAACAATAAGAAGAGTATCGTTATCTATTATATCCATAATATGTCCGAGACGCCGGTCCAGCAGTTTATAATAATCTTTTATTACATTTTTAAATTCAGAATCCGGTTCGTAAAGATGATGGTTTTCATCCATATATCTCCAGAAAGCATGCTGTATCCTGTCAAGCCCGATTTCAACATGCATCGCAAACTGCCATTCTTTCTTTTGTAAAAGTTCCTCCAGAACATCAAAATGAGCTCCGGTCATCTTAAAAGCGCTCTCCTTGATACCTTTTTTATCTTCAACCCTGAACTGGGTATCTGCAGCATAACCGGGGGCTATATCTTTTATCTCACCGGAAAGCGATTCCGGGTAAGTGAAAGTTTTATTCATATCCGGGGTCATAAAACAGCCTATAAGATTGCCGTTTATTTCATAGGGGGGAAAAGAGGGCGGGATTGCCGAACATAAAGATTTTTTTCCGGTTTTTCCTATGATATCCCATATTGCGTCTTTGCTTAAATTTAAAGACGTGGTAATGGAAAAATTCCGGTAGGAGTTATTCTTTCTCTGTCTGAAACCGTATAATCCAAGTTCCCCAGGGGTCTTTCCGGTTACCATGCATCTCCAGGCAGGAATAGTTATTGGGGGAGTGACGCTTTTGAGCTTTCCCCATACCCCTTCGCCCATTATCTGTTTAACATGGGGAAGTTCGTCCCTGAACCGGTCAAACAAAAGCTGCGGCGTAGCGCAGTCCCATCCTATAATCAAAACTTTCTTACTCATAATAGTTTCTCACCTCTCTAATGAATTCATCAACAGCCAAGTCGTTTATTATTATTCCCGCCACTTCGTCTTTACCCCCGACCTGTCCTCCCAAGGCAAAAGCGGTCTCTTTAAATACCGAGGTGTCTTTACCACGAATACCGTCTTTCAATCGAACATATATCTGAGTCTTATCCTTAAAAAACCTTCTATTGATTACCATAACATAAATATATCCCGTCTTTGCCGCCAGACGGCGGGCAACGGCAGAAATTATACTTTTATGGGTATCTATCCTGTGCACTTCCGCAACGGTGCCTATAACTTCCGAAGGTTTTCTTTTTAAAATATTTTCCATCTCTTTTTTAAGAAGTTCTTCTTTTTTATGCCAGCTTTTCATACCTGCAATCTTTTCGGGATTACCTTTTAATTTAAGAACCCGGGCAGCTATTTTCTTAAGAAATCGGTCATCATTTTCTTTGTAATGTATATCGATAAGGTTTTTGGCACGAACGTATTCCATATATTTTTTTTCACTGCCGTTTAAATATTTTTTAACTTCAGGAAATAATTTAAAGCCGGCCGGCAGAAACCTCTCTTCAAGGTCTCCTGCTATCCCCATAACAATAAGGTCATTTACCGGTATTTTAAGGTATTCCTTAAGAACCCAGGTAGTAGAGGGCCATTTTTTTCCGCTATCCCCGCAAGCTACGGGATTATAATAAAATATGTTTTCTTCCGCCACTGGTTTTCTGAGGTGGTGGTCATATACTATTATCGGAGTCCTGTATCTTTCTTTCAAATCAATTATATCTTCTTTTGGTACGGAATAATCAACAACAGCAATAATATCATAGGCCTTAGACGGTATATCCAAATTTTTTTCGGGAACAGACCCGGGAAGGAGCCGGTATGTCCCGATAGCGGGCACTACATAATCAATATTTAAATCAACACCGGAAATATTTTGTATGTAATCGGTGAATATTGCTGCCGAAGATATCCCGTCGGTATCCCAGTGGTGTATTATTAAAATATCCCCGGCCCCTCCGAGAAGAGGTTCCCATTTAGGGTATTTATTGCCTACCACCGGTCCTTACCGATGCGGCTCTTCGGGCGGGTGGCAATTTTAAATATTATAAAACCGGCAAGAATAAGTACAGCGGGAAGCCGCAGCATATTTAATTTTTCTACGAGAAATATAGAAACTATGGCTGATACCACCACGGGCATAACAATATAGTTTATTAAAACCCTACCTTTTTTCTTACCCTTTTTTGACTTCCGGGCCTCTGGGATAGAAAGGATACTTATCGTAGAAATTTTTTTAAGGAGATTCTTGTAAAACTCCGTATGATTGCCAATATTAATTTTTTCGCGGTACTCGGTGCTCAGTCCGTCCAACTTGCCCAGTTTAGCTGAAATTTCTATTAGAGAATCGTGGTATTTTGATTCAAACGGGTCTATCATTACGGCATGGCGCACAGCATCTTCGGCCAGCCGGATAAATGTGGGCTCTTCCTCTTTTAAACCGTATTTAAGATATGCCCGGGAAAGATAAAGATAGGCTTCGGGATCATTTTCTTCTAAGCGTATTGCTTTTTTGAATTCCCTTATTGCGGATTTGTAGTCTCTTTCTTTAAGAAAATTTTTTCCTTTCCGGGTAGTTACGCCTGACTCCATATAAAAATTTAGTCGGTAAGTATCTCAGGCGACAGGAATATAAGAAGTTCGGTGCGGTCGGTGAGTGTGCTCTTATTCTTAAAAAGGTATCCCAGGAGCGGAATATCTTTTAAAAGAGGCACTCCCGATTCGCTCTCGGTCTTCTTTTCCCGGATAAGCCCGCCGATTATTACAGTTTTTCCGCTTTCGACTGTAACTTCGGTCTTGGCCGACCTTTCCGCTGTTATGGGGTTGTCCGCTCGGAAACCAACAAGCTCCGATACTTTAACATCCACTTTAAGCGATATCTGTTTGCTTCCCGCAGATACACGTGGAGTAACGCTTAAATCCACGCCTTCCTGTATAAATTCTATTGACTGGGTGGTCCCGGACTCTGTTACTTTGGAGGTTCTTACCGGAAGGTTCTGTCCAACGTGGATAGATGCCTGTTTGTTATTTTCGGTAAGTATCGTTGGTTCCGACAAGGTCTTTGCTTCTGAATCTGTGGCCAGCATATTTAAAATCCCGTAAAGCTGAGTATTATCAAGAACTGCGGAGATATCCATAACCGCTCCCTGCCCAAAGGACTCAATAGCCTTACTGGTATCTATATTATCGGAACTATCCAGTTCATAGTTCCCTAAATCTTTTGCCGCCCTTATCTCCTGTATATCACTTCCTGTAAAAGGAATTGACGTCATCCAGGTAACCCCCGCTGAAAAATCTTTTCCCGCACTTACTTCTATAAGCCGGGATTTTATCTTTATCTGCGGAGATTTAACGTCAAGCTGACTTATAATTAAAGATATCTTATTTAATACTTCCGGAGTTGAGGCGACCATAAGCGCGTTTGACACCTCGTCTACTACAATAGTCGTCTCGGAGATTTCCTCGGAATTAAGGAGGCCGGTTACTGTTGTCTGAATTTCGGAAGCGTTCCTGTTTGTTAAATTAAACGTTCTGCGTTTTGTAGGCATATCCCCCCGAGTCATAACTTCAACAATATTATCGCTGGTGCGCACAGCCACCAGATCCATCCTGTCCATCAACATATTAAAAGCTTCATTAAACGGTACGTTCTTTAACCTTAAAGTGACCTGTCCTCGCACCTTATCCGAAGGCAAAATATTCTTTCCGAGTTTAATTTCAAATGCCCGCAGAACTTCAACAATATCAGCATTCTTAAAATTAAAGTCAACCGGCTCTGTGGGAAGATACCCGGCAAGACCGCTTTCTTCTTCAGTACCGGAAACTGTTTCGGGGGAAGTTTTTTTATTAATTTTTTCTATTTTTGTTATCCGTTCTTTTTTCTCTTCTTCTCTGGCTTCTTTTTGGCTTTTAATCTCTTCAATTCTCTTTTTATGCTCTTGGGTAGGCAGATTAGGCTTAAGATTAAGGCCACTTGTTTTTTTAGTTCTTTTTTGTTCTTTTTCGGCAGACTTTTTTTGCGCTTCGGCTTTTTTAATCCCTTCTTTAATTAAAGCTACTGATATGGTAATCTGGTTATCGGTTGACACCTGTTCGTATTCATAATCCTCGACTGCCATATCCAGGACTGCACGCACCATCTTCACCGGTTTGTCTTTGTACTGCCCGGAACGTATCTTTTTAATTATATTCCCGCCTACATCGATTTCTTTTTTGTGCCAGTTATGTATGGTATCTACCATCTCAATAACTAACCGTGGGGGGTTGGATACCCTGAATACATGAAATTTTACTTTGCCCGTGGTTTCCAGTTCGACCCGGGCTGCCGACTCTGTCTGTCCGGCGACCTGCACCTTAATTAATTCTTCCCATGGATGGCTTTTTTCTCCCTCCTGCCCGTATGTGTAACCGGCAGTAAAAAGTATGCCTGTTAATAAAATCGCTATTATTTTCTTCATTATATAATACTCCTCATTTATTCCGGTATAGTAAGATCATACCTGGTATCTTTGTCCGTTATAAGAATTATTTTATCTTCTTGTATTATAGCCGCAATCCCGGGCTGCTCTTCATTATCCTCATTATAAACCCGCCCGTTTTTAACTACAAAATAAGCCCCTGCCCCCGACAGAAGCGCATATTTGCCTTTACTGTCGGAGAACACCCCGGTAACTGTTAGGCTTTCCGGGCTGAATTTCTGCGTACCCTCTTTATCTTCGGATACCGCAGCAACAGGTCGCTCTCGGCGAACCATAGACTGTGAAAAAGGTGACCGATACTTGTCTGCCGTATAGGTAAACTCAGGAACTTTTATCTCCTCGGGTTTTTCAAGTTTAACTTCTTTTGACTTTTTAACTCTTTCCATTTTCTGAGTTTTATCTTCGCCACCGCAACCGGAGATGACGGCTGATAAGAATATTGCTGCTGATGAATATAAAATTATTTTTTTCATTGTTTAAAAGTATAGGCTATTATAGAAAAACTTGCATTTAAATTTCCCTGGCTTTCTTCGGAACTGCCCCTCGTAGTTATATTTAAATTACTTATATTAAAAATTCTGTCCAGCTGCGCTATTTCTGAAAAAAACCTTCCGAAAATATGGTAATCGGATTGGAGGCTCAAAGAGTAAGGATAAGTGATGTAGTACTGTCCGCCCGAAGAACCTCCCGGCCTTAAACTGTCAACTTCCATATTATATTTTTCAGCGGTCCTTGTTATAGTACGTATTAACTCGGGAAGTTCCTGTGTTTTAGGCAATTTTTTCTCGGTTACTTTTAACTGCTCCTCGAGGAGTTTAAATTCTTTTTCTAAAACATCAAGCTTCTGGGCTTTTTTTTTCATACTCCTAAGCTTTGCCTGTTTTTCTTGCAAGGTATTGCGGGCATCTTTAATCTTACCCCCCATTGGAGCATAAACTTTACTGTAGAAAAATATAAGCCCCACCACCGCAAGAACGGCTAATACAATCTTTTGCTGTTGGGTTATTTTACCTGTCTCTATAGCCATCTTTATTTAACCTTTTTTTCTATATAAGTACAGTTAATGTTAAGCACCTTGACCTTTTCACCATCTTCCCCGCCTGATGAAGTCGTGCTTATCCCGGAAAACTTTATATCGCTGAAATTATCAGAAACCTTCAGAGCATTTATAAAGTCTGCTACGGCGTAATTATCCGTTGCGTTAACCCCCATACTTAAAGTCAGTTTTCCTTCTCCGGTAGTTGTATTTAATGAAGTAAGCCAAACATTAGCAGGCATAACCTTTGCCATTTCTTCAAAAAATATGGGGTAAAGTAATCGAGATTTCATCAGATTTTTGATTACGGTTATCTTCCTGTTCAGGCGGTCTTTTCTCTGCTGGATGTCATTTACTTTTTTAACCGTTGCCTTGAGATTACTGAGCTCGGACTGTACTTCTTTGATATCTCCATTTATGGAAGTCAGCTTGGCCACCTTGAGCAGGTATATACCTATAAATATGGCTACCACGAGAATAACTATTCCTGCGATTAAAATCCCCCTTTTCCTTGCCGCGGCTTTCTGCTCTATCTCTCTGGGAAGTAAGTTTATTCTAATCATACATAATATATATTATTTATGGTCGCCGACTTTTCTTAAGGCCAACCCGGCTACAACCGCCATGGCGGGCGGAGAGATATCTATATCGTTTTGGACTGCGGAAGTATCTGCGCTCTCCAGGGGTTTAAAGACTTCAACCGGCATTCTTAACTCATTGCCTATAAGCTCCGGCAGTCCTTTTAAGAGAGCCGTTCCTCCGGTAAGGATGATTTTTTCAACATTGATCTCTTTATTAGTCAGCTGCCCGCTGAAATAATCTATAGACCTTTGAAACTCGGAATTAAGATCCCTGACCACCGGATATATATGGTTATAGACCTGGGAAGAGATATCATCGGATTCTCCGATAGAATCAAGAGATTCTTCCTTGCCTCCCCCAGATAAGCCGTATTCTTTTTTAATTTCTTCCGCTTTTTCGGTAGAAACCTGCATATTATCCTGAATAGCCCGAGTTATACTATTCCCTGCTGTATAAAGATCGCGGACAACCTTTGAAGTACCATTATCAACAATACTTATAGTAGTAGTTGAAGCTCCTATGTTAACCAGCATTACCATCTTGGCCATAGCGTTGGCGTTTAAAACTTCATAAATATTTTCCAGGGCAAAAGCGTCAACATCTATTATAGAGGGAGTCAGCCCGGCTTTTTCAATTATCTCTATTTTTTCCCTGATTATATCCTTTTTGCTGGCCACAAGGACAGTTTCCATTTTGGCCTGGCCTTCTTCTTCTACATCCCCGATTATCTGGGTATCCATATCCACTTCCTGTATATCAAAAGGGATATGAGGTTCTGCTTCAAACTGAAGGGTTTTTTGCAGATCGGCTTCGTCCATTTTAGGGAATTTAACAAATCTTACAATAACAGAACTGCCCGCTATGGATATTGCTGCGTTTTTAGTGCTGAAATCGTTACCGCTGATTATATCTTTTAATGTCTTGATATAAACCGCTTTTTGCTCTTCGGGCGATTTTTCGTCAATACCCAGAGAACTTAT
This sequence comes from Elusimicrobia bacterium LH_S2, assembly GCA_023660015.1. Classification (GTDB taxonomy): domain Bacteria; phylum CG03; class SLGR01; order SLGR01; family JAGXOG01; genus JAGXOG01. Next base: position 921 of record JAGXOG010000021.1, on the reverse strand, counting down.
ATCTTTCTGGGCATATTTCAATACTGTGAGCTGACCGTTTGATTCTTTAAGCTCTAGTATTTTAATCATACTGGAACCAATATCAACTCCCAATACTTCTTTTTTTCCTGCAAATGATAGTAAGGACATTTTTATTCTCCTACACTAAATTATTAAAAATATTAACACAAAAGGTTTTTTTTGTCAAGAAATTATTATATTACTCTACCTGTTTGGAATTTAATTTTTCTTTTCTTTTTGTGTAGTTTGATCTTCCTTTTTTTGAAGTTTAGTCAGGGCGTTGCATCTTTCTTTTTTAATTTATACTTATCCTTATTTATAATTTCTTTTTCCCTCGCTTCTTTATCAGACATTTCATTTCGGTCTTTGTCCCGAATTTTATTTTTAGGCATTTTTTCTATATATTTAAAGTAAGTGTTTTTCTGAATTGACCGACAAACCCGGCAAGAAAAACAAGTATGACCCATTTCAGCCAAACAGGCATATCTGATAAAAAAGATATTATGTACATTTTCCGGGTCCCGAAGCTTCGCCATTCCATACTACCTCACGAAAATGGCGGGATCAATATTACCATCTGGATTTATAAGAAGTATATGAAATTCCTCGTTAATATGAAACTTTTCTTTCAGCGGTTTCAAATTTTCATCTTCAAGAAGGATCTATAAATTACAGAAACTATTTTATATCATCAACTTTAATATATTTATCATGATAAATCTTGCTTATTTATAGAATTTGCCAGGTTATATTTTGCATTTATATAATGATTAATAATATCAATAAAATAAAACCTGTCAAGTTTGCGCATTGCTTCACCAAAAATCTAAATGAAATACTATCGTTGCCTCATTTAAAAATCTAATTGAAATGATTCTATCTAATATATACAAAATTTTCTTCACTTTGTGAAATTATTCC
>JAGXOG010000020.1 GCA_023660015.1 Elusimicrobia bacterium LH_S2 | reverse complement strand
ATATAGTTAATCAGGGTAGATTAAAAATGGTTATATTTGACTATTTATGGTCTATTTAAGTGCCGTTTTGGTGGCTGGTCAACGATTATTAAAATAAAGGGGCCAAGTTACAGAAAAAAGAATCTTAAAAAGGGAGGTGATGGTAAATAAAAAATTTTGGCTTAACCTATGGAAAAAAGTCCGGCGTTACCTATGGAATTTTGTTTGACTTTGAGGCCTGTAAAATAGAATCGCGTAATTCAGGGAAGAATAAGTTTTATATTTTTACCGGGTTCGGGTTTAGAAATAGAACCGGAAATAGAGCCTGAAATTTAATATTTGCAAAGCACAGATATTTTTAGTATATTAAAATTAAGTTTTAAAACTAAATATTGAATTACCAGTGTTCCGAAAGGGTACACCTGCCGAAAGACAGGGTCGCAAAGTCAAAGGGACTAACAGTAAAAATTATATTACTAATGTCAGCCTGGCGTATCGATAACGAATCCACTGTGATAAAAGAAATTTACTTAAGTCAGCCGAACTGCCGAAGAATATTTATCCGATGTTCTTTATGAGGTAGTTCGGTTTTTTAGTTTTGTAGTTAAAAAACAAAAAAGTACTTCCGGTTAAACCGGGAGGAGATATTATCAGCAAAAGATTAAAATTAAATATTGTAGATTTTAAGATTAGTTCAGGAATAGAGAAAGAAGCATATTCCCGGCCTTGTTATGAGGTCGGGTTTTTTAATATCTGGAGGTAAATAAAAAATGAGGAAAATATTAATTATTTTGGGAGTATTAATACTAACAACAGGAATGGGGATTTCCGAAGCAAAGGAAAAAATAAGTGGAGAAGAGAAAGAAGAAAAGGAAATAAAAACGGAATACCTTGGGGAGATATTATTTCTCCAGGTTATTGAAGAAAATTGGGATAATTTAACAAAAAAACCTCGAAGATATGAAACAGTTAGAAGCAGCTATAATGTGGATGTAACAAAAAAAGATTTAAATAAGTGGGGGAATATAAAATATTATCCCGAGAAACAAAAAGTAATATTAAGTTATGGGTATTCTCGGGGGGTATTAAATCGTTTTTATAAAAAATATAAATTTAATAAACTTGCTAAATATATTGTAAGATTTAATGGAACTGGGCACCAAGGAATTGGAGATAGAGGGATATGGGTTGAAGTAGAAGATGCGGAAGGTGAAATTCAAACTAAAGATACAATTTTTAAGCATTCGGACAAACGCACGGTTTCAGATCCAGTCAGTCCATATAGGGTATTAAATGCCCTAGGGGGATATGAAAATATAAATATTGAAATTATTTCTTTTGAAGAAAATGAAATTGTCAAAGTTAAATGCGAGATAAATAATGATAGTCAAACAATTACTTTGAAGCCCGGTGAAAAGTGGGAAAGTAAAATGATAGAGCGAACAATTAATTATGATAAATATTTCGAAAGTTATATGGAAAAATATGATGTAAAAGATTTTTTGGAGCAAGCTTGGTTAATGGAAATTATATTACCTGAAGATAAAATGATTAATTATAAGACAAAAATAAAAATCATGAATTGCGGGACAGTAGATTTGGAGAAAGAAATTATTGTTAAAAAATAAGAAAATATATGTTTGTGTAAGTATTTTTGTAATATTTTTGGGTAGCAATCTTTTAGCAAAAGAACCTGAGGGAGGATACGTAATTCAAGGAACTACAGAAACAAAACATTTCGAAATAAATTATGAGCAAGCCCATAATAATAACTATTCTCCCACTACATGGATAGTTAAAATGGCCAATTATTTAGAAGCAGCGTGGGCTTACCAGACACCTCTTTACGGAACTCCACCGGGAACCGATAATAACAAAATAAAAGTAGACGTATGGGCGTTAGAAAAAGAGGGCGATAAATATTATGGACAAACAAGTTGGGGAGCCCCCCTGAAATGGAACTCCGAAATAATTACGAACCAGAAGATTTTAACTATTCCGGCGAAGAAGGATTAAAAATAACTGTAGCCCACGAATTCCACCATTGCGTTCAACAAAATTATTTTAAAAACGGATGGCCCTGGAAAACAAGATGGTTTTCAGAGGGTACAGCGGTATATATGGAAGACCAAAATTATAGCGGAGTCCAAGTAGATAATATAAACAGTTACAAGGAGTACGCCAATATTTTTTATGCATCTCCAAAGATATCACTAAATCAGAGAAATACAGGAAATCAACAATATTCTACCGCCCTATACTGGATGTTTCTGGGAGAGCAGTATCCAGGCGCCCTTGAGAATGTTTATAATGAATTTGAAGTAAACAACAACACCAGCGTATTAAAAGCCATAGGCGCAGCGCTGGGGGACGAGGAGCCGGAAGACTGCGGAGAAAAGTTTAAGAAATTATTTGAAGATTTTTCTCTCGCCCTATATCTTCCCACACATCCCGAGTACGGTTTTGAGGATAACGGCAACGAAGATTTAAGGCCCCTCAGGGATAAATTATACAGCAATTCGAAGGACAAGGCCGAGGATTACTATATTGATAAATACAACCCGGAGTCCAGGGAGGTAATTCCTAAGGAGAGAGAACTGCCCCACCTTGCTTCAAATTACATCATAGTAAGCACGTCCGCCATAAACAAATCGGTGGAAGCATATTTTTTAGCTGACGGAATAACTGACAAAGACTGGGGGTTCGGTATTGTAAAAGAACGGCATGACGGAACAACGCAAAAGGTAAGAAGGATCCGGATGGCGGAGATGCTGTTGGGAAATACCACCTACTACGTAGGAGAACAGAGATTTGAAAATTACACGCAAAACGAAAGATTTATTTTAATCCCCGCCAGGATAAGTTATGAAAATGAGGAAAGCACCCAAACTTATAATTACAAATACCTTGCGGCTATATCAAAACCCGGATATTTAAAAGGGATGAAGATAGACGGCAGAAACGGCACCTACAAGGCGTACTGGCAGGAACATAGCGCAAGGGAGCTTGTGATAGAGCAAAACGACGCCATAGAATCGGGCCCCGCTGAATTCACTTTTTATTTTAACCGCAGTATGGATACTACCACTGTCCCCACAGTAACTTTTGAACAGGATGATTGGCCGCTGCAGAGCGTGGGAAGTTTTGAATGGACGGAGACAGAACAAAAGAATGACACTTTAATCGGCCAGGGAGTAATAAGAGGCGGCGACCCGGAGTTCTACGAAAGTCACGTAAAAGTAAAAGTAAGGGCTAAAGATATAGCGGGACATTTTACAGATGGGATACCTGAATATGAGCCTGTGACATCTATCGGGAATTATATAATGAATAAAGTTTATCCGGAAGAAGATATGCCTTTCTGGATAGGATATGGACCAGATGAACCTGATGAAAGCCACGAGGCATTTGCCGTGGAAGATAAGTTTTTTGAAAAAACAACAGGAAACGCTTATGCTATCGGGAGTAAATTTTACGCAAAATCTAATATTGATGAACATGGAAGGGCAAAAGTAATTTACAGAGATGCGGTTTTTGAAGACCCTATAGAATTCAGTTTTCTTGACGCAGCGGGAGGGACTTCGGAGTATTACAGCGATCCTGAAGGGTGGCATACTTCCGAAAGACTTTACACTTATCGTTTGACAAATTACGACGAACGCTGGAACGAGATCGGTAGCAACTTGAAAACAGTTTATAATTATCCTACAGGAGAGGTGGAAGAATATTTAGAATGGATTGACGAATATACTTGGAAAAAAAAGTACCAGCCTAATGGGCAATTTAATCTGGAAGACGGTGTAGAATTGAGTACTGTTACTATATCGACTACTTCTGTCGCAAAACACTGGAAAATTGAGCTGGTATGTGATGTAGAGGGCCACTATTACGGTCCGTCGGATTATCCAAACCTGGAATATGAGGTAAACGGAATAGATTTTAAGCGAGACCAAAGTCTCACCCAAAAATTTAAAGATACCCAAGGACCTCCGGCAATTACTAAGTCAAAACAAGCTTCGGCAACAGGAAGCGCGTCATCTTCGGATGGATATAATATTGTAAGCGCAGAGGGAAGATATGCCAGCACATTAAGCAGCTGGACTCCGGTAAATGTTACCGGAGGAGCACTGAATAGTAATTATGTGGAATTTGAATACACCGTACCCGAAGAGCTGCATGACGGCTCTCATGTTATACAGTTAAAAGTTTTAAATGAAGCCGGAGAAAGGGATGCTATATATGCCGGTTTCAGATTTACGGTAGATGCAACTCCGCCGGAACCTATAACAACTCTTTCCTCTCAAATAGTGTCCGAAACCACTGATATGGAATTATCCTGGTCACCTGCCCGGGATGAAACAACCGGGGTGAAGGAATACAGGGCTTACAGGGCCACAGAAGAGATTACGGATATCGCAGGTATGACGCCTATAGTTACTTTATCAAGCGATACTTTAAGTTACACAGACACCACCGCAGAAGAGAACAAAACTTATTATTACACCGTAGTTTCAGAAGATTTAGCGGGGAATGTTTCTACTGTTTCAAATTCTCCTTTTGTTGAAACCCCAAATATTTATCCACCTTCGGTACCGCAAGGATTAAAAGCAGAAGCCGGAGAAAATTCTATTACTTTAACCTGGCAAACAAATATTGAGGATGACTTGGCAGGATACAGAATTTACAGGGACGAGGGAGACGGTTTTGCGGCGATTGCCGATGTTTCGGGAGATATAACCGAATATGATGATACCGGCTTAATCGGAGGAAACACTTATTATTACAAAATAACCGCTTACGATACTACTGATAACGATAGCGGGTATTCGGAAGAAGTTTCTGTTGTTCCAATTGATGTAACTGCGCCGGAGACGATAACAGATTTAACGGCGGAAGTAATAGCCGAAACAACGGACATACAATTGAATTGGTCATCTGCAGAAGATGTTGCAGGAATAAAAGAATACCGAGTTTATCGTTCAACAAAACCATTTACACTGCCATGGACTATGGAATATGATGGTTCGGTATTACCTCATGAAAGTACCCATCCATGGAATAGAGGTCAGTCAGGTGAAGTTATAGAAAAAATAGTTAATGACAATCTATATTATAACGGTGCACCGTATTCGAGTATTTTTTATTATAAGTTATGGGAAGTAGACTCTTCTGTGGGGTATACTGTTGAATTTAGGATGAAGTGGTTACAGGGAAATTCGGGAAATAATTTTATAAACTTCAGTATGGTGGATGAACAATTTGACATACAATTAGCTATTGAAAAAGAAAGGATAAGAAAGCTTGGACCTGGAATTATAGAGTATCATTTAGATACTTCAAAATTTCATACTTATAGGATAGTCCGAGAAGAAAGTCTTGGTAAAGTGTTTATAGATGGTAATTTAGCATTTACTATAAAACAAGGTAATACTCCTTGGATAAATGGAATATTTTTTGGAGACTGGGGAGGGGGTTATGGATATTCAGAAGCCTACTGGGATTATGTCCGGTATTATGACGGAGGAGCAATTGAACCTGCAAAAACGGAAGATCCCATTGCGATTTTAAGCGAAGCGGATTCTTCTTATGTGGACACTGATACGGAAGAAGATAAAACTTATTATTACACTGTTATGAGCAAGGATAAATCAGATAATATTTCACAAGTATCAAATTCCCCTTCAGTTACTATACCAAATATTCATCCGCCCGATGCCCCAAAAGGGTTTGACACCATTACAGGAAATCAACATATTACTTTAAGCTGGCGAAGGAATACGGAAAAAGATTTAGAGGGATATAGAATTTACAAGGCTACAGATAATACATATACCAGAATAGTGGAATTGCCGAAAGAAAATTTGAATTTTAAAGATACGGGGCTCCTTAACGGAAAAGAATATTCATATAAAATTACAGCATTTGACAGCGCCGGTAATGAAAGTAATTATTCAAATATAGTTTTTGCTATTCCTGTTGAAGATAATCCGCCCCAGTTTAGCGGGAGTTATAAACAAACTATAGAAGCGGAAAATCAATGTAATCAATTCTCGGGTTTGGATATGGAAAATAATTGGGTTGTCTTGAGCGCATCGAATACAGTAATATGGTCTGATAAATATGAAGGGGATTATTTACCAAGAAAAGCGAGTACATGGGATTATCCGGATGAATGGGTATTAGATGATTGGACAGAAAACCCAGAAATAAGTTCAGGAATATTGTCTTTTCAAAAAGGTGGGTTAACAAAAGCTAATTGGTTTGGAGATCCTCAGCATGGATATACTGTAGAATATCGTTTAAAAGTAACGGGAAGTGATAATCGGATATATCTTGCGGATGATATACAAAATGACATGAGACTTTTTATTAGTAGAGATCATGGAAGTGGCGATTATATATCTATTACTTCTCCTGGGTACCCTTTTAATACCAAATATATGAATTTGGCAGACTATAGAACTTTGCGAATTGTATATAGCGACCAGCAAATATATATTTATGCTGATGGAGAAAAAGCTCTGGAAACTCCTCTTACAATTACAGCAAGATCGCCCTATCTTCGTTTATATGCCAGAGGTGAAATATATGTCGATTATGTTAAGTATAGCAATACTGCTTCTGTAACTCCATCCGGCGCATTAATAAGCAATATTGAATATTACTGGAAAAATATACCGAACGGAGCACGTTTAAGTAATTTTATTGCTATAGAGCAAGTCAATGAGGGCACAATAACCCACGAATACACAACGGACGGCGATACCTGGCAGAGTGTGGATAATTTAAGTGAGGCCGACACTTCTACCGGGCGGATAAAATTCAGGAGTACCCTATCAAGATTATCCACTGAGGTGGAAGGTCCCAAACTTGATAAGATAAATTTTGATGTCCAGATGCCTACTATAACTGTCAGTCCGGGACTGGCCCGGGTTGAACCGGTGGATATTGCATTCGCAAGTTCCGAGATACTTGCGTGTACTCCTTCGGTAACTGTTTTCGGAAAACCTGCCGAATATGTTTCATCTTCCGGCCTTAACTATACTTACCGATACCAGGTAACCGAGCAGGACACCCCGGGAGAGAATACGGTAAGAATAAAAGGAACTGACCTTTCTGGAAATACGGCAACAGATGAAACCGCAAGTGTTTTTATAGAAACCCATCCCGCCCAAATTACCGACCTTGTCGCTAAAACGGGGCCGGACTCGGAAGAAATTACGCTTGAATGGACTGCCACGGGCGACGACGGTAATGTTGGGAATATAGAAGACGGAAAATATAGGGTCACTTACGCCGATTACTATCCCGTGGCTTCAACCGAACTTGAATGGTCTACCGATACCGCGCCGGGCCAGAAAGAGAGCAGGATAATAACGGACCTCAATACTGGGACCACCTACTGGTTTTACATGCAGCTGGCCGATGAGGCAGGTAATTTCTCGGAGGTCTCAAATGCTTCAAAGGCGATCCCCTATTACTTCGCCCGTTCAACGGACAATGTAGTTGAATTAAAATACGAATCGGCCACGGTAAACGGTGAACCGACCGATATTTATATAAACGAGACAAGCACTCAAACGACGGAAGGGGCAGTGGCGCTTTCCTCGGCGACCGGAACCGGGATGGGAAGTTTCAGTCGGTTATATAACCTTGAACCGGACGGGGCTGAATTTTCAGAGCCCGCTCTGTTTACATTCAGCTACAGCGAACCGGAGCCGCCGGTAGAAGAAAGCGACCTCGGCGTATATAGATGGAGCGAGGAGCGAGGGTGGTACGAGATACCGAGATATTATCAAAATTACGAGGAGAACTACATCCAGGTTAAACTCTCTTCAACTTCAATTTACGCAGTACTTGCCCCCATACCCGACACAGGTCCACCGATGACCGAATTAAAGATGGTCGGCGATTATTATATCTCCGCAGACACTGTAACATACATTTCTCCCCGCTCCAGTTTTACTTTAGTAGCCACAGATCCTTATGTTTTTGACAACTGGAGTTCGGGAGTAACTTATACGGAATACAAAATAGACGAAAACAGCTGGAAAACCTATGAAAGCACCGTCACGATATCTTCCGAAATATCAGAAGAGAACTGGGATGGCGAGCATATCATAAAATTCAGAAGTCATGACAATGCCGGCAACGAAGAAAAGATAAAAGAACTTTCTGTCTATATGGATATTACTCCGCCCGGGACAACTCTTGCCAAAGAAGGGTTTAAGCAGACAGAATATAATGATATTTTATATATCTCCGGCGACACCGAGTTTTATCTTTTCGCGAGAGATAAAGAAAAGAATGATTTTGAGACAGTTGCATCCGGTATAAAAGATATTTATTATCGTATTGACGATAATTGGTGGGAAGTAGTTAAAGATACTGCTCAAGCGGTGGAAGTATCCGAACTGGAGCCTAAGACCCTATTTGACGAGGGTTCTCACGCTCTCAGATATTATTCTTTAGATAACGTAAATAATGAAGAACCCCTGGCTGAGTTAGATATCTTTTGCGACAAAACCGCTCCGCAAATTAGTATCACATCTCCGATAAGCGGGCAGGATTATATAGCAAAGATAGATACCGTTACTGTAAATTTCAATGTAACAGATAATTCAAAAGCTTCGATTGATATAACCGCTTATTTAACCCACGAAAGCGGTTCAACGATGACAGTAACAAACGGTCAGCAAACAGAACCGCTTGATATAGCAAGCGGTTTATGGACTCTCACAGTCCAGGCAAAAGACCTGGTAGAAAACAGTTCTGCGAAAACTACTGAAACATTTGAAATAATTCATGATATCCTTTCTCCTAAAACTTCGGTATCAATCGGAGAGCCTAAATATAATGTCACAGGCAGCACTTACATAACTTCAAATACCCCTATAACTCTCTCAGCTGTGGATGATCTGGTAGAAATCGGCGACGGGATAGGGCTGGGAGTAGAGATAACAAAATACAAAATAGATTCCGAAGAATGGAAAGTATTTGCAGGGACCATAACTCTATCCGCAGAAGGAATTCATACTTTAAATTATAAAAGCGTTGACATAGTCGGAAATACCGAAGAGATAAAAAGCATTGAACTAAAAATAGACAATACTTCGCCGGACAGTTTACTAATATCCGGCTCGCCTATTTATAAAAACACTGGTAATATTTATGTTTCATCCGAAACTGTTCATAAACTTACTTCCTCTGACCCGGTTTTAAATGAGGTCACATCGGGAGTGGATTATGTTTCTTATCATATAGATTCCGGCGCCCCGGTAACGGTTGAATCTCCCATAGCTGATTATGCCATACCTGAAGTTTTAAATGAGGGTGAGAGAAGAATAACTTATTCCAGTGTGGACAACGTAAGTAATACTGAGGCAGAAGAAACTAAGACATTTAAAGTGGATATCACTGCGCCTGAAACTGATTTCTCAGTAGTAGGCATAAAATATGAAACCGGCAACAAAACATACATTAATATTGACAGCAAGATAAAACTTACCGCGCAGGATATCTTGAGTAATGGAGTAATAAGTGGATTACAGTATATAGAATATAGAACAGACAGCGGAGAATGGGTAAACTATACTGAAGAATTCGGATTGAGTGAAGGTATTCATACAATAGAATATCGCAGTATCGATAACGTTGAAAATACTGAAGGCGTTAAAACGTTTACGGTTTATGTTGATGGGACTCCGCCTGTTACAGAACTAAGTTTAACCGGGCCCGTTCATATTGAAGATGAGATAAAGTATATTAATACCACTACTGAAATAGAATTAACCGCAGATGACCCGGAAGTTAATAATGTAAATTCCGGAGTATCTAAGATCTATTATTTAATTGATAACTCTGAATACTCTGAACATACCCAGACGTTTAATTTAACCGAAGGTATTCACATTGTCCAATATTATTCAACTGATAATGTCCAAAATGAAGAAACAGTCAATGAACGAGTTTTCTATGTTGACGGCACCTCGCTGGACAGCAGTTTGACGACAGAAACTCCGCAGCATGAAAAAGACGGTGATATTTACATCTCATCCGAGACATCGCATCTTTTAAGTTCACAAGACCCAATGGTTAAGGAAGTAGCTTCGGGAGTAGATTACGCAAGTTACAAGGTTGCCGAAGGGTTCTGGACAGACACAGAAGCGCCTGTCGGGGATTATAATCTGCCGGTAGTGTTAGAAGAAGGAGAAAGGACGATATCATATTACGGTGTTGATAATGTCCAAAATATTGAGGCAGAAAAAACTAAGACATTTAAAGTAGATACCACAGCGCCCGAAACGGATTTAAGTATTGTCGGAGTAAAGTACGAACTTGGAAATAAAACATACATTAATATTGACAGCAAGATAAAACTTACCGCGCAGGACATCTTGAGTAATGGAATAATAAGTGGATTACAGTATACAGAGTATAGAACAGATAGCGGAGAATGGATAAACTATACTGAAAACTTTGGATTGAGTGAGGGAATCCACATTATAGAATATCGCAGTATTGATAACGTTGAAAATACTGAAAACATTAAATCATTTGTTGTGTATGTTGATGATACGCCGCCTATAACCACCCTCTCAACCTCCGGGCCGAAATATGAGTCGGGAGGAAAAACTTACATAAACACAACTACCGTTATAGAATTAACTGCCACCGATCCGGTTTTTGAAGAAGTAGCTTCCGGAGTAAATAATATTAAATTCTCAATTGACGGCGCGGATTATAATATTTATTCAGACACTTTTACGCTTACGGAAGGAAGCCATACTGTCCAATATTATTCTTCTGATAATGTTCAAAACAATGAATCCATAAAAGAAAAAGTTTTCCATGTTGACGAAACTGACCCGGTAACTGAGATAAATACGGGAGAACCGTTTATGCAGGTGTTTAATATAAAGATTATTTCGCCGGGGACACCTTTAATGCTGACCGCCGCTGATCCGCTATCGGAAAACGTCTCTTCCGGTGTAGATTATATTGAGTACAGAATTGACCCCATTAGAAAATCTACGACTTCTAACGGGGCAAGCAGCGGAAACTGGGTAACTTACAGTGAGGAATTTCAATTAAGCGACGGCCTGCATAAAGTAGATTACAGAGCGACAGATAATGTCCAAAATATTGAAGTCTTTAAGAGCGTTACCTACTCGGTAACTTATCTTACCGATTACGCTGCTTATGCCGAAGGTGATTTAAAGATATCCGGTAACGGAAAAATTTACGGAGATATAAGAAGCAATAGCGAAGTTAAACTCTCCGGCAATGCAATATTAAACGGGAACGTGACAGGTTCAACTGTAACGGTAAGCGGAGAAAATGTAAACATTTCAGGTGAAATTTCTGAAAGTACAGATACCATAAACCCGTGGGGTATAGACCTTAATGCAATAGAAAATTGGGTATCGGAAAATAATGACAATAACCTTTTAGAAAAGAATTTAAAAGACGGCCTTTTAGGGAAAAATTTAAAAGTAGCGGGTAAAAAAGAGATAATAGTATCTTCGGGAATCTATTATCTAAGTGGCATAGATGTCTCGGGACAGGCAAAACTCATCTTTAAAGATAATGTCAATATCTTTCTTACCGGCTCTCTTAAAACGTCAGGTAAAGCCCAATTAATTACTACTGAAGATCCGTATGATTTGATAATATTTTCTAATTCAGATGAGTCGGATGTGATATCCGGTCAGGGAAGTTTGGAGAGTATTATATACGCCCCTGAAAAGCTTATTAATATTTCAGGGAACGGTTTGAGTCTGGGCAATATTCTGGCAGCGCAAATCCACGTAACCGGGAATGCTGTTATAAAAGGCGCCGGATACGAAGATGGGACCGGCGGCGGCATGACGGCCGCAAGCGCCTCTGCTTTAAATAGTCCAGACGCTCCGGAAGAATTTAAACTGGGCGAAATATATTCTTTCCCCAACCCCGCAAAACAGTCTAATCCAACGATACACTTTGAGTGCGGCATAGCCGACAGGGTTGAGATAATGATATACAATATTGCCGGCGAACTTATTTCTTCAAAAGAGATAACATCAGCGCCGAGGATTATAGACGGGGCTTATGCTTATGAATGGACCTGGGATACAGACGGTATCGCTTCGGGGGTCTATCTTTATTTAGTAAGAGGAAAGAAAGGAGATAAGGTTCTGCAAAAACTTAAAAAGATGGCGGTGATAAAATGATGAGGATTTTTAAATTAATAATAATAATTTTATCAATACCGGCAATAGCTTTTTCGGGAAATACCGGCGCAAGTTTTCTTAAAATATCGCCAAGTGCTGCGGCGGTGGGAATGGGCGGAGCCTACACTGCCATGGCCGGAGATATTAACGCTCTTTATTATAACCCCGCCGGAATAGCATCCGTCCGGGCAACACAGATAGGAGCAAGCCATACTGAGTGGATATCGGATATCAGATACGATTATGCAGCCGGAGCATTTCAAATAAAGAAAGGCGTCCTTGGAATGTCGGCCACTCTTCTGACTATGGGACAAATGGAAGGCCGGGGGGAAAACAGAGAAAAAGCGGATGATTTCGGAGCAAGTGATTTCATGTTCCAGACAACTTACGGCAGGGGAATGTACGGCGGAAGTGTGAAAATAATAAGGCAGAGTATTGCTGATGAGACGGCGCTCGGAGTAGCTGTAGATGCCGGTATACATAAAAATTTATCCGCCATTTCGAAAAACTTAAATCTGGGAATAGCCTTAAAAAATTTAGGACCGAAGATGAAATTTATTAATGAAGGCTACTCTCTGCCGGTTACTCTTTCTTCCGGATTGGGATATACTTACGGAGCGCTGACTCTATCAGTGGATGCTGATTATGAACCGATAGATGAGAATTTTAAGGTGTCTCTCGGCACCCAGTGGCAGCCTATACCATATCTAAGTGTCCGTGGGGGTTACTTCCTTAATTTATTAAAATCGGCTACAGAGAGCCAATATGAGGCGTTTTCTTTGCCTACTAAAGGTTTAGGCGGGGGCTTAGGTCTAAACATTTCAGAGTATTCTTTAAATTATGCGGTGGTTCCTTACAGTGATCTTGGAACTACACAGAGAGTTAGTATTACCGGGAGGTTTTAAAAATGGATAAAGAAAATACAAATATTATTACATTAGATTTTGAACACAAAATATCACCTAAATTGAAAGATATTTCTTCTTTAATATATTATGTAGACAATTTAAGTAAAATTATTACTTTAATTTCTCAAAAAGAATATAAAAAATTTGACTTTAACGAAGCAAATAAAAGTCCGTATGGTTGGTATAAGATACAACAAGAAATAAAATCTGAACATAACATATCCGTAAAATCTATCTCGTTACATTCCCCTTTAGAAATAATATTAAATTCACCCCTTCCAATAGTAATAATAGTTATGGGAATAACTCTTACACATATTTCGGAAGTAAGTAAAAATATTTCAGAACTTATTTTAAATTGTAAAAAAATTGAAAAAGAAAATTTAATGATTGAGCATCAAGAACAATTACAGCAATTACAAAATAATTTAGAAAGAGAAGAAGTAAAAAAACTTTTTATCAAAATCATTAAAAAAATTGACCAAAATCCTGTACATTTAAAAGAAATTAATAAAAACAATACTAACAACAATTTTAATAGATAACTCTTCTTTCTTCACAAATTCACTTCACTCTCTACGTTTTCGATCTCGCCGTCTTCGATGCCGATATAGGCTTTGGTCACTGCCGGGGAGGAATGGCCGAACTTTGCCTGGATTAGTTCTATCGGTATGGAAAATCTTTTCCGGGCCATGTAGCCCCATGTTTTTCTGAGTGTGTGGGTGCCGTAGTTTTCTTTTGTGAGGCCGACCGCCTCTGTCCATTTTTGGATTAGGCGATAGACGGCCGACGGATCAAGGGGTTTTTCGGAGCGCAGGGATTTAAATAACGGCTCTTCATAACTCCAATCCGCAGTGTTTTCCAGAAAGTATTGGATTGCTTCCCGGGAGTTATCATTTATGCGTATTCTTGCCGCCCTGGCGGTCTTTTTTTCTTTTAGAAGTATAAAACCCCCCACGGTTCCCTTTTATCAAGCACGTCCGCAATACGGAGTTTTAAGAGATCCGAGATCCGCAAGGCAAAATTTATTCCCAGCGTGAAGAGCAAATAATTCCGAGGAGTTCCGGACCCCTTTAACATATTTTTGATTGCTTTGATTCTTTTAAGATCTCTGATCGGTTGAACTTTTGCCATTTTCTATAACCCCTTTTTCATGATTCCTACCCCTTTAAATACTCTTTTTAAAAAAACCTCTTTTAACGCATTGTTTTATATTGTATTTTATCTTTCAATGAAGAGTTTGTCAAAGTTTTCAGGGAACGGAAACGGACTATTGACGGTGCTGGGGTTGGTGGATAACGCACGAAAATAGGTGTTTTCGTGCGCTGGGTTTATCTATCAATTTAATTTTCTAAATCTGTATCTTCCTGGTTCTACAACAATAAATGTTTTTCTTAATTCTTTTTCACTATGAGATTTTAAAACTACTTTAATTTCTTCATGTACCTCGGTTAATGTATTAGGAAAAGTACGAATATAAATAACTCCTGTTTCTAAATGTTTTACGAAAACAAGTTTACCAAAATCCCTATCTCTTGTTACAAATATATATTTTTCTTTTTTGGCTATTTTAAGCAATTCTATATCAGGGGTTTGTGAACCCCCTATTTCAGAGACGGTTGTTACTTTATGGCCTATTTTTCTTAGAAATCTCGCAGTGGAAAAATAAACATCCTGATCCAGCAAAAATTTCATACTTTTTCGGCTATATGAATATCTTCAGTTTCTACTATTTCAATAGCATAGCGAATACAGGCTTTTATATCTTCAAATTGTATATCAGGATAATAATCCTTTATAATTTTTTTGAAAGGGATACCTTCATTCACTAATTCAAGCACATCTATTACAGTAATTCTTGTTCCGATAATACATGGTTTACCAAAATGAATATTTGGATTTATTTCTATTCTATTCTTCATTTTATTATCTCCTAAAATGTAATTATTCCGGAAAAAGTCCGGATATCCACTTTAATTTATCTATGATCGAAATATATTATAGTATATTTAGCCATTTTTTTCCCATCTTTTCTTTATCTTTTTCTGGCACTCCTCACAGAATTTCTCTACAGTGCACTCATAATCCATAACACAATCTTGATGATGACGTCAGCTTGTCGTCTATTTCTTACCCCTTGCCATCTTTGCCCTGGCTACGTCTCCTTTTTTATCTACGAAATAGAGATATCCGGATTCTTTTTTTACCCCGGTCTTTACGATCTTTTTAGGTTTGCCGGATGCCTTACCGCCTCGGGCCATCTTTACTGCGGCAATATCTCCCTGCTTGTCAACGTAGTAAAGATAACCTTTCTTTTTTTTAACGCCTGCCTTTTTTACTTTTTCTGCCATTTAATTTTCTCCTTTTTCATTTCTTTTTAAATTCTTTTTCAAGAATGTCGTTTCTTGTTGCCCGGATTAAAGGTTCCGGGAAGTGTTCTATCCCGGGTATTTTTTCAATCAACTCTTCTAATGCTTGCGATTCAATTTCATTTTGTTTTTTCTGTGAAAGTTTATTGAATTTTTTGTCTAATTCTTTTTGTTTCTGTTTATCTTTTTCCCGTTTTTCTTCTTCTTTTTTATTTTCTATTTTTTTATTTTCTTTGGCTTCTTTAAGTATTTCCTGGCTTTCTTTATCTCCCAGCGCCTGGCTTATTATTTTAGGGATGATACCTATGCTGTAAATATCCGGGATATTATCTACCGCCCATTTGAGAGTATGTTCAATTTCATCGTGGGTATAGTCTTCATTTTCTAATTTTTTCAAAACTTTAAACCCGTGATTTAATTGTGTTTGGGAAATTTTATCGCTTCCAATTGCCGAGTAAAAAGTTTTTATTAAATTTTCAAAATAGAGAAGGTCTTTCTCTACTTTTTTAAATCTTTCTGATTTAGTGAAATAGTAA